>JBDTOV010000058.1:0-29034 GCA_039933035.1 Ginsengibacter sp. | reverse complement strand
ATACAAAAAGGTTTCTCTGAGATACAAAAAGGTTTCTCTGAGATACAAAAAGGTTTCTCTGAGATACAAAAAGGTTGCCCGGAGAAACAAAAAGGTTGCCCGGAGGTAGATATACAAAATAGAATGTTGATGGCTCACAAAAATTAAAACGCCGGTTAATACATGAATCTGACAATACTTTTGTTAATACCGCTGCTGACCGCGGTAGTTATATTGCTCTTGCGAAATGCGCAGCAGGTGAAGTGGGCCGCATTGGTTGGGTCAACGGTACAATTTGTATTGGCGTTTGTTTTGCTCTTTGCATTCCGTAGTGAAAGAGCAGGCGGTAATGATGCATCCATGTTATTTGAATTGCAGTATCATTGGTTTCCCACCTTAGGCATTAGTTTTCATGTAGGGGTAGATGGCATTTCGGTAGCCATGATCTTATTGACTGCCTTCGTGGTAATAGCAGGTGTATTGGTTTCGTGGAATGTAACCAGGATGACAAAAGAATTTTATTTCCTGCTCATTTTACTAAGCTTTGGAGCCTATGGATTTTTCATTTCATTGGATCTCTTTATTCTTTTCTTCTTTCTTGAAATTGCTGTCATACCAAAATATCTTTTGATCGGCATTTGGGGAAGCGGTAAGAAAGAATATGCCGCCAACAAACTAGCCCTGATGTTAATGGGCGGCTCAGCATTGGTGTTAGTAGGCTTGCTGGGAGTTTATTTTGGTGGCACGGAAAGAACATTTGACTTACTGGCATTGTCCAAAACCGCAATCCCCGTCGAGGTTCAAAAAATTTGTTTCCCGCTTTTATTTGTTGGATTTGGCGTGTTTACCGCATTGTTTCCTTTTCACACCTGGGTTCCTGACGGTCATGCTTCTGCTCCCACGGCGGGGTCGATGTTCCTTGCCGGCATTTCCATGAAACTCGGTAGCTATGGTTGTTTGCGGGTAGCCACGTATATGATGCCCGAAGGAGCGAAAGAATATGCTAACATTATCATCGTTCTTTCTGCTATTGCCATTTTATACGGAGCCTTCGCCACCATGATGCAAAAGGACCTGAAATATATCAATGCATATTCTTCCGTTAGCCATTGTGGATTCATTTTGCTCGGTATCGGCATGCTCACTAAAACAGCGATGACGGGCGCCGTGATCCAGATGGTATCGCATGGCCTGATGACGGCCCTTTTCTTCGCGGTAATAGGGATGATTTACGAACGTACTCATACCAGGCAAGTAAATGACATGGGTGGCTTACTGAAAGTAATGCCCTTTATTGCAACGGTATTATTCATCGTTGGCTTGTGTTCGTTAGGATTGCCCGGCCTGAGTGGCTTTGTCGCTGAAATGACCATCCTTATAGGCTCCTGGCAACACCCCGATGGATTTCATCGCATCGCAACTATTGCAGCCGCCGTTTCGATAGTGGTGACCGCCGTGTATATTTTACGGGCAATCAGTCAAGTGGCCATGGGGCCAATAAAAGAAGGCTTTAGAAATTTAGGTGATGCTAAATGGAATGAAAAACTGGCGGCGATTATTTTAATTGCCGGCATTATCGCTATAGGGATTGCGCCATTCTGGTTGAATGATCTGATCAGTCCGGCTACAGAAATAATTATGAATAAAGTGACAGGAAATTAATTATGGTAATTCAGGAATGAAGTAATCCCGATATACAACATTCTGCATTTTAAAATATATGTTGAACGACTTGTTAATATTAATGAAATCTGAACTGGTGATTGCGGTCATCATCTTCATCCTGATACTTATTAAGATAGGGAAAGGGATGAAGAACGAAAGTCTTTTATTACTCATCCAGTTTTTATTATTAGCCAATTTTGTTGCAGGCTTTTTCTTCAATCAAACCGGGCAATTGTTTGGCGGCACGTTTACCACCAATTCATTAATTGCTTTTCAAAAAAGTATTTTAAGCTTAGGCGTATACCTTATATCCTTATTGTTTGCTGACTGGCTAAAGAAGAGTGAACACATGCCGGAGTTTTTTATCCTCATGCTATCCGCATTATTGGGCATGTTTTTTATGATTTCGAGTGGCAGCCTGCTCCTCTTTTTTTTATCACTGGAGTTGTCAACGATACCGGTTGCGGCAATGGCCAATTTCGATCTCGACAAAAGAATTTCCTCGGAAGCGTCCATGAAAATGATCCTGTCATCCGCTTTTTCATCGGGCATTTTATTGTTCGGTATTTCACTGATGTATGGCGCTACCGGCACGATCAGTTTTGCAGAAATACCTGCTGCGCTGGATGGAAGCCCTTTACAAATACTGGCGTTTATTTTTTTATTCGCCGCTTTTGCATTCAAGTTATCCATCGTTCCTTTTCATTTGTGGACGGCCGATGTATATGAAGGAGCTCCGGTAGCAGCCGCCTCTTTTCTATCTGTTATTTCCAAGGGTTCCATTGCATTCATAATGATTACCGTTTTATACAAAGTGTTTGGCCCCCTGCACGAGCTGTGGTATAATGTAGTGATGTTGTTATCCATCGCCACTATGATCATTGGAAATCTATTTGCCCTGAGGCAACAAAACATCAAACGCTTCCTCGCGTATTCGTCCATCGCGCAGGTGGGGTTTATACTGTTAGGCATCACCGGCAATTCAATAGAGGCCATCTCTTCTGTGGTGTATTTTGTCCTGATCTATACCTTCTCCAACCTTGCCGCATTTGCAGTAGCCGGGGCCATATCACAACAAACCGGGAAAGAACGGATCAATGATTATAAAGGAATGTATCAAACCAATCCATTTGTAAGCTGGGTATTGGCTTTGGCATTGTTTTCATTAGCGGGCATCCCTCCCACTGCCGGGTTTTTCGGAAAATTATTTTTGATCACCGCCGGCGCTTCCAAAGGAAATTACTTTTTTATTATCGTGGCTGCATTGAACCTGGTGGTTTCTTTATATTATTATCTCCGGGTTATAAGGGCTGTATTTATGGATAAAAATGAACAGCCCATTGAGAAAATAAGCTTGCATCCCGCCACTAAATTCGGCATGATCGTTTGCGGGGCAGGCATTGTGCTCATAGGAGTATTCAGTTGGGTTTACGATTATATCACCACACTTACCACCTAATACAAAGAATATGGCCATCAATAAAAATCATGAATTTGAAGAACTCGACGGTGTAAAATGCGGGATCGTTGAAAAGAATGTTCCGGCCGAAAGAGTGCAGTTTTTAAAGCAATTGCTGGAGTATAACAAATACACAGTGGTTATAGTTCCCTCCCCGCCACCTAAAGCGGTACCGGCGCCAAAAGCTGCAGAAGGAGCGGAACCGGTAGCTCCCGCGTTACCACCACCACCGGAAACATTTACCGTTGGGGTTACTGATTATACTTTTAATACCATCAATGCCATTTTCGGACGATTGTTGCATACGCCCGATGGTCATGTGGTTACCCAGGCCTACTGGCACCAGCAGGAAACCATAAGCCATGACGAGATTCCATATTATGAATGGAAAAAGGCCGGGAATGTTTAAGTTAATAGTATTTCAAATTCAGTTTTCCCCTGTTCCCGGGTTTGTAAACTAAAACTGTATCCGTGATTCAATAAAATTTCTTTTATAACGGTTAGGCCAATGCCCTGGCCGGTTTTTTTAGTGCTGAAGAAGGGCGTAAATATTTCTTCACTGGTCGCGGGATCTAACCCTTTTCCACTATCCGTAATAACTATCTTTTTTGGATGTGATAACGTATTAAAAATTACTACTCCATTTGTTTCTATTGCTTCTATCGCATTTTTTACAATGTTGATGAGCACTTGCGACATCTGTTGTTTATCGGCTATTAAAAATATTGGTTCAGGCGACAAACGGTATTCAAAAACGATTTGCCGCTCCTCCCCTGGTCCTTTCATTAATGTTGCCACATGGTGTACCAGTTCATTTAAATCGATGGTGGTTTTCTTTGGTTCGGGAAGACGTACCACATCAGCAAAATTCCGCATAAATATATTCAGGTCCTGGTTACGATGCCAGGCGACTTCCAATGCATCCTGCAAAGACAAGTTTGCCGGGTGACTCCAAAGATCAGGAGTTCTTAAAGCAGACTCAATTATAGAATTTACCGGGCCGATGGTATTATTTACTTCATGCGCCATCATGCGAATCACTTTGCCATAAGCTTTCTTTTCAGCCGCCAGGATTTCGATGGTCAATTCTTCTATCATTATAAAATGCCTGGGGAAACCACGATCAACAAAATGTGACTTTTGTAATTTATACGTAGTACTACCATTCAGTGTAATCGTTTTGGATTCCCCGGATTTCAATTTATTTATTTCCTGCATTACCGGCAATGAGAAATCGGCGGGCGACTTGCTTGTTACTTCGTTTTCTTTAATAGCTAATAGTTCACAGCCCTTGGGATTTAGCTGTTGAATAAAACCATCATGGTTCAATATCAGTATGCCTGTTGGCGAAGTATTAATAAGTTTTGAAAGAAAGAAATGTTGCTCTTCCTGTTTTACCCGTTCCAGTTTAAGCTGATCCATCATTTGATTATAGACACTGATCAGTTGGTCCATTTCATACTTACCGGTTGTTACAAATTTGATATTGAAGTCCCGTTCTTTTATCGCCTCTAACCCACGAAGCATATTTTGCAATGGCTGTATCAGTTGATTGTACAATTGCCATGAAATAATAATGGATATAATGATCAGTATCTCGGAAAGAATAAAGAATATTTTATTGTCCCTGAAAATAATAAATGAAAGTACCAGCGTTACGAGATGGATCATTACAACGAATACAATGTATTTAGTCCGCAGCTTCATCGTATGCAATATTGTATTTATCCAGCCTGCGATACAGTGCGCTGCGGGTGAGGCCTAATGCATTGGCGGCCCTGGAAACTTTATTATGATGATATGCCATTGCTTTTTTTATCATTTGTATTTCCAACTCGTCGAGCGAAATGGTGCCCACTTCCGGTAAAACCATGTTCCCTTTTTTAGCAGGGGATAATTCCAGTTGAGAACGAAAATCAGTTATATCCAAATGATCTTTCTTAATGACGAGTACCGAGCGCTCAACAAGATTTTTTAATTGCCGGATGTTCCCGGGCAAATGTAACTGTTGCAACCATTTCATGGCATCCCGTGATATTTTCAAATGCGGCCGGTCGTATATCTCTTTTAAATTGTTGAGGAAAAATGCTACCAGCAATGGAATGTCTTGTTGCCGTTCTCTTAAAGGCGGCAAATGTATTGTTATAAGATTGATGCGATACAAAAGATCTTCCCTGAAACTCCCAAGGCCAACCATCTCTTCAAGGTTGCGGTTGGTGGCACAGATCACTCTTACGTCCACTGTTTTGGTACGACTGCTTCCCAATACTTCGAAAGTTCTATCCTGTAGTACACGCAGTAATTTGACCTGGCTTGCCGCATCAAGATCTCCTATTTCATCGAGAAAGATCGTGCCTTTATTGGCCATTTCAAAACGTCCTGCCCGGTCGTATTTAGCATCCGTAAAGGCGCCGCGGATATGTCCGAACATTTCACTTTCAAACAATGAAGTTGAAATGCCTCCAAGATTAACTTTGATAAATGGCTTATTATTTCGCAAACTGTTTTCATGAATAGCTTCTGCAATTAATTCTTTGCCGGTACCGCTTTCGCCGGTTATTAATACCGGTGCGTCGGTAGTGGCAACCCTGCCAATGGTATCGAGGATGGTAATCATTTTATCATCCCCGCCGATTATTTGTTTTAAATTATATAAGTCGTCAAGTTCCCTGCGACTATGTTTTTCGGCTTTTCTTTCGTGCAGGTCAAGCAGCGTTTTTATCGTTTGTAAAACATGATCATTGTTCCAGGGTTTATTTAAAAAATCATTGGCGCCTAACTTCATTCCCTGCACGGCCAGTTCTATGGTTCCCCAACCAGTGAGCAGTATGATGGGGATATTTTCATTTATTTTTTTAATCTTTTCCAGCAATTGCATCCCTTCGATACCGGAAGTATCAATGGAGAAATTCAGGTCTAAAATGATCAATGAAGGAAGTTGTTTCTCTATGACCTCAATGGCTTCTCTTGCGGCTGCTGCTGCCGTTACTTCATATTCTTCATTTTTCAACAAAAGAATTAGGGAAGTTCTTACCGCTATATCATCGTCAATTATAAGTATCATAAGTAATTTGAACAGCCATCAATTTAATGATTAATTAATCTTCGTGCAAAGCGACAGCAGGATAAATGGCTGCTGCCTGTTTGCCCGGGTATAATGCACAAATAATTACCAGCAAATAAATAAATACAATTGACAAAAGTAATGCGATGAGGTAAATGTTTGAGGGCAAATTAAAAACGTTCAGCAACGGAAATTGTACGGCAAAAAATGAACCTATAATAATTGCAAAAGTTGACAGCATCAATGCTTCGCCAACTAATTGTTTTGAAACATCATTGCCACTGGCTCCAACGGCTCTTCTTAAACCAATTTCGCCCCTGCGTAAGCTGATGTTATACCATAGCACACCAAACAATCCAAGGGCCACATTGATGATAAGAAACCCTGCGACGATAATTAGTATGATCATGGGGACCAGCGTTATACGGTTAATTGATTTTCTTTGATCGGTTAAATGCACAATTTCTATAGTAGAACCCATAACATTCGAAAGCGATTTGAATAGCTTGCTTTCAAATGCCGCGTCCGTATTAGGTTGTACATTTATGAGCAGTGTACCGATAAAACGATAATTGGAAGTATCCATCCTTACGAATAATCCTTGTGGAAGCGGGCGATAATCACCTTTGTCTTTAAAATCGGTTACTACGCCGGTTATTTTCATAGTGTTGGGTGCTTCACCTAAAATTTTCCCAAGCGGGTCCTCATTATTAAATAACTCTTCTTGTAAAGTTTTATTGATCACTACCGGTTGGTCTTTCGAAATCCCATCTGTTTTATTAAACCATCTTCCTTCAAGTATTTTTAAATTCAATGCATCGGCATAATCATCCTGCACAATATAAAAATTGGAGACCGTATTGTTTTTAAGATAGGATACGCTGTTGTTATTCGAACTCGGCGAAAAGGGAAAGTTGCCACTTGTAAAACTTACATATTTAATTTGCGGCATGGAGTGAAGCAAATTGCTTACTGTTTCGTAATACAACTTTAAGGAATCATTACTTTGGATACCAGGTGGTCGTTCAAATTTAACGGCCCACACATTTTCATAATCGAATCCCATCGGTTGTTTATAATTGCGGTAAAAGAAAACGAGCAGGGTAAACACCGCAAAGATCACGATAAAAGAAACAAGCATTTCCGTTATCAATAAAAAATTCTGTTTCTTTTTATTCCAGATAAGTTTGAATAAATGCCTGATCATAAAAGCTATTTTTTAAAATGAAATGATACTACTAAACCTTCTTCAACGCATCAACCGCCTGCAATCGTGACATACGCCAGGCAGGGTACACACCCGATATAAATCCAAATACAAGGCATGTTATAAATGCATACACCACCACGGTGGCATTTATTGTTAGCGCTGTATTTTGAAGAAAGTTGCTGTTATTTATTATTTGAAGAATGATATACGATAGTACAAGCGAAATGAACCCTCCCAGGAAAGTAAGAATAATATTTTCAACGATGAATTGCAGTACCAGCGTTTTAGAAGAAGCGCCAAATGCTTTACGAACACCTATTTCAGAAGACCGCTCCATAATCCTGCTCGTATTGATGTTTACCAGGTTGAGTGTGGGAAGCAAAAGAAATAACAGGGCAAATGCAGTTGTTACCCAAACGAAAGTGGCGAAACCTGAATTTCTTTGGGTGCCTCCTCCAAATAATTGTCTCGTAAATGTTTCTAAATAACTATCAGCATGTACTATCAACTGGTCCCAATCTTTGCCGGGAGAAATACGTGAAACCAACTGATCGTATTCTCTTTTAATTTTAGGAAGATCCGCTTTTGAATTGGCAAGAAGTATCGCATTATAACTGCCTATGAAAGATTCATCTTTATAATTGCCCTTGCTTACTGTGTAAGGCAAATACAAATCTGCAGATGCATAAAGATTTGTTACCCCTACATTTTTCACAACGCCTGATATGCGATATTGTACATTGTCGGCTTCAATATATTTCCCGACAACTGAAGGAACATCGCCAAAATATGAGTTCTTCAAATCTTCGGATATAACAGCGACATGGTCGCCATTTTCAATTTGCTGTATATTAAATGCCTTTCCTTCCAAAAAAACATAATTCAACACATCCCAATAAGAGTCATTAGTGTATTTTACACCAATCACCAATTTTTTATTATTGACATAGGTATTTGTAGCGGAAGTGTTGGATGAGATAGCCACCTTTACAGGCGTTTTCAACATGCTTGTATAGTGATGTAAAAAATAATAACTCCCTGAGCCGTTCCAGTTGCTACTGCCATTGGGCAGTTGCTTTCGCAAGCCGACGAAATTAATGTAGAGGGAGCGATCCCTGTTGGTATCAGGATAGTTGGCGCTAATTCCATTGTCTATAAATGCAGTTAATACTATTAAAACTGTAAGCGAAAAACTAATCCCAAACAAGCTGATGAAAGTAAAAAACTTCCTTCTCTTTAAAACGGCTATTGCTATTTTGAAATAATTTTTAAGCATGATTTGTTTTTATGTTGTGTAAGGTGGTTCAGATTATTGTACCTGTGATCCGTCAAATAATCTTATCAACTGGTGCGTTTTCTGCGCCATGTTTTCGTCGTGCGTAACCATTACGATGGTAGTACCTTCTGTTTGATTCAGGTTAAGAAGGATGTCCATGATCTCGCTTCCCATCGCACTGTCCAGGTTACCAGTTGGTTCGTCGGCCAATATTATTTCGGGCCTGCCTACTATAGCCCTCGCAATGGCTACCCGCTGTTTTTGCCCACCGGAAAGCTGTGTGGGGAAATGTTTCATGCGGTTGCTCAGCCCGACTTTCCCCAGGGCTTCCGTGGCAAGTCTTCTTCTTTCTTTTGCCGATAATTTGCGGTATAACAACGGCAGTTCCACATTATCCAACACCCTCAGATCATTGATAAGATGATAGCTTTGAAAAATAAAGCCCAGCTTTTTATTTCTGAAAGCTGCGAGCAGGCTATCTGAAAGCTGGCCGGTCTTTTGCTCGTCTATTTTTACTTCTCCTTTCGTCGGTGCATCCAGGAGGCCCATGATATTCAGCAGGGTACTTTTACCACAACCCGACGGGCCCATGATCGATAAGAATTCTCCTTTTAAAATATTAATGCTGATATTATTGAGGGCAAGCGTTTCAACGGTATCCGTGCGATACACTTTTTCAATATTTTTCAACCGGATCATCGTTGAAGATGGGGAAGAAGCAGGATAGTTGCTGTTTTCTGTATTTTGTAATGGTATCATAAAACGGGTTTATTTATAATTGATCTTTTGGTTGGTTTCAAAATCATACAGGGATAAATATCTTATCTCGTAATAAGCGCCCCATAAGTCACGCAGGGCCGAAATATTATCTCTTTTTGCCTGGTCATTTTCCTGGAAGGCAATGCTAAGGTCCGTAATGCTCAGGTTTCCCAAAACATACCGGTCTTTTGCTATCTGGTATTTTTCAGATGCAATACTATCGGCTTTTGCCGTAAGTAACAGTTGTTGTTTCATCAGGTCAAACAAGGTGATCTGCGTGACTATTTCCTGCGCAAAGATTTGCTTATCCTGCTCCACGGCATATTCAGTAAATTGAAGATTTGCTCCAGCAGTTTTTTCTCTTGACTTTGATCTTCCCCAGTCTAAAATGGGAATGGTAAAGGTAAGTTCAACCTGCTGCTGGTCTTTTGGCGATTGGTACACGTTGTGGAGGGTGGTTGCACTTTTTGAAAACCCCAATTGCGCAGTTAACGAAGCATTCAAACCGTTATCACCTTTGGCTTTCGATACATCTCTTTTTGCTTCTGCAATGCGCCGCACAAAACCTATCGCATCGCTCCTGTTGGCATAAGCTTCTGATAAAACCTTATCTACCGGCACCTCCATATTGATGATCGCTGCCGGCGTTGACAGGGCAATTTTTTCTGTATCATTTAATCCTATGAACGACCTTAAATTTAAAGTAGCAATTTCCATATCCCGTTTGGCAATCCCGAGCGATTTTTCTGCTTTTAACTGTTCTAACTCTAACTGGAGAATTTCGTTTCTGGATATTTTGCCCAATTCAAATTTTGTATTGGCTACCAGCAGAATCTTTTTTGTGTTATCGAGGTTTGTTTCAGCAATATGATGGTTTACCTGCGCCAGCAGAAGATCAAAAAAATATCCATTTGCTTTAATGGCGATATCTTCCATGGATTCTACAAATGCCTGCCGGCTCTCATTGTATTTAAGGGGCTGAATTTTCTGCTCCCATTTCAAATTATTAAACCTGAATAGGGGTTGGCTATAACCGATGCCAAAGGGAACGCCATTGTATAAAGTATTGTGCCGGTCAAAATCATCAAAACGTTGCAACTGGGTTGTTCCAAAAACAGTTCCGCCGGTAGC
Source organism: Ginsengibacter sp. (assembly GCA_039933035.1). Lineage (GTDB taxonomy): Bacteria > Bacteroidota > Bacteroidia > Chitinophagales > Chitinophagaceae > Ginsengibacter. The sequence goes on along the minus strand of JBDTOV010000058.1, from coordinate 18,491 downwards.
TGCAATACTTTGACTGAAGGAAAGATTCAGCGATGAATTGTTGTTATGAATAGATTGAAATTGAATGGTACCATCGGGCTGTATCACTTCTGTAAATGTCTTATTATAACCGGGTAAGATTCCGTCCAATGATAATTGCGGCTGATAGTTGGATTTATAGGTGAGGTATTCCCAGTAATGTGTTTGCCTGGTAGTGGAAGCTTGTTTGGATGCTATGGATCTTTCTTTAGCCATATGTATAACCTGCTGCAGCGATAATACAAGAGTGTCACTGTTTGATTGGCAACAGCCTTTATCAAACAGGTTTGAGATTACCAATAAGCATACAAATCCAAACTTCATAATCAATTATTAATCGTGATCTCTTTTACATTTTTATAGGAACTCATGTCTGACGTTATCACCACGTCTCCCGCCTGGATATTATCTTTAATTTCTACATAATCAAAATTGCTCAGGCCTGTATGAACGGTTCTTCTTTCCGCCTTACCATTTTTTACGATGAAAATATCCTGAGCGCCCGATCCTTTAAAAGCTGCGCCGTTGGCTACTCTCAGCACATTGGATTTTGATTCAGTTACTAAGAAAACATCAACTTTCATATTTGGCCGGTACAATTTGTTACCGGCATCATCCAGCCGTATATCAAAAGACACAATACCATTTTGTATCGATGGAGAAATATTTACCACGGTGCCTCTTACCTGCGTTTCATTGATTTTAATAATGGCGGCCATTGACCTGTGCAACTGGTCGAGATAATTATCGGAGATGCTCCCCTGCACTTTAAAACTGCTGAGATCTGCAATGCGTGCCAGCGGGTCACCCTCATGCACTGCAGTCCCGATATTTTTATTTACCCAGGTAAGCACCCCGTCGCGTGATGCGACAATATTAGCCAGCTCAAGTTTGCGTGCCAGTGCATCCAGCGCATTTTGTTGTATGGAAGAAGCGATTTCCGCCTCCTTCATTTCAAGCTGCATGGTTTGTTGTTTGTTCTTTATTTCGTTTTCCAACTGTTCTTTTTCCAATCGCGCAACTTTCAGATTCTGCTCAACCTGGTCGATATCTTCCCGCGTGCCTCCGCCCGCTTTATACAGCCGTTTGGCATTCTCTACTTCTGCTTCCAGGCTATTGATGCGCAGTTGTTTTATGTCATTGTTTGATTTGATGTCGTAGAAGCTTTTGTCTAGCTGGAGTTTTAGTTTTTTTACATCATTCCGCTTCGACTCTAATTCGAACTTTGATTTTTCATATTCCGTTTGCGCTACCGATTTATCGAGCGTGAGAACAGACTGGCCGGCTTGTATATGACTGCCCACGTCAATTACCACACTTTGTATGGATGCATTGATTGGACTGGTTATGACCCCTTCGAACTCGGGAAGAATTTCTCCCGCAGCGCTGATGGTATTTTCAATATTTCCCCGCTCCACAATAGCAGTAGTAATTTCCCTGGTATTAACTGATGAATGTATAACCGATCTGAAAAACCATATGGCGGCTATTAAACCAATAATAATTACAGCGATAATAAAGAGGCGTTTATTTCTTCTGACCTTAACTACACCCTCCGGAAGTACTGTATCCATTGCATTTCTTTGCCGTTTATTTTCAATATAAATGCCAATATTAACATGCTGAAAATAAACGCAGTAAACAAAGTGCAGCAAAAGAAAGTGTTTGATTATGCAACAAAATGTTTGAAAATGGAACAAGATTACCTGCTCATACAAAGACATAAGTTTTTTAAAGGGATCCTATGGTAGCGCTATGCTTATTAAGACATGGAATTTTTCACCATGCAGGGAGGTTCTCCGTAAGGGATATTGCAATGATCATTTCAATGCGTCGTACATGATAAGGGGTAGTTGAAGATGGTGTGCGGGGAAAATCTAATTTGCAATTTACCTGTTTAAGGAGTATCAACCGGGCACCTATTCCCTTTTAAACGTGCTGGTTTGACTCAGGAATTTAAATACCCAATATCCTTTTATTTTAAGCAAGTGATCGTTGGTGAGCCATACAACTGAATCCCATTTTTTCCCGTTTCTTGCATCATAAATAACCCCATCTATATATTCATTTTCCGAAGCGTCGTAATGAAGCCCATCTACCACATCTGTTCCCAAAAGCTTCCTCGAACGTAAGGCAGGGTTCGGATTTTTTGCATCCCGATAATCATTCAACCCATGCTCATCTTCTTTAAGCCATGTAATTTTAGCTTTAAATTCCTGGTTTTGTTTGTAGACGGCTATCTTACAATTTCCGGCAGTAGTAATCCATGTGCCCAGTATGGCGTCCGGAGTATTTTGTGCGTAAGAAATACATGCTAATATTAAAAAAGGCAAGCCTGCAATAATTCTTTTCATAATAATAAATATTGGATGTGCCGTTAAAGATCAGGTAATAAAAGCGGATGCAGGTATTAAATTTTATAAATAAAAATTAAATAGTTCGGAAGGAGGAACTCCTTGTTCGGAACGAGGAGCTCAGTGCTCGGAAGGAGGAGCCCCGTGCTACGAGCTCCGACTTTGGTGCTCTGAACTACGACTATGATGCCCTGAGCTCCGGCTTATGTGCTCAGAGGTCCGGCTTAAATTTAATCAGCATGGTATTGTATAAGCCCTTCCATCGGGTTTCTCAAAACATTACCAAGCTGCAACTGGTAGCTGCTGCACAAATTAGAGAGAACGTCCCGGAAGCCAAAAGCAACACCGCCGGTAAAATGAACCGGCAGTTTCCAGCTTTCCCTAAACTTGTATATATGGGTGTAAAAAAAATCATTGAAGCCATCTTCAATAATATTTTCTATCATATAGTGTCCGCGGTTCTCTGCAAGGAAAATGGCAAATGAAGCCAGATAGCGGTTGGCAAGCGGCTTTTTGTACACCGCATCCAGGATCTCATTGGCATTGGTTACAAATTTCGCATCAAATCTTGCCCGGAGATCTTCATCAAAAGTATTGTACAAAAAATATTGAATCACTTTTTTTCCAAGGTAAGCCCCGCTGCCCTCGTCTCCCAATATAAAGCCGAGTCCGGGATTATTCTTTGCAATGCGCCTGCCATTATAATAGCAGGAGCTGGAACCGGTTCCAAGAATACAGGCTATTCCTTTTTCATCGCCGCAAAGCGCCTTGGCTGCCCCGGCAACATCGCTGTCAACCAGTACAGAAGCACCGGGGAAAATTTTCTTAAAAACCTTTTTAAACATTCGGGAATTCTCCGGGCTGGTACAACCGGTGCCGTAATAATATATTTCCTCAACGGCAGCTTTTTTTAACCCTGGCAGCACCTCAGCCCTTATAATGTGTTCGGCCTGGAGCTCATTGATAAAATAAGGGCTCATGCCCTGGGAATTAATTATAGATTTTTTTTTACCCTGTAAAAGAGCCCATTCGGTCTTCGTGGAACCGCTATCGGCAATCAATTTGATGGCTGGCATGTTTATCTCGTGTTTATTAAGGAAATTTGCATTTCAAAAAAATAAAATTAGATAATTAAGAATAGTATGCGCAATAAAAAATTACAGGTTTGGCTTCCGCTGATATTAAGTGTTTGCATGGTGGCTGGTATGTTCATTGGTTACCGGATAAAAAGTGATATGCCGGATTCGGGCATATTTTTTACAAGAAGGCCTAAGCCGGTACAGGAAGTAGTGGATTTGATAAGCCGGGAATATGTGGACAAAGAAAATGAAGATTCACTTGGCGACATAGCTATAAATGCTATGCTGGCAAAGCTTGATCCGCACTCCGTTCTCATACCCGCACAAGACGTACAGTCTGTAAATGAGGACCTGGAAGGACAATTTTATGGGATAGGTATTGAGTTTAATATTTTTAGCGATACGATAAATGTCTTAAATGTACTGCCCAATAGCCCGTCCGATAAGGCAGGATTGCAGGTAGGTGATAAATTTTTAAAAGTAGGCGACTCCGCGGTAGCAGGGGTGCATATTTCAGGGGGAAAAATCAGAAAATTACTACGGGGTTCAGGCGGAAGTAAAGCAGTGATCCGGGTGCTCAGAAACGGTACTCAAACAACAATAAGTGTTACCCGTGGCATGATACCGCTGTATAGCCTGGATGCCGCTTATATGATTGCGGATACAGTGGGTTATATACGCCTCAATAAATTTGCTGAAACGACTTACCAGGAATTTATGAGTGCCATGGAAGGCCTGCAAAAAAAAGGAATGAAAAGCCTGATCCTTGACCTCAGGGATAATGGTGGCGGAATTTTAACGGAAGCAACCAATATCGCGGATGAATTTTTAAGTGACAATAAGTTGATCACTTACACGGCGGGAGAGCACTCGCCTAAAAAGGAATACCGTTGCAGTAAAGAAGGTGTCTTTGAAAAAGGAAAACTGGTAGTATTGGCCAATGAAGGAACCGCATCAGCAAGTGAAATATTAATAGGTGCCCTGCAGGACTGGGACCGGGCAACAGTGGTAGGCAGACGCTCCTTCGGCAAAGGACTTGTGCAGGAACAGTTTCAACTCAGTGACGGATCAGGCTTACGGCTGACCGTTGCAAGATATTATACTCCACTTGGTCGCAGTATTCAAAAATCCTATAAAAATGGAGTGGAAGCGTACAATATGGATATTATGAACCGCTTCCACGACGGCGAAATGAGCTTCGCTGATTCTATTAAACATACGAATGAAAAGGTGTACAAAACAGGGTCAGGCAAGTTGGTATATGACGGAGGTGGTATTTCGCCGGATGTATTTGTTCCTTACGACACTACGGCTTTTGACAAGCAAATCGTGAATGCATACATAAAGGGTACGCTCAATAATTTTGTGTATATTAACTATCTTAAAAATGAGAAAGAATTTAATTCTTTTAAAACACCAAAAGTCTTTGAACAAAAATACACGGTAGATGGCACGACCTTACTGGATTTTAAAAATTATGCAGCCCGTGACTCTATCCATTTTAACCTGGATGATGCAAAAGGAAAGGCGCTTTTGGAAAAGCAGATCAAAACGCTTACAGCAAGGCAAATATGGCGAACACAAGGCTTGTACGAAGTAAGTAATCCCGGTGATGAAACCGTGAAGAAGGCCCTGGAGGTAATGAAAGCTGATTTTCATTCTTCAGCTAAATGATAAGTTCCAGACCGCTGAAAATGTATTATATAGCTCACAGCCATTGTTCTGGACTGTACGGAGGAGCTGCCTCTACCAAAATTTTTTAACTTTAAACAAATTATTTTTTATGTGGAAGAACAATATTTTAGAGACGATTGGCAACACACCGCTGATAAAACTCAATAAGATTACAAAAGATCTTCCCTGCATTGTGTTGGCTAAAGTGGAATATTTTAATCCCGGAAATTCCATTAAAGACAGGATGGCTGTAAAAATGCTTGAGGTCGCCGAACAGGAAGGAAAAATCAAACCGGGGGGAACCATTATTGAAGGTACATCGGGCAATACGGGAATGGGCCTCGCATTGGCAGCATGCATAAAAGGTTACAAATGCATTTTTACCACTACAGATAAGCAATCAAAAGAAAAAGCTGATATTTTAAAAGCAGTAGGCGCAGAAGTAATTGTTTGCCCCACCAATGTAGAGCCTGAAGATCCCCGCTCCTACTATTCGGTATCTAAAAGGCTTGCAGGAGAAGTTCCCAATTCGTGGTATGTAAATCAATACGACAACCTTGCCAACCGCCTGGCACACTACGAACAAACGGGCCCGGAAATATGGGAACAAACAGAAGGAAAGATTACGCACCTGGTAGTAGCCACCGGCACCGGCGGCACTATCGTAGGAACCGGGCAATATTTAAAAGAACAGAACCTGGATATAAAAGTTTGGGCGATTGACAGTTATGGCTCCCTGCTGAAAAAATATTTTGATACCGGTGAGGTAGATGATAATGAAGTATATCCGTATGTTAGCGAAGGCTTTGGTGAAGATTTCGTTCCGGCTAATTATGATATGAAATACATCGACCGGTTTGAAAAAGTTACCGATAAAGACGGGGCGATCATGGCCCGGCGTATTGCAAGGGAAGAAGGATTATTTTGCGGGTACAGTGCGGGAAGCTGCCTGCAGGGATTGATGCAACTTAAGAAGGAATTGAAAAAAACCGATGTTGTTGTGTGCATTTTTCATGATCATGGCAGCAGGTACGTCGCTAAAATTTATAATGATCAATGGATGATGGAAAGAGGATTCCTGGAGGTAAAAACCTTTAAGGATCTCGTAAGCGGCCGGGGCACAAAAAAACTCGTAACCGTATTAGCCAAACAAACAGTAGCGGAAGCTATTGAGCTTATGAAAAAATATGATATAGAAAATATCCCTGTTGTAAATGGGGAAGGCGTAATCGGATCATTGAGCGAAGGAGGATTGTTCAATCAAATATTATCTGATCCTGAAATTAAGAACCAGCAAGTAGCATCGGTTATGGAAAAAGAATATCCGGTAGTCGCTTTCGATACGCCTGTGGAGAAGTTAAGTAAAATGATTTCGCGGCAAAGCGGCGCGGTTTTAAGCAAAGATGAAACCGGGGATTATCATATTGTCACCAAGTACGATATTATACAAAGCCTGGCGAAATAAGGCACGGGATCCATCTGCCTGTTTGCTATATTTTAGGTGAAGAGGCGTCCAGGTTATATCACCTGCAAAACAGCTTTTTTACATCTTTGCAGCATAAGCTCGTAGATAAACTATTTCATTCTCTAAAATATATGTTTCAACTCTTTTCTGCGTAACTCTACCATAGTACACAGTTAATTTTACCCGGTCGCTTATGTTTAATTTACCAATCCACCAGTATTTATCTATCATTCAAAAAAGAGCAATACTGCTCTTGTACACACCTTACCACTCCCGTATCTTTGTTCCAGAAGTTGATTGATGTTGATGTCGACATTAATCTAAATCCAAATATCCTTAGAAACACAAAAGCATCGTTTATCCAAATTCCTTAAAAAATCATAAATCCAATATCAGTCAACTTCCACTTTTTTCTAATATTTTTTAAAGAACCATCAAAAACTTTTTTATAAAAGACCACCAATCCCTGGAAGCCACCCAAAGAAGAACATTCAATCCAAATCCTTTAAATAACTAATAACCGGGAAAACATATATTCTGAAGGAGATACATCTCCAACATAATTCCCCCCAAATGCCTCTTAAAACAGGCGAAAAAAATTTACTTCTGCAATTTGATTCGTTCAATATTGCAGAAGTTTTTTTATTTACTTATATCTTGCAGGCTGTTATGATTATCCATCCTCATACTATTCACACCTCAAAAGTTTATTCCCGCATCGTTTCCCTGGTGCCCTCGCAAACGGAACTCCTTTATGATCTGCAACTGGCAGATGAAGTAATTGCCATTACAAAATTTTGTGTTCATCCTTCAACATGGTTTAAAAATAAAACCAGGATAGGTGGAACTAAAAATGTAAAAATTGATCTCGTAAAACAAATCAACCCGGATTTAATCATTGCTAATAAAGAAGAAAATATACAAGAGCAGGTGGAAGCATTAGCCGGAACATATGACACACTGGTTACTGATGTAACAGACCTCAAAAGTGCTTTACAAATGATAAAAGATGTCGGCATACTCACCGGGAAAACAAGGGATGCTTTGGCGATTGCCCGTACCATTGAAAATAAATTTCAACAATTACATGAAAAATTTGCGGGCGAAAGCAAAATCAAAACAGCTTACCTCGTCTGGAAAGATCCTTACATGGCGGCTGGCAGCGGAACTTTTATAAATGATATGATGGCATATTGCGGAATGGAAAATGTATTTTTTAACCGCGACCGGTACCCACAAATAACAGGCAAAGATTTGCAGGGTTGTGAATTGGTATTATTATCTTCAGAACCCTACCCTTTTGAAGAAAAACATATAAGGGAAATTCAGGCAGCAATTCCGGCTGCGAAAATTATGCTTGTTGATGGTGAAATGTTTAGCTGGTACGGAAGCAGGTTGATACAAGCCGCTGGTTATTTTGAAATGCTTCGAAATATTTCTTATAACTCTATTCCATAACAACCGGCTTCGCAAAATACCGCAGCCCTTCCTCAATTCATATATAATATTTGTATAATAATGCAGGGCCATTACAAACAGAAAATTGAAGTGCATTGTGTTTTTATCAATTTCATGTAGGTTTGCATACATTCTAAAAAAAAATTCACAATGGCTTCATCAAAAATTACCGAATTATTGGGCGACAAGGCCGAAAGTTTATTGAATCACCAGTGTATCATTGACAAGTCAACACTTACACTACCTTCTCCAAATTATATAGACGATATTTTCGTAAACAGTAACCGCAACAACCGCGTGGTTCAAAGCATGCAAATGCTTATGGGTCATGGTCGCCTTGCTGATACCGGCTATTGTTCAATTTTCCCGGTTGACCAGGGCATTGAGCACACCGCAGGAGCGTCTTTTTCACCAAACCCCATTTATTTTGATCCTGAAAATATTGTAAAGCTCGCTGTCGAAAGCGGTTGCAACGGCGTGGCCTCTACCTTTGGAGTTCTGGGCATTGTAAGTCGAAAATATGCTCATAAAATTCCTTTTATTGTGAAGGTTAATCACAACGAGTTATTAAGTTATCCTAACAAATACGACCAGACGATGTTTGGTACGGTAAAGAGCGCCTACAACATGGGCGCCGTAGGAATAGGTGCCACCATCTATTGGGGAAGCGAAGAAAGTACCAGGCAGTTACAGGAAGTGAGCCAGGCATTTGAACTTGCCCACGAATTGGGCATGTGTACCATCCTTTGGTGTTACCTGCGCAACAATGCGTTTAAGGTAGATGGTGTAGATTATCACACTGCAGCAGATCTTACCGGCCAGGCAAATCACCTCGGCGTTACGATACAGGCAGATATTATTAAACAAAAAATACCTACTAATAATGGCGGGTTCAATGCGATAAAATTTGGAAAAACTTCTAAATTGGTATATGAAAATTTAAGTACCGATCACCCGATAGATCTTTGCCGCTACCAGGTATTAAATTGTTATAGCGGTAAAATCGGTTTGATAAACAGTGGCGGGGAAAGTAAGGGTGCTACAGATTTAGCGGAATCGGTGCAAACAGCAGTTGTCAACAAACGAGCCGGCGGGATGGGATTGATTCTTGGCAGAAAAGCTTTTCAAAGACCTTTTAAAGAAGGGGTTGCATTATTAAATGCAACACAGGATGTGTATTTGGATACAAGCATAACAGTGGCATAAAATAATGCAAAGGTCATTAAGTCAATGGTCATTGAAATAGACAGATGGCCTGGTATTTGGTGACTGAATGACAAATGACTTAATGACTTTTTATGAAACAGGAAGAAGACTTTGACGCCAACCTTGCGGGTGAAGAAGGTGAAACCGAGGAAACGAAACGCAGGTGGTTTAGAAGGATAAAAAAAGGAATTACTACTTCTACAAAAGATAAAAAAGAAGCACCGGACGGCTTATGGACCAAATGCCCGTCATGCCGCTATACCTGCACGGTATCAGAATTAAGAGAGAATTTATTTGTATGTCCGAGGTGCGACTACCATCACCGTATTGGCAGTGCGGAATATTTCGAAATTCTTTTTGACAACGAAAGCTACGAAGAGCTTTTTGCCAATATAAAGTCCAGGGATTATCTTGGCTTTGTAGATCTGAAGCCATATGCACAACGCCTGAAGGAAACCTATGCCAAATCATCTATCCATGATTCAATAACAGTGGCCCATGGTAAAGTAAACGCTTTGGATATGGTGATTGCCTGTATGGACTTTGAATTTATAGGAGGAAGCCTGGGAAGCGTAATGGGTGAAAAAATTGTAAGAGCCTGCGACTATTGCATTGAGCATTCCATCCCGCTTATGATTATCAGTAAAAGTGGCGGGGCACGTATGATGGAAAGTGCTTTTTCATTGATGCAATTAGCAAAAACTTCCGGTGGCTTATCTAAAATGTCTGATGCTAAAATCCCGTATATATCTCTTTGCACCGATCCTACATTTGGAGGAACTACCGCATCATTTGCGATGCTTGGTGACATCATTATGGCTGAGCCCGGTGCTCTTATTGGATTTGCGGGCCCGCGGGTAATAAAAGAAACCATAAAAAAAGACTTGCCACCCGGCTTTCAGCGAAGTGAATTCTTATTAGAAAACGGCTTCCTTGATTTCATTATTCCAAGAAAAGAACTTAAAGAAAAACTGGAACATTTACTGATTTTATTCAGAAATTAAGTTGTCAGTTAAGTTCATTGTCATAGATCAATAGAGAACGGCAGACCATTTAACCAATTAACCATCCACCCTTCACAATTCCAGCATGGATCTTAGTAATCGCAAAGCATATTATGAATACAACATTGAGGCGAAATACGTTGCTGGTATTGTATTGAGCGGTACAGAAATAAAATCATTGCGTGCGGGAAAGGCAAGCTTCAATGATAGCTATTGCATTTTTTACAAAGGGGAATTATTTGTAAGAAGCCTGCATATTTCGGAATACAGTTTTGGAAATATTCATAATCATGAACCGATGCAGGAGCGAAAATTATTACTGCATAAAAAGGAATTACGGAAGCTTGAAAATAAAATAAAAGAAAAAGGATATTCTATCATTCCTTTAAAAATTTTCATTACAGGAAACGGGTTTGCAAAAATGGAAATAGGTTTGGGAAGGGGAAAGAAAATCTACGACAAAAGAGAAACGATTAAGGAACGCGAAACTGACCGTGACATTAAACGGAAGTACGGCGTGTAAATAAATAGCCACCAATTACACGGATTTCCACGAATAAGAAAATAGGGCAAACTAACATTCGCTCAGGCTCACCGGGACGTTGATCGCCAGGCCTCCATCAGAAGTTTCTTTGTACTTATTATTCATATCCATAGCGGTATTCCACATCGTTTTTATTACATTGTCAAGACTTACTTTGGCATAGTCTGGTGCGCTTTGCAATGCAAGCTGGCAAGCGGTTATCGCTTTTATGGCACCCATTGCATTTCTTTCAATACACGGAATTTGTACCAGGCCGCTGATCGGGTCGCAGGTCATTCCCAAATGATGTTCCATTGCGATTTCAGCAGCCATCAAAGCTTGCCTTTGTGTGCCCCCCAGGCATTCAGTAAGTGCTGCTGCAGCCATCGAAGATGATACACCAATTTCGGCCTGGCAGCCACCCATAGCCGCTGAAATGGTGGCACCTTTTTTAAAGATGCATCCAACCTCTGATGCCGTTAAAAGAAACTGCAGGATTTTATCGTCATCATTACCTTCACAAAAAATAACGAAGTAAGCAAGCACCGCAGGCACTACGCCGGCTGCACCATTTGTTGGTGCAGTAACGACACGGCCAAAGGATGCATTTTGTTCATTAACGGCAAGGGCAAAACAACTTACCCAATCAAGAATATACTTAAACTCAGTACCCCCCTCCTTTATCATTTGTATCCATGAATCGAAATCATTGTATTGTTTTTCTTTTAGTAATTTTTGATTTAAAAGAGCGGCCCTTCTTTTTACATTCAATCCCCCGGGCAGCAAACCATATGTATGGCAACCCAGGAAAATGGACTCTTTCATAACATCCCAGATACGCAGTAAACCTTCCTGAGTGTGTTGTTCGCTTCTCCACGTATTTTCATTCTCCATCACTACCTCACTTATGTTTAACCCGGTTTTCATACACCAGTGCAACAGGTCATCCGCATCATCAATAGGAAATGGCAAAATCACCGTACTATCATCATTCACTTGTTCTCCTTCCCTATGAACAAATCCGCCACCTATTGAATAATATGTCTCAGCTATATGATCACCATTATTTAAAACTGCTAAAAAAGTAAGCGCGTTCGGATGATACGGAAGGGCCTCAGTATATAAAAATTCTATGTCTTCTGCCGGTTCAAAATCAATTTCATATACACCATTCAACATTATTTTTTTACTGAGTTTAATAGTATTGATTATTGCATCAATTGTATTGACCGCAAATGTTACAGGATCTTCTCCCATTAATCCAAGTTGAATGGCTATATCGGTACCGTGACCTTTGCCCGTTTTGGCAAGCGAACCGTACAACAATACTTCCAGCCCGGTCACTTTATGTAACGAATCTTTTTGCTGAAGCGATCGTAAAAACAGGCTGGCTGCACGCCATGGCCCTAGTGTATGGCTGCTGGAAGGTCCTACCCCTATTTTGAACATATCAAATACAGAAATAGCTTCGTGGCTCATAAAATTATTATAAACCAAAGGTAATCTCATTACCGGTATGTTTTCCACGATTTGCCAAAATGCTTCTGCCTATACAGGAATACACAACCTCGATGGTTACTTATCGAAGGCCCGGGGTTCCGTATGTCAATCCGTACCTATTGAATGTCCAAAACATGAACCCTGAACACAAGGTATGAGTTTGCCGGAATGATTACGTTTCCCGCATTATCTTTACGGGGAGTGGCACCGTAAGCCAGTGCAGGCGGAATGTATAAAGTAATGTCTCCGTCTTTGTTGATCAATGGTAAACTCTTTTGCCAGCCCACTATCACCTGCCCCAGTTGAAAGGTTGCTGCCTGCCCCGCGAGAGTTGAATCAAATATATTCCCATTAAAAAAATGGCCTTTATACGTTGCCGTTATATTGGAGCAAAGATTGGTCACCGATGTACCGGAGCCCTGCTGATTTATCGTATAAAAAAACCCGGCGGGATTTTGAATTGCCGTAATTCCTGAATCCTGGAGAATGGTCTTTAATGAATCAATTTCAGACGCAGGCGCCGTTGCCGTTGAATCAGTATACGAACATTTGTGATCATTTTTAACGCAGCCTGCAATTACGAGGGAAGATAACACTAAACCGGAGAAAATTTTTTTCATCATCATTAATAATTTTTTGGGATTAAAAATAAGAGCAAAAAAATTAGTAATGTGCTGCATCGTCCCTCTTCTCTTTGAATTTTAACTCTTTATATAGTTGTTCATTGTTCTCCCACTTAAACTTCATACGAAATATGGCAAAAAAAACAGCGGTACACAAAACGCCGATAATGATTACGATGAGTTGGGAATCAGAAATGTAAATCATGTTTTTGTACCATCCATGAAAAATAACGGCAAGCAAAACAGGAAGGGCAAAAACCAGCCCTATGGGCAATCCACCTAAAATTTGCCTGAGAAAAGTTTTTTCTTTAATCCTGTTTTTTTCCCAATATTCTATAAAAAGCTGTTCATCTTTAGTAAGCATGTGGCAAATTTACCTGGTAAATCTTCCGGATAAAAAAAAATTAATTGTGTAAAGATTGCCAGCCATGGCAAAGGAAGATCAGGTATACAGCCTGTAAAACAAAGCTCAATAAGCATGTGGATGGGTGAAGTCCATGATTTTTTGGAATTCGCCCAATAAAATGTAGGTTTGCTTTCATTAAAAATAAATCTGTGAAAATCGAGCAGGCTGTTGTGCTGTACTTATTAAAACGCAAACAAATTTCTTTACAGGGAATCGGGACGTTCAAAATTGATGCACTGGTACCGGAAAGTACGGACAATGATAAACCGGTCATAATTCCCCCGGATGCTATTACCTTTGTTTATGATCCTAAAACAGGCGAAGATGACGAACTCATTAATTTCATAGTTCAAAATACAAAGAAAATTAAGCCATTGGCTTCTGCTGACCTTGATTCATATTTAACTTTGGGCCGCCAGTTTCTTAATATAGGAAAACCATTTACCATTCATAATCTCGGGACGCTTGATAAATTGAAATCGGGAGATCTTGAATTCAAGCCAGGGCCACTTATACAAAGAGTGGAAATGCCCAAACCGAAGATTGAAGACGAAGGTGCAGAAAAACATGAAGAAAATTTGTTTAACGATTACCAGAGAGAACCAGAGAATAACAATGGAAGAATGTTCCTTATTATTTTAATTATTATTATTTTAGGGGCCGGTGCATGGGCTGCCTGGTATTTTGGATTTAAAGAAAATAATAAAGAGCCTGCCGCGATTATTGATAATATAGTTCCTGTCTCGGATTCAGCAGCTATTTTCCGTAAAAATGATTCGTTAGCCGCTGTACAAAAGTTAGCTGACAGTATTAAAAATGCTCAAAATAACCCCGCTGACGGTTTTACTTTTAAGGTGGTGGTAAAGGAGACAACCAGCAAACAGGTTGCCTTAGCGAGGCTTGCAATCTTAAAAAGTTATGGAAGACAGGTTATCATGTACACAACCGATTCTGTGACCTATAAAGTAGCCCAAACTTTTATGCTTCCACTGTCCGATACAACAAAAATCCTCGATTCTCTCAACAAATATTATTACGTTGGCAAAGCGCATATAGAGGTACGTTAGTAATCATCTGGAAAATCATTGTATCATTACATGTCATCTTATCTGCAGGGCTTCAATAACAATCAATGGACGATATTCTGAATAAAATAAAAGAAAGCAGTTCCTGGTTAATGAACCGGGGATTTGGTGATTCTTTTGTGGGAATTGTGTTAGGCACAGGATTAAGTGCCATGCTACATGAAATTGACATAAAAGAAAGCATTCCTTATAGCGAGATTCCTTATTTCCCCCTTTCTACTGTCGGGTTTCATAAAGGCCAGTTGGTTTCCGGGATGGTTGCCAATAAGAAGCTGCTGGTGATGCAGGGGCGTTTTCACCATTACGAAGGCTATTCCATGCAGCAAATAACTTTTCCTTTAAGAGTAATGAAAGAATTGGGCGTGCAATATTTATTTTTAAGCAATGCGGCAGGTGGAATAAATGCAGGCTATAAAAAAGGAGATATTGTTTTAATTGATGATCACATCAATTTATTACCTGAAAATCCTCTACGGGGACTTAATGATCCTGAATTTGGAAATCGCTTTGTAGATATGAGTCGTCCATACCATATTGAGCTCAATCAAAAAATCAGTAAAGTTGCCGCAGAACTCTCCATTAATTTGACGAAAGGAATTTATGCGGCAGTGCCCGGACCCAACCTCGAAACCCGGGCAGAATACCGGTATTTGAAAACAATCGGGGCAGATATGGTTGGTATGAGCACCGTGCCGGAAGTAATAGTCGCCAATCATATTGGCGTAAAATGCGCGGCACTAAGCGTGATAACTGATGAGTGTGACCCTGATAACCTGCATCCTGTAGATATTGCAGAAATCATACAGGTAGCCTCGGCAACAGATAAAGTGTTGAGCAAATTATTGATACAGGTAATACATGAAATGTGATATAACGTTGTAGCTTATACGCTTATCTCACTAAGGATTTTCTACCGTTTTGCTCTCGGCCAGTTCAGCATCATCCGGTGTACTTTTCATATCGCGATCAAGGGCATAAAGCGATGCTCCTGAAGCTTTCTCGCCACCGGCAATTTTTAACTTGTCGAGCATACTCATTACCATAGTTTCCTCTTCTGTTTGTTCCTTAACAAACCATTGCATAAAATTCCAGGTTGCCCAGTCTTCCTCATCATGACTCATTTTTACAATCTTATAAACGCCATTCGTATTGTCAATTTCATGAGCGAATATTTTTTCAAAACAATCCTGCACATTCCCCGGATCAACAGGTGGTGCGCCGATCGCTTCCACTTGTGCCTTCGCTCCTCTTTCAAGAATATATTCCAGAATTTTCATCATGTGCGTTCGCTCTTCATTGGCGTGGCGAAAAAGGAAATTAGCGATTCCATCGTAACCCTGGGTTGTTGCCCAGCAACCATAGGACAAATAGATTTGTGAAGCATAAGCCTCTTTAGTCATTTGTTCATTTAATGCACTACGCAAGGTTTCGCTTAGACGGTTTGTATTCATGTAATAAAAATTTAAAGATTATTCAGGTAACATTGACATTTAAAAATTCATCAAATTTAGTGAATTGGCACGGACTACATTTTTGAAACCAATTTTCAAAAAGTACTTTCAAAAACAGAACAATAATAATTAGGTTCTTTTGATTTGTGTTGATTAATATTTCTAAAAAATATTAATAAATAAAATACAAAATGTTTGTTTATCCGGAAATTATGTATAGTTTTACATTCGTCTTCGTAAAGTTACATGGCGAAGTACGATTCCCAATCCAAATATATTATATCAACCCGCTGATAAGGTATCTATAAACTTATCCCAATACATACCTTGAAAGATTAAGATTTCTTAATCCCCATATCTTTTGTATTCCCGTTAACAATTTTATTAACTCTCAACCACAAAAGAAATGAAAAATTTTTACACACTCGTGCTAACGGTATTAAGCGTTTGCAGTTTCCAATTTACAAAAGCTCAAAGCGGCCCTAATTTATTAGGCGCAAAAGGCACATTCAGCACTCCGTTCATTACAGTAAATTCCGGTGCCGCAAGTTGTACGAGATCCGGATCTGCAACCTACAATCCGGCTGGTAATATCGGCAATGCTTTAACCGGTTGTGCCTCCTCGGGATCTGCACTTCCATGTTCCGGCTATACTTATACTTCTGCCAGCGGGGGACTAATACCTGAATTCAGGTACACTATTATAAAAAATGTCGGAGATGCCAACGGAGGTAATTGTATTAAGGGAGACTGGCGAGGCCAGGACCATACCGGCGATGGTGGATATTTTATGGCCGTAAACGGTGCGCCAAACAGTTCTTACAGCAATATTTTTTACCAGATAAAATCTATCCCGGTTTGTCCTGGCACTAAATATGAATTTTCCGCATGGGTACTTAATATTTTGCCTAAAAGTAATTCCGCTGCTAAGGCAGGTTCAGAGCCAAATATTTCCTTTAAGGTGATTACTGCAGATGGCACACAAACAATCGGAACCTCTGGGGCCATTCCTTATACAACCGCGCCAACCTGGGTTAAGGTAGGTGGTACCTTCACCGCATCATCTACTGCCACGTCGGTAGATTTACAAGTAGTGAACGCTACCGCCGTTGCAAGTGGTAATGATTTGGGATTAGATGACATATCATTTAGTGTTGTAACATCAAATATTGCTTTAACCGGTTCTGATGGTGGTCCTGTGGTGAA
Organism: Ginsengibacter sp.; assembly: GCA_039933035.1. GTDB lineage: Bacteria > Bacteroidota > Bacteroidia > Chitinophagales > Chitinophagaceae > Ginsengibacter. The sequence continues at coordinate 1,439 of JBDTOV010000058.1, read as the reverse complement.
TTCTACATGCGAAGGATCCAGTTTTACCGTAAATTATGTTGTAACAGATAATACGCACACCAATACATGGTACAAATGGCAAAAAAGTACGGACGGCGGAGCCACTTTTGTTGACAGTACCCTTGGTGTTCAAACGGCCGTTTATAACGGTGATAGTTTTACACTTCCCCTTGTATTTAACAAGGTGACCCCGAATATGACCGGTTATAAATATAGGTTGGTAGTATCTACTTCAGAAGCAGGATTATCAAATCCCGGATGCACCTATTTGAATGAATATACAGTGCTTGTAAATTCATGCGGAGCTCTCCCAGTAACACTAACTTCTTTCACCGGAAGGTATTCCGATGGTGGTTCAATTCTGGATTGGCAAACGAGCCAGGAATTTAATAGCGACCACTTTGAATTGTTTAAAAGTACCGATGGACAGGACTTCTCTTTGGTTGCTAAAATTAAAAGTGCAGGCTCAAGTAACCTGGTTACAAATTACAGTTACCAGGATAATTCACCGAGCACAGGCTCATATGTTTACTATCGTCTAAAACAAGTTGATGCTAACGGCAAATACGCATTTTCTTCAATTGTAAAACTTGCTTTGGGTGTAAATACATTTCTTTCAGTGTACCCTAATCCATTCAGCAATGACTTTACAGCATCATTTAGTGCAACTAAACCCTCAACGGCAACTTTAATACTACATAATAGTACCGGCCAAATAGTATATTCTAAAACACTCCGTGTAAATAAGGGTAATAATTCGATTTTAGTTAATAATTTACCTTCGCTGAAAAAGGGCGTTTATTATATGACTATTTCTAATGAAGAATTAAATTTCAATAGCAAATTACAAAAACTATAATTCATAAAACTTCAACACAACCGCTTTAGAATGTAAATTTCTAAAGCGGTTTTATTTGTTTTAAAGAGTCCGGCGAACATATTCGCAGGTGCAATTGAAATGCCATGCCTGCCCCACATTTTCGGGGGATACGCCAGGGCTGATTTTTTTGCAAAAGCAGTCGTTCAGGTTTATTTATATTTACAAAAAAGTAAACATTGATAGAAAATATTGTAAAAATCCTGGGTATACAACAGGTAACGCATGATGTAAAAAGCGTTAGATTAGAAAAGCCGAAAGATTATAGTTTCACTCCAGGCCAGGCCACTGATGTATCTATTAATTAACCCGCATTGGCGGAGGAAAAAAGGCCATTCACATTTACATCTTTAAATGAAAATCCTTACCTTGAATTTACAATTAAACGTTACGAAGATCACCATGGAATAACGGATAAAATGCACCAGCTAATGCCAGGCGATGAACTAATTATCAGTGACGTATGGGGTGCTATTGAGTACAAAGGACCGGGATATTTTATTGCCGGGGGTGCTGGCATTACTCCTTTTATTTCTATACTCAGGCAATTACATGTGGAAAA
>JBDTOV010000057.1:0-29064 GCA_039933035.1 Ginsengibacter sp. | reverse complement strand
TAAATAGTTTCGGCTCCCACTTGGCTCAACGTTATAAACTCCGTAAATGAATACTGACTCCGGGTAACTTTACCTGGCGGGCACGGGCGCAATTTCCCGAACTTCTACATTGCCTTCGTTGGCAATGTGTGGACATTCTTTTGCTATGGCAGTAGCTTGTTCCAGGCTTTCTGCTTTCACAATAAGGTATCCGCCAACAATACCCTCTGCTGCCGATTGTACGGGTTCACCGCTAACGCCCCCTGCAGTTATCACTGCGCCCCGGGTACCAAAGGTAACCCACCTGCCAACTGTCATTTTTTGCCAGGACTACCCATATATTTTCCTTAGGCCTGCATTTCTGTTTTGTTTTCGGCTGCTGTTTTAGTGGCCATTGGTTTGCCGCCTCTCATCAATAATAAATACTCTTTCATGATTTGTCGATTTAAATGAATAGATACTACAATGACGAACCTACCGCGGCAAATGGCACTCTTTCTTTATTTAATTTTATAGCCGGTTACCCGGGCGCTGCCTCTCAGCATTATTTACCGCGTTAAAGTGGCACTGCAAATATGTAAACCTGGATGAAAATTTATTCGCAATCTTTGAGAAAGTGGCCAATTGAAAATCTAACTTTTCGTAGCCCTCTTATTCGATTTCTATATTGACCAGCACGATCCGTAATGTGTAGTATTCAATTCAATATAGTTACATTTACAACCTGGTAATCTGCAAAAATTTCTTCTGTCCATTGAATGTAACTTTTGAAAAATGAGCATTACGAAAACTTTAATTGTAACCTTTTTTATATTAATCACTTCACAAAGCCTGTTTGCTCAAAACGATAGCAGCGCAAAAAAAAATGATTCATTGAATTCGGTTTTACTGAATGATTACAGCATAAAAGTAGCCCTGATTGAGGAACAGAAAAAAGCAGATTCGCTGCAAAAAGTAAGTTTGCAAAACGAGATAAGCTCTTTAAAAGCATCCGATAATCTTAAAAAGGAAGCATTACAAAAGAGGCTGCAGGAGTTAAGCGAAAAAGATTCCGAACGTTTTGCTCAAAAGAAAATACAGATTGATTCATTGCGGCACACGGCGATAGGTTACCCGGTAGCCGGCTTTTTTAAAGACACGCTTTTTTTAATCTACAGCTCGTCAGGAAGCTTTACTGCTGAGGACCGTGCAGAAGCTATAAGCAACCGTATACAGAAGTTAGCGGATGATCTTCGTTTTAAGCCTGATTCAATGAAGGTATTTCCGTCTGAAACAACCAACGATATCGTTTTTGGAGATCGCACTATTATAAGTGTTTCTGAAAATGATGCTTTGTGGAATAATATATCAAAGGAAGAACTGGCAAAAAATTATAAGGATATTATCGGCGGCGCCATCACGAAATATAAGTCAGAAACCAGTTTGAAGACACTGGCAATAGAGATTGGCCTTGCCTTGCTTGTGTTGGTTATCATTATAGCGCTGATACATTACATCGGCAAATTATTCAAATGGACTGCAAAACAAATTGTGTCGCAGGAAGAAAAAAGAATTAAAGGGATAAAGCTTAAAAATTATACCTTATTCGATGCGAAGAGACAAGTAAAAGCACTGTTGACCGCTAACACAATTTTGAAGTGGATTATTATATTATTGGCTATTTACATAGCGCTGCCAATTCTCTTCGGCATATTTCCGTGGACGAAAAATTTTGCTACTACCTTGTTTGGTTATATACTTAACCCGGTAAAGAAAATTGCCAGCGGCTTTTGGAATTATCTTCCCAACCTGGTAACCATCATCGTCATCATTTTTGTTTTCAGGTATCTATTAAGAGGAATTCACTTTTTGAAAAATGAAATTGAAAAAGGTAATCTGCGTATTCCGGGTTTTTATGCCGATTGGGCTAACCCGACATTCCAAATTGTAAGGGTATTGGTTTTTGCGTTTATGATCATCGTTATATTTCCTTACCTGCCCGGAAGTGATTCGCCCGTTTTCCGGGGTGTATCTGTATTCCTGGGCTTCCTTTTCACCTTTGGCTCCGCGGGTTCACTGTCAAATGTGATAGCGGGTTTGGTGCTGACTTACATGCGATTATTTAAAATAGGTGATCGTGTAAAAATTGGGGAAGTAACCGGTGACGTGATTGAGAAATCTTTGTTGGTTACCAGGGTAAGAACTATCAAGAACGAAATCATTTCTATACCTAACTCTACCATAATGAGCAGTCACACCATTAACTATAGCAGCGATGCCCCTGATAAAGGATTGATCATTCATACGACCGTAACAATTGGTTACGACGTACCGTGGAGAAAAATGCACCAGGCATTGATCGACGCAGCTATTAAAACCGAATTGGTTTTAAAGAACCCACAACCTTTTGTATTACAAACCGGCCTTGATGATTTCTATGTTTCCTACCAGGTGAATGCCTACATCAGGGAGGCAAACAAACAGGCGTATATATATTCCGGTCTGTACCAAAATATCCAGGACGTATGTAATGAAAGAGGTATTGAAATTCTTTCGCCGCATTATATGTATGCAAGAGATGGCAACGCGTCAACCATTCCTGCAGATTATCTCCCCAAAGATTATAAGGCACCTGGTTTCAATATCAAGATAAAAAAGGAAGAAGGCTAGCTATAAAAAATTATGAAAGCACTCTTTGGTTAAATATTATCATTATTCCATTTTAGCATTGTATTGCTGGTTGCTTCTTTTGTTTAAAATTGACCTAACGTTAGTACGTTTTCCTATCTCTTTTTCGGATGAATAGATTGCATGTATTCAGTAGGGGTCATGTTGAACTGCTTAAGAAAATTTCTTGCGAAATTACTCTGCGAACTATAGCCTACTATTGCGGATATTTCATAGATTTTGTGGTCGCCCTCAGCGAGCAATGCTGCTGCTTTTTTTAGCCGGATAATATTAATAAGTTCCTGTGGCGACAGGTTGGAAATTGCTTTGATTTTCCGGTACAGCGTTACCCTGCTCACGTTCATCATTCCGGCGAGTTTTTCTACATCCATTTCCGTATCTTCTATCCTGTCAGCAATAGTTTCGTTAAGTGTTTCAAGGAACCGCTCATCGGATTTGGTATGTGCAATACTTTTTATATGAACCAGCGGGGAACTGGCAAAGTACTCCCTTACCATATTCCTGTTTGCCAAAAGGCTGGCAATTTGTGCAAACAAGTGCTCCTTTGAAAACGGCTTCTCGATATAGGCATCGGCTCCTAACTCGAGCCCTTTCACTTTTGATTGTATGGTAATCTTTGCAGTAAGCAGGATAACAGGTATATGACTATAATCGAAATTTGATTTTATAATTTTACAAAACTCAAAGCCATCCATTCCGGGCATCATTACATCACAAATAATGAGTTGTACGGATTCCCGGTTTAACACGAGTAAAGCATCCTCCCCGTTTTCCGATCTTAAAATATGATACTTAATACTTAAAATCCGTTCAAGAAAATCAAGTATTTCGTCATCATCATCAACAATTAAAATTAACGGAAGCATAAGGCACTTTATTTAATCAGGGCGTTGTTTGTTTTTATAAATGATATTTCCGGGTGAGCCTGTTCAGGCTGAGCCGGTAAGATAAGCGTAAAAATGTTACACCCGGTTTTAGTGAACGTGAGTTGTAAACTTCCGGTATGTAATTCAACAAGTGACCTGGCAAGTGTCAGCCCGATACCAGTTCCTTTTTGATGATTGGTTTCTTTTATCCTGTAAAAGGGTTCAAATATTTTTTCTGCCAGTTCCTTTTTAATAATGTGTCCGTCATTTTCGAATTCAATCGTAAATGTATCGCTCGTCTTTTTTAAAGCATACAAAGTGACCACCACTTTTTTGTCCGCATATTTAACTGCGTTCCCAATAAGGTTACTGAAAATCTTTTGCAAGGCCTCTGCATCTGCGAAGGCATATACTTCCGGGGAAGGCATTACCAGAGTATAATCAAGTTGTTTCTTTTTCGCCATGATCGTGAAACTCAGTGATGTTTCTCTTAATACCTCGTTTACATTTACTTTGGTGAAGTCAAGTGTAAAACTCTTAATTTCTGTCTGTCGAAAATCCAGTATTTGCGACACGAGATTTATAAGCCTGTTCGTATTTCTATCGAGGCAGGCCAGGTCTTCTTTCATATCGTGCATTTCATATTTTTTTTCAAGGAGATTTTCGACCGGGGCCTTTATTAAGGTTAAGGGTGTCCTGATTTCATGAGCAACATTGGTGAAGAAATCAATTTTACTTTCATAAATTTCTTTTTCTTTTTTTTCATGTTGCCTTTTATGATAGCTACTGATAAAATAATACAAAATAAGAATAACCATGATCGTATAAAAAAGATATGCCCAATTGGTAGCCCAGATAGGCGGCTTTATTTCGATGATTAACTGTTTTTCATTTTTACTCCAGGCATCATTGGTCGCTGCCTTTATTCTAAACACGTAGGTACCAGTTGATAAATTGGTAAAATAAACTTTTCGATTTGTTTTAATGCTTGTCCATTCGTCGTCCAAACCCTCTAGTTTATACTGATAGGCGGTCATTTCAGGAGAAACATAACTAAGTGCGGCGAAGTCAATGCTTATGGAAGACTGATCGTAGGATAACATAATTTTATCGGTACAGAGGATCGATTTTTTCAAGGCATCGGTATCTTTTTCAGGATCTAATTCAACATTATAAACCTGCAAACCCGTTATGAAAACGGGTGGGACGTAGTGACTTTTTAAAAAATCGTCCGGCTTAAATGATATCATGCCTTTTACGCTTCCAAAGTATAACCGGCCATCTTTGTCTTTATAACCTGAATGATAATTAAATTGGTTGTTAAGTAAACCGTTAGCCTGGGTGAACACGATTGGTTTTTTAAAATCCTGTCCAAAATTTACAAGACCCCTGGAAGTAGTCGCCCAAAGAGTCTTCTTATCATCTTCCAGGACTTTAAATACAAAATTGCCCGGAAGGCCATTATTGGTCGTGTACACGGTAATTTTTTTTCTATCATTATTTAATTTACAAAGCCCGCCACCCTCTGTGGCAAACCAGATATTGTTATTACTATCTTCGTAAATATCGTTGACAGAATTATTTGAAATGCTGTTGGTATTATTTAATTCAGTTTTTATTTGCCCTTTCTTGTGCGTAACAGGATCGAACCAATATGCACCCTGGTTGTTGGTACCCACCCAGATTATATTATTATGATCTTCCAGTATACTGGAAATAAACATATTTCCCGGAATTTCGGCAGGCTTTTCAAATTCAATTTTTTCTTTGTTGTAATAATATAGCCCGTTGCTGGTGCCTATAAGAATCTTACCGCCGCTGGTACGAAAAAAACAAAGCGCGAAATTGCTTTTCAAATCTTTTTCACCGGGGCCGCTCATAAAATGTTTTTTTATTTTGCCGGTTCTTATATCCATCACATCAATTCCGTGTTCAAAGGTTCCTATCCAAAGGTCATTGCCATCGGCCAGTAACCCATGAATATTCGTGTAGGCAATACTTGTTTTATCTCCCGTTGGCTTAAATCTTTTCAACTCGTTTGTTTGGCTGTTTATTTCGTTTAAGCCACCATCCTCTGTACCTATCCATAAATTGCCGTATTGGTCTTTACAAATTTCACGGACGGCATTACCGCTAATTGCATTTTCAGTATTATCAGGAAAATATTTTTTAAAAGAAGCATTCGATTTTGCGTAATAGTTTACGCCACCAAAGAAAGTACCTGCCCAAATATTTCCTTCCGCATCTTTGCAAAGAGCATAAATAGCATTATCGCTGAGAGAGTAAGGATCCAGGAATTTCTTTTTAATATTCGTAAAACTTTTGGTAATAGTATTATAAATAAAAATGCCCGATTCTGTTGCAAACCAATATTCATTTTCGGCAGTTTTTAATATATCTCTTACAAATATGGTCGTCTTATCCGGGTTGTAGGTTAGCACGTCTCCGTAGCTGGAAGAAGATGTATTAAAAATTTTCAATCCCTGGCTGGTGGTTCCTACAAAAATGGTATGATTATCATCCGCGTATATTTTTTGTATCCATCTTGAAGTCGGGGTTTTTGAATTTGAAAACATATTAAAGGATGAAAACGTGTCATCGTTGACGTTATATTTTTCTAAAAAGCCATTGTTGGTTGAGGCCCATAGCTGGCCATCGTTTGCCAGGCAAATGGAAGTTGCATTAAAATATTTTAACGGAGAAAATTGCCTGAGGGTATTTGTTTTAAAATTATACCTGCAGAGGGTAGAAGATGAGATAAACCATAATTGACCCAAATGATCAACCGTTATGTCAAAAATATTTGGCAATGAGTCTATAAATGGTTCAAGGCGTTCTTTTTGTCGGTTAAACATATATAATCCTCTTTGTGCCCCAACCCATAACATGCCATCTTTTCCGGGAAGAATGCAAAATATATAATCGGTAGACAGGTGTTTATCGTCTTCTGCGCTGTTAATGCGAAATACCTTGAAATGAAACCCGTCAAAACGATTTAATCCGTCTTTGGTAGCAAACCACATAAATCCATTTGAATCCTGCTTTATAAAGTATACCGAGTTATTTGAAAGTCCATTTTCTACCTGGTAATGCCTGAAGTAATACGGTTGTGCGTGTACGTTAGTAATATATAATAATATAACAATTACGTGGCAAAACAACCTGGTCATGCGATTTTTCATCTTTCTAAGCTTTTGATTGTTTAGGCGAAAAAACGGAAATAGTTTAGTGGTTTATAAAAAAAGTTTGTATGAATCGGCAGTATAAATTTATCAGGTATTATTAATGTCAACCGTTGAAAAACAAAAATATGCGCAAACTGTTACATCATTTAGCTCATAAGAATCCAGGCTTTGTTACACAACATTAAGATTAATATTCGTTTTGCAAAATAATAAAATAGCGTCTATGCTTTGCCTTACGCGAAAGGATTTTGTAAAGTATATAATTATTTCTAATATAAAAATTGAAACATAACGTAAAAATTTTGATACCCCTTGAATATAACAAGTGCTGTTTTAGTATTTCCTTCACATAATGCCTTGATTGTTTACTTATAATATTTTTTACTGAACGACTGCTAACATGTTCCTGGAAATAATATAGATTGATTATACTGATTTTTTACATATGATTTTGCATATGTACAGAGATTCAATTTATTTGGTACTGAAACAGTGGAAATTCTTTACGGTTAATTGCTTAAAGATGTTCATTCATCCTTACGTTGAAACAGAAAATTTTTTATGGTGGTATCATCCTGGTAAAAATTTCGAATAAAACGAATAGATCCTTTATGAATTATTTATTACAAACTAAACCTTTGATTATGAAAAGTTGCTTGCAAAAAATCTTTGGTAAGCGCCGTGGTATGAAGCAAAAAAAGACCCTGATGTTTTCCCCCCAAAAAGTCTTCCTGGTTTCCTTTTTTGCTCTAGCATCCCTGGCAGGTGTTGCGCAAACTACCACCATTACAGGCAGGGTTGTCGATTCTACGGGGCAGCCATTGCAAAGAGTAACTGTCATTGCAGATCATTCTAAAAAAGCGGTTCTTACCGACCAGGACGGTATATACTCAATACCCGTAACCGCTGCCGATAAAAAAATTACATTTTCGTTTGTGGGTATGGTGCCTGCCACACAACCCCTCAATGGTCAAACATCCTTTAACATTAGTTTAATGCCTGATATCACCAACCTCGGCGACGTAGTGGTGGTGGGGTATGGTACGCAAAAGAAGGAATCTATAACAGCGGCCATTTCAACAGTTACCAGTAAAGATATCGACAGGGTACATGGAGGATCAACTGTAAGTACTACGTTGGCAGGTAAACTGCCCGGTGTTACTTTCAGGCAGGCGGAGGGCCGTCCCGGGGCAGGAGCAAGTATCCAGATCAGGAACATGGGAACGCCCCTTTATGTTATTGACGGTATTCAGCAGGATGAGGGACAATTTAATAACCTGGCTCCTAATGATGTTGAAAGTGTCACCGTATTGAAGGACGCTTCTGCTGCTATCTACGGTGTAAGGGCCGCAAACGGAGTAGTGGTGGTAACTACGAAGAAGGGACGAACCGGCCGCAATAATATTAACGTGGATGCTTATACGGGTTACCAAAGTTTTTTCCGCTTCCCAAAAGTGGTAAATAATACGCCTGACTATTTATATTACCGGGCAGATGCTGAATTGAATACATTTGGCAGTACAGCCATAACACAGGATATATTGGATGCTGCAAAAAAAGGTACTGACCCTCAATACAGGAGCTTTGACTGGAGAAAATATGTGTTAGGCAATAATGGTGCGTCTCTAAATTCGGTGAATGTAAATATAAGCGGAGGTTCAGACAAGGTTAACTATTACGTATCGGGAACTAATCTTTATCAAAATTCGGTACTAGGTAAAGAATATAATTTTAATAGAACAAATATACAATCCAATGTTACCGCGAAATTAACTAATGGTTTAAAGGTAGGGTTTGATATTAACGGCCGTGTAGAAACCAGGCGGAATCCGGGTGTGCCGGGTGGCGACGATTATTTCCTGGCAAGGCTTGCCGTATTGAGAAATACCCCGCAGGAAAGGCCCTATGCCAATGATAATCCTTTGTACCTAAATAATCTTGGTCCTCACCTGGAATCAAATTATGCATTTTTAAATGATAAGCTTTCAGGTAAGTTCCGTTCGGACTGGAGGGTTATACAAACTAATTTTCATATTGACTGGGATCTTCCCTGGGTAAAAGGACTTTCCATAAGAGGTATGGGCTCTTATTACATGGCCGATGAACTGGAAAATAACCAGGAATATACTTATAAAGCTTATACGTACAGTCCCTCAGACAGTACTTATAATGTTACCGGTGGAAGCACCAACCCATGGCGTGACAGGGAACAGATTAAACACATCAATACTACTTTACAGGTTCAGGCAAACTATAATAATAACTTTGGAAAAAGTTCAGTGGGAGCCACCGTTGTAGCTGAAAGAATCCAGGAACATTATTTAAGGAACTGGCTACATGCCAATCCGCAATCTAATTTTCTGCCTTTAGTAACGTATCCCATCGTAGATCAATATACGGATGAGGATGCTACGACAGCCCGTGTGGGTTATATAGCCCGCGTTACATATAACTATGATAACAGATATTTTTTAGAAGGTTCTGCCAGGCGTGACGCTTCTTACTTATTTGCCCCCGGCCACCAGGTAGGTTATTTTCCGGGTGGGTCTGCCGGTTGGAAAATAAGCCGGGAGCCATTCTTCCAGGCTTTAATGGGAAATAAAACCAATATCATTACCTCGTTGAAATTCAGGGGTTCTTATGGTATATTGGGAGATGATCGTAACCCATATGACGTAAATCAGCCTATTGTTACCCAGTTTGCATTCCTGCCGGGTTATAATTATGGTTCACAGGGATCAGCAATCCTGGATGGAAATATTGTTCCGGCATCAAGAGATAAAGGTGTTCCTGTTACTACTATATCCTGGTTAAAAAGTAAGATTACTGATATTGGTGCAGATTTCACGTTGCTAAATGGTAAATTGTCAGGAACGTTTGATTGGTTTTACAGGAAGCGAACAGGACTACCAGGTACCAAAAATGATGTGTTATTGCCAAGAGAAGTAGGATATGACCTGGCGCAGCAAAATATTAATTCAGATGCACAATATGGAGAAGAAGGTTCATTGTCATATTTCGGAACGGCTGGCCGGGTTAATTTTACCATAGGCGGTAATTTATCTTTTACCCGTTCTAAATTCCTAAATTCCTATAATCCCCTTTTCTTTAATTCTATTGATCAATATCGGAATTCAGGTGAACAAAGGTTTACTGATAAGGACTGGGGCTATATATGCATAGGTCAGTTCACGTCAGCAGATCAGATAAACAGTTATAAAGTGGATATTGACGGACAGGGTAACCGGACTTTGTTACCTGGTGACCTGATATATAAAGATGTAAATGGCGATGGAAAAATTGACGGTCTTGACCTGCGGCCGATCAGCTATGCGTATGGCGCACAACCGACTATAAATTTTGGCTTTTCTGTTTCTGCGTTTTACAATGGATTTGATTTTCATGCTGACTTCTCCGGGGCATCGGGGTTTTCGTGGTTCCAGAACTGGGAACAAAGATGGGCGTTTCAAAATAATGGAAACCTGAATGCTATTTTTGAAGATCGCTGGCACAGGACAGACATCTATGATCCCAACAGTGCCTGGATTCCTGGCAAATATCCAGCCAACCGGTACAACCCGGGTTTCGGCCACAGCGATTATGCTACAAACTCCACCTTTTGGCTGCATAATGTAACTTATTTCAGGGCTCGGACTATCGAGTTCGGCTACTCACTACCTCACAAGCTGTTAGACAGGGCTAAAATACAGTCTGCGAGGGTGTATGTTAATGGCTATGACCTGTTTTCTATTGATAACCTTTCGCAATATGGTGTGGACCCCGAAACAGTGGATGACAATGGAATTCAGTTTCCTCAAAATAGGGTAATTAATTTTGGTATCAATCTTTCTTTATAAAATATCATGCTGAAGTAAAAATAATTTTAATGAAAAAATTACTAATAATAATAACAGCTTCTTTTCTTTTAGCTATGGGCTGGGGGTGTCAAAAAGATAGTTCATTCCTTAATGTGCAGCCAAATACCTTCCTGACCAATGACCAGGTGTTTAGTGATCCAAACCTGGTGCTTTCTGTTCTGGCTGATCTCTACAACCGGCAGGTTGATTTTAGCGGCCTGGATAATGGGTGGGCTAGTTTTACTGACTTTAGTGAAAGCTTTCCTTCGGAAAATGGAAGTGCATACTATGTTCAAAGGACCGGCTGGGCTTATGATTCATGGGGGCTTAACTGGTCTGATAGTTATAGATATATTCGGGACCTGAACCTTTTTATTCAAAGGGACAGTGCATCATCGGGTCTTTCCGTCGACGACAAAAAAAGATTTTCTGCAGAAGGACGTTTCCTGCGGGCCAACTTTTATTTTGAAATTACAAAACGTTATGGTGGTGTGCCCCTGGTTCTTATACCACTGGAGTACGACTATAGCGGAAAGGTTGATGGACTGCAATTGTCCAGGACCAGGGAATCTGAAATGTATGATTTCATAATTAACGAAGCTGAGGCTATAAAAAACGATTTACCATCGGATATGACGGAAAAATCACGGGCAAGCAAAGGTGCTGCTCTGGCAATGGAGTGCCGGGCGGCTTTGTATGCTGGTTCAATTGCCAAATATGGCGCCACCACTCCGGCAGTTTCATTACCCGGCGGCGAAGTGGGCATCGATGCATCAAAAGCAAACGGGTACTATACCATTGCCTTACGTGCAGCAGGCGAAATTATTAGCGGGAGCGCAGGCAGTTATAAATTATATACGGCAACGACCGGGGCTACTCCCGCGCAGTTGTCGGATAACTATGCCAACTTATTTTTAGATAAAAACAGTCCCGAAACCATATTTTTTGAAGACTTTAAGACCGGGGGTAAAACACATGGCTTTACGATCAATGACCAACCGTATTCATTCTCAGATGAAGGCGGTGATGCGGGAAGGCTCGACCCCTCACTGAATCTTGTGGAAAGTTATGAAAAGCTGGATAACACCTATGCACCTCTCGCTACCGTAGATGTCTCAGGCAATCCAATTTTTTATACCGGTATCCAGGATATTTTTGATGGAAGAGATGCCAGGCTTGCGGGCACGGTTCTTCTTCCCGGAGGCAAATTTAAGGGGCAGACCGTGGATATCTGGGCAGGCTACCGGCTGGCTGATGGCACCATCATTAGCAGTGATGAAGCGGGGCATTTAAAACCAATTGTTGCTGGTGGTCCGGATGTGCAGGTTGTAGGAGCTGATGGACCGATTAACGGCCTCGAGCTGAGAACGCAAACCGGATTTTATATTCGCAAATATTTGGATCCCATCGTTGGCTCTGGTAGAAGAGGTCAGGGAAGTACGGTAGCGTTTATCCGTTACCGTTTTGGTGAAGTTTTGTTAAATGCTGCAGAGGCTTCTTTTGAAACGGGCGATAATGCTACAGCAGCTACTTATTTAAATATGGTACGGGCCAGGGCCGGCCTGGCGATACCTTTGACAGCAGGCGATATTACTTTTGACCGCATTGTTCACGAACGCCGTATCGAGCTTTCTTTTGAAGGACACTACTTCTATGACATGAAGCGTTGGCGTTTGGCGCATGTTAGATGGGACGGGGTTCCGACTACATTGAGCGATTTAAAAACTAACATTGGTAAAGCCACTAAACATAGTACGCAACCATGGGGTTTATGGCCTTATCATGAATATGCACCGGGAACTCCAAATGCCGGCAAGTGGATGTTTAAAGAAACGTTGCCCGCCTTAGTCACCGGTTCAAACCGCTTCCTCTTCGGTAACTACTATACGTTTATAGGAGACGACATAAGAGCAGCAAATCCGCAAATTGCAAAACAACCTAACCAATAAACTATTCTATAAATTTTAGATCATGAAAAATCTTTTTCGATATATTTTAATCCCCGTTTTAGTTATCTCATTTTATTCCTGTAAAAAAGATAATTATGCAGAGCCCGGAACATTTTTAACCGGAAGCCTGATGTACAAAGGGGATTCTGTAAATGTGGAGAGAAACCAGGTTCCTTTCCAGATATACCAATATGGATTTGGTAAAGTCGGTGCCATCAATAGCACATTTCAGCAAGATGGCAGTTATTCCCAGGTGCTTTTTGATGGAGATTATAAATTAATCATTCCTAACGGACAGGGCCCATTTGTGTATAAACAAACTTCTTCAGGCGCTCCTGACTCCCTGGCAATTACTTTGAAAGGCAACCAAACTGTCAATCTTGAAGTAACTCCATATTATATGGTGAGGAATACACAAATTTCAGGAAGCGGAGGCAATGTTACTGCTAGTTTCAAAGCAGAGCAGATCATTACAGACCCAACAATGGCAAAAGATATTGAAAGGGTGAGCTTGTATATTAATAATACGCAATTCGTTTCAGGAGGAAATAATATTGCATTGAAAGATATGGATGGCAGCGCAATAACTGACCCCAATAATATTACATTAAGTGTTGCAGTACCGGCATCAGCTCTTACCCAGGCCTATTTGTATGCACGTGTTGGAATTAAAATTGTAAATGTGGAGGACATGATTTTTTCACCGCTGCAAAAAGTGCAATTTTAAAAAAGGGTAGCCTTAACCTTTAGGTCTGTCTAAAATAATTGAAAAACCAGGGTTGATATTATTACGATGTTAGCCTTGTTTTTTCATTATATTATTCTTTGATAACATTGTGAAGACTAAAAGAAATATTACGAATAAGAAATTTTAATTTAGTTGAACCTGCACTGACTATCAAACTATTTCAGCGAATAAAAAACTAAAGTCCAATATTTAAATTATGACGATGAAAAAACTTCAACTTCTATTTTTCATTCTTTTATTTTCTATTGTTGCGAATGCACAGCAGACAGGCTGGCAAATCGTTCCGGGTCATATTACCACGCAATGGGCGGATGATGTAAATTCTGCCAATACGCTACCTGACTATCCACGGCCCCTAATGCAAAGAAGCGATTGGCAAAGCCTGAATGGCCTTTGGCAATACGCCATACTTCCTGTATCAGATATTGATGCCATTCCTGCGTCTTTCCAGGGGAATATTTTGGTTCCTTTCGCGGTAGAATCTGCATTGTCCGGCGTTTCGAAAACTGTGGGAAAAGATAGCATCCTTTGGTATCAGAGAACTATAACAGTTCCGGTTAAACGAAAAGGAAAAAGAATACTCCTTCATTTCGGTGCTGTTGACTGGAGAAGCGATATATATATAAATGGAAAAAATGTTGGCAGGCATGAGGGCGGTTATGATCCTTTTACATTTGATGTAACGGATGACCTAAAGAAAGGAACCAATCAACAACTATCCGTCCGTGTTTGGGATCCAACCAACGATGGTCCGCAGCCACACGGCAAGCAGGTAGTAAAACCGGAAGGCATCTGGTACACGCCGGTAACAGGTATTTGGCAGACGGTTTGGCTGGAAACCGTTGCTGGTACTTATATTGTATCCGCAAAGCAAACACCCGATTTCGATAATAAGACACTTACTGTAAATTCATCAATATCGAACCTGCAGCCTGGCGATGAAATCAATATTTCTGCCTGGAAAGGCGATGAAAAAATAGCAGAAAAAAATGGTTCAGATACTTCAGTGACGCTCTCTATTCCCAAGGCGGAAGCATGGTCACCTTCACATCCTTTTTTGTATGACCTGAAAATAACGGTTACGCGCAAAGGAAAAATGGTGGATGCAGTGAAAAGCTATTTCGCCATGCGAAAAATTTCTATTGCACCGGATGCAAATGGTATCCAAAAGATGATGCTTAATAATAAATTTTTGTTTGAATTCGGGCCGCTCGACCAGGGATGGTGGCCTGACGGCTTATACACTGCACCTACCGATGCCGCTTTGAAATTTGATATAGAAAAAACCAAAGAGATGGGATTCAATATGATCCGTAAGCACATTAAGGTGGAACCTGCCCGTTGGTACTATTACTGCGACATGCTCGGTATGCTTGTATGGCAGGATATGCCCAGCGGTGATCTCGGCAATCACTGGGAACCAAGGCCGGGCGTGTTGGGCCGGGCAACTGACAGGGATCGTACGCCTGAAAGTGAAGGGTATTACCGTAAAGAATGGAACGCCATTATGGAAGCTTTGCACAATTATCCCTGTATTGTAGTTTGGACTCCTTTTAATGAAGCGTGGGGCCAGTTTAAAACGGTTGAAATTGCGAACTGGACAAAGCAAAAAGATCCGTCAAGGCTCGTAAACAGCGCCAGTGGCGGTAATTTTTACCCCGTGGGCGACATAGAAGATTTGCATAATTATCCTGATCCCGCCATGCCAAGGCCTGATATATTCGGCGCAAAGAAGGCACTGGTACTGGGAGAATTTGGCGGCTTAGGTTTGCCAGTGGAAGGACATACCTGGCAACAAAAAAGCTGGGGTTACCAAAGTTTCAATAGCAATGATAGTTTATTCAAAAGATATAATTCCTTAACAGCCAGGTTGGAAGAATTAATTAAGCAAGGTCTATCGGCTGCAGTTTATACACAAACAACAGATGTGGAAGGCGAAGTAAACGGCTTCATGACTTACGATAGAAAGGTGATGAAGATGCCTATTGAAAAATTGAAAGAGGTTAATGAAAAATTGTATGATGTGGTGGAATAGGTTGTGAGGTAGGTGGCGCGCGTAGAACCGGGAAGGTTTTTCAGAGGTATTTGTAAATAAAAAAATTGAAAATATTTTTTTTTTAAACCCGGTTGCACCTATGCAGAGCTTGTCCATCTCCTTTGAAGAGGGGGGATGAGGTTTTAAAAATGATCTTGTCGATGAAGATTTCTTATTATATATTTCTTATTTCTTGTTTCTTATTTGTAAAAAGGACTAATGCCCAGGAAAATAGTAATATCCCTAAAAATCATATGGCTCCTGCGCCATTATTTCGTGATCCAATAACTGATGGAGCAGCAGACCCCGTAATGGTTTGGAATCGTGAAGAAAAAAAATGGTGGATGTTGTATTCGCAACGCAGGGCGAATGTGGAAGCGCCTGATGTAGCCTTTTGTTATGGAACCGATATAGGTATTGCTTCCGGTGATGAAAACGGGCAAACATGGGTATATCGCGGTACCTTAAATCTTGAATTTGAGAAAGGAAAAAATACTTTTTGGGCCCCTGATGTAGTCTATCAAAATGGAACGTATCACATGTTTGTGGTTTATATACAAGGCGTGCGCAGCCATTGGGGCGGTAAGGCAAGAATGGTACATTACACCAGTAAAAATCTATGGGACTGGAAATTTACCGGCTTCTTAAAACTTTCTTCAGAAACTGTAATAGATGCTTCCCTTATGCAGATGCCCGATAAAACATGGCGCATGTGGTATAAAGATGATGCACATAATGCATCTATCATGATGGCAGAAAGTAAAGATTTATATAAATGGGATTTGATTGACAAACCTGTGTTAGACCAAACCCGGCAGGAAGGCCCTATCAATTTTAAGTTTGGCGGCTACTACTGGATGATAACAGATGAATGGCATGGCATGCGAGTATATCGTTCCAAAGATGCCAACTCATGGGAAAAGCAAGGCCTTATATTAGATAGTGCTTCCAACAGAAATGAAGACAGGCCCAGTGGTGCTCACGGGGATGTTGTTGTGGTACATGATAAGGCCTATATTTTTTATTTCACACATCCGGGAAGGAAAACTCATGCCGGTGCAACCATGAGAGCAGACGGCATATATCCTTTTGATGAAAGGCGCTCTTTGATACAGGTAGCGCCATTAGAAATTAAAAACGGTACATTGGTAAGCGATAGAAATACACCTTTTGATTTTTGGCTAACAGTACCCGAGTAAACGACAACTATTTGATTGAGTAATGAAGGTACGTAGGAAATTTAAACAGGGATGGTCCCTCTCCATCGGAGAGGGGTTGGGGTGAGGCTCGCCTTTTGATTTTTGGCTTACACTACCTGAATAAGATAATGTGGAGCATCGGGGTTTGGAATAAACAGGGTCGTTTCCCTGTCGTGCGGAGGGATGGTGGTGAGGTTTCTGCTGACGTTTGTGTAAAAGCAGCTTCTTTATGAAACTATTGGGAATAACCCTATTCATTTAAAGTAACTTTGAAAGGCATGAAAATATTAATAATGGAAATAAAAATTTTGAATAATTGTTGCTTCACACTGTTCTTGCTTTTGTTTTTTTGCTTTACTAACATACATGCTCAAAATATAATAAAAGCAACTTTAGTTCAGCGTCCATCCACCAACGTTAGTAATTCATTTTATACCAGTAATAAAAATCCATTAGAGCCCTTATCGCTTATAAAACTCCCTGTTGGTAGCATCAGGCCCGAAGGTTGGATATTAAAATACCTTGAACTGCAGAGAGATGGATTAACAGGCAAACTTGGTGAGATAAGCGCCTGGCTCGAAAAGAAGAACAACGCGTGGTTTAGCGGTACCGGCAGAGGCGATCATGGCTGGGAGGAAGTGCCATACTGGTTGAAAGGTTACGGGGATCTTGGCTATATTTTAAATGATAAGCCTATTATTGACGAAACAAAATTATGGCTTGAAAAAGTTTTTGAAAGTCAGCGGGCTGATGGTTTTTTTGGTCCCGGTGAAGTGGAACGAAACCGGCAAAACCAAATTGCTAAAATCCCTGACCTGTGGCCGAATATGATCATGCTTTGGTGCCTGCAATCTTATTATGAATATAGCAAAGACACCAGGGTTATTCCGTTCATGACAAAATATTTTAAATGGCAAAGCACCGTTCCTGATAGCCTGCTTTTAAGGACGTATTGGGAGAATAGCCGCGGCGGTGATAACCTGTACAGCATTTATTGGTTGTACGATCACACAGGTGAAAAATCGCTGTTGGATCTTGGCAATAAAATTTATAAGAATACGGCAGACTGGTCACAGAAAAACACGTTGCCCAACTGGCATAATGTAAATATAGCCCAGTGTTTCAGGGAACCGGCTACTTATTATATGCAAACAAAAGATAGCACTTTATTGAACGCGACCTATCATGATTTTTATTTAATAAGAAATATATACGGCCAGGTCCCGGGCGGCATGTTTGGTGCGGATGAGAACGCAAGGAAAGGCTATACAGATCCACGACAGGCAGTAGAAACCTGTGGCATGGTGGAGCAAATGGCTTCTGATGAAATACTAACGGGTATCACCGGGGATCCCATGTGGGCCGACAATTGCGAGGATGTGGCTTTCAATACGTATCCTGCCGCAGTAATGCCCGACTTTAGGGGGCTTCGTTATTTAACCGCGCCAAATATGGTAGTAAGCGATAGTAGAAATCATTCACCCGGTATAGAAAACGAAGGCCCTTTTTTAATGATGAATCCCTTTAGCAGCAGGTGTTGCCAGCATAATCATTCCCAGGGATGGCCCTACTACGAAGAACATTTGTGGATGGCTACCCCGGATAATGGCGTGGCTGCCATATTATATAACAGCAGTGAGTTAACGGCGAAAGTTGGCAATCGTACAGGCCACACCGTTATGTTGAAGCAAACTACTAACTATCCTTTTGATGAAAACGTAAAAATAGAAGTGAGCACTTTATCTCCAGTTAGTTTTCCATTGTACCTCCGCATTCCACAGTGGTGCAATGATGCAAAAGTTACAATAAATGGAGAGCCTGTCAATATTAATGTCACGGCAAGCTCTTATATAAGGTTGGAAAATAAATGGAAACAGGGAGATGTGGTTGACCTGACGCTTCCCATGAAATTATCCGTTCATAGATGGACTGAAAATAAGAACAGCGTAAGTGTAGATTATGGGCCGCTTACATTTTCATTAAAGATTGATGAATATTATAAGAAGATGAATAGCAAAGAATCTGCCATTGGCGATTCGAAATGGCAGGCTGATGCAGATCAAACCAAATGGCCTGCGTATAATATCTATCCCGCAAGCATGTGGAATTATGGTTTGGCTTTAAACAATGAACCTGCATCGGATCAATTTGAGATCATTAAAAGGCCGTGGCCTGAAAGTAATTTTCCATTTACGCAGGAGGATGTTCCCATTTTACTAAAGACAAAAGGGAAACTTATTCCTTCGTGGACGCTGGACCAGTATGGCTTATGTGAAGTGCTGCCTCAGAGCCCCGTAAGTGTGACTACCAAAGAAAAGACAATAGAACTAATACCTATGGGTGCGGCAAGATTGAGAATCTCCGCATTCCCTGTGGTAAATTAATAAAAGAGGCTGAGACACGATTATACCCTGTTGATTTTAAATAGCCCATGTCCCTATCCTTCAAAGAGGGGTTGGAGTGAGGCTTCAAAAACAGGATTAAATGCTGATTATAAATAAAAAATTAAGACAAACATGAAGACATTATTTTTTACAATTATCGCGATTGTTTTTTTAGCTAACGGTAATGTTTATGCGCAAAAAGAAAGGGCTGCGTGGAGCAAAGCAAAAGCCAATGAATGGTACGCAAAAAAACGATGGCTCAGGGGCAGTAATTTTATTCCCAGCTCCGCTATTAACCAGTTGGAGATGTGGCAGGCCGCCACGTTTGATCCTAAAACAATTGACCGTGAACTAGGTTATGCCCAGTCAATTGGTTTAAATGCGATGCGTGTTTTCCTGCATCACATAGCTTGGCAGGAGGATCAGGAAGGCTTTAAAAAAAGGATGATGGAATATCTGTCTATTGCGGATAAACATCACATAGGAACGATCTTTGTAATATTTGATGATTGCTGGAACGACCATTACCACGCTGGTACGCAACCTGCGCCAAAAACAGGTGTTCATAATTCGGGCTGGATAAGGGATCCCGGCTCTTTATATTATACAGAACCCCTGCTGGGCGATACCCTGGAAAGATATGTGAAAGATATATTAACGACATTTAAGAATGACAAAAGAATTTTACTTTGGGACCTTTACAACGAACCCGGCAACTCGGGTAATGGCAGTAAAAGTTTACCACTTTTGAGTAAGGAATTTTCATGGGCAAGACAGGCCGATCCAGACCAGCCATTATCTGCCGGTGTTTGGGATTCAAAACTTACTGAGTTGAATACATACCAACTGGCAAATTCTGATGTGATTACTTATCATAACTATGAAAAGGTACCAGAACATGCAAAAGCAATAGATACGCTGAAACATTATGGCCGTCCGCTAATTTGTACTGAATATATGGCAAGAACAAGAGGAAGTCTATTTTCTAATGTAATGCCATTACTTAAAAAAGATAATGTTGGGGCCATCAACTGGGGCCTGGTTGCCGGTAAAACAAATACGATGTATGCATGGGATACACCCATGCCCAATGGTGCCGAACCGAAGATTTGGTTTCACGACATATTCCGTAAAGACGGCACTCCTTACAGTAATGAGGAGATCAAACTGATAAGATCACTGACAGGTAAAAAATAGTTTTTTGGCATATAAAGATGAAAACATGAAACATAAGAAAGCATTGAATTTTTTGATTGTATTAATTTGTTCGCAGCAGCTCTTAGCGCAGGTACATAAAGCGCCGGCTTATCCGCTTATAACGCACGATCCCTATTTTAGTATATGGTCCATGACCGATACTTTAAATGCATCACCAACTAAACATTGGACAGGGGCTGACCAGCCTTTAACGGGATTGATACAAGTAGATGGGAAAACATATCGTGTTATTGGCAGCGAAAGCAAAACCTTTGATAATGTAGCCGCCACAGCCGATGATCAACCATACGCAGCGAAATATACAGAAACCCAACCGGCAGATGGTTGGGAAAGTCAAACATTTAATGATACCAAATGGAAAACTGCCAAAGCGCCTTTTACCAGTGAAAATAAAGGCGCCGGAACGGTATGGAATAGCAAGGACATTTGGCTGCGCAGAACATTTATGGTAGATAAGACTGGCTATGACAAATTGTATTTAAAAATTCAACACGATGATAATACAGAAGTGTATTTAAACGGAGAAGAAATTTATAAGTACACGGGTTGGATACATAAATTTAAATTTATTCCCATTGAAGATGCCGTCAGACAAAAATTAAAAAAAGGTAAAAATGTTTTAGCGATACATGTGGCCAATACTGCGGGCGGGGCTTTTCTTGATGCCGGTATCGTAACGGATGCTGTAATGAAAACGGATATATCGGAGACGAAAGCACAGCAAAAAAGTGTCACGATGAATGCAACACAAACCATCTATGATTTTACCTGCGGCCCGGTAGATGCGACGATCACTTTTACTTCACCCTTGTTGATAAAAGATTTAAATATGTTATCAAGACCGGTTTCTTATATCACCTATTCGGTGAAAACAAACGATGGGAAAACGCATGAGGTACGAATTTATTTAGGTGCATCTACCAATATTGCCACAAACGTTCCATCCCAGCCAGTAATTGCAAAAAAATATAATGTATCGCAATTAAATATTTTGAAAGCGGGCACCAAAGAGCAACCTGTTCTTCAGAAGAAAGGTGATGATCTTCGGATTGACTGGGGCTATATGTATGTGGCTGTTCCCTCTTCAGCAAAGTCGAAACAATATATCAGCGCTTCCTCACAGGCGGCATCTACATTTATTTCAAATAGAACTATTACGAATGTTATCAGCGGTAAAAATCTCGTCTTAAATACGTCAGTCAACCTCGGTAAAGTTGGTAGCGATGCAAAAGAGCAATTTTTTCTACTGGGCTATGATGATATATATTCTATGCAATATTTTCATCGGAATTTAAAACCCTGGTGGAACCGCAACGGTGATCAGACCATCGAAAAAGAATTGACAAAAGCTGCAACGGATTATAAAAGCGTAATGCAGCAATGCGAAGACTGGAATAAAAGCCTGTATGATGACCTCGTAAAAGCTGGAGGTACAACATATGCGGATCTTTGTATAATAGCCTATCGTCAATGCATAGCTGCACATAAATTACTGCAAAGCCCGCAGGGAGAGATTTTATTTTTATCTAAAGAAAATTTCAGTAATGGTTCAGTTAATACTGTGGATATAACCTATCCCTCTTCCCCGTTATTTCTGGCTTATAATCCGACGTTGTTGAAAGGAATGATGAACGGCGTATTTTATTTTAGCGAGAGCGGGAAATGGGCAAATCCTTTTGCCGCGCATGATTTGGGTACGTATCCTATCGCCAACGGGCAAACGTACGGAGAAGGAATGCCGGTAGAGGAAAGTGGTAACATGGTTATTCTTACTGCAGCTATTGCCAAAACAGAAGGCAATGCAGACTATGCAAAAAGGCATTGGAAAACATTAACCACCTGGACAAACTATTTAGTGAAAGAAGGTTTTGACCCCGCCAACCAGTTGTGTACGGATGATTTTGCGGGCCACCTTGCCCGCAACGCCAATCTTTCTGTGAAAGCCATTGAAGGTATCGGTTGCTACGGTATGATGGCTGGCATGTTAGGCAAGAAGGAAATAGCAGCAACCTATACGGATACTGCAAAAAGCATGGCGAAACGCTGGATGGTTATGGATGATGAAGGTGATCACTTTGCATTGACATTTGATAAAAATAATACCTGGAGCCAGAAATATAATATGATCTGGGATAAAGTATTGAACCTGGATCTTTTCCCCAAAGAAGTATATGAAAAGGAAATAAAATTTTATCTCACCAAACAAAATGAATTTGGCCTTCCACTCGATAGTCGTAAAACATATACAAAGAGTGATTGGATTATGTGGACAGCTACGCTTGCGGATAATCACCAGGACTTCGAAGCATTTATTGATCCGTTGTACAAGTTTGCAACTGAAACGCCCACGCGTGTTCCCTTAAGCGACTGGCATGAAACCACCGACGGTAAGCAGGTAGGCTTCCAGGCACGAAGCGTTGTGGGCGGATATTTTATGAAATTGTTGGATGAGAAATTGAAAAAGTGAGAGGTGAATAGGTTAGAGGTGAATAAGTGAGAGGTGAATAATGAAAGCTAAATAATGAATGGTGAATTTTTGTTCACTTGTTTTTAGCGACCTACAGAGCGTACCCCTCTCCTTCGGAGAGGGGTTAGGGTGAAGTTCTATAGATTAAAAAACAAGTAACAATTGCGTAGAAATTTTCGTATGATCTTTACCGTTAGAGCTAAATAGAGCGTGTCCCTCTCCTTCGGAGAGGGGTTGGGGCGAGGTTTATAAGAAGAGTTGTGTTGAGACCTTAAAATACCTGTATTATGAAATCAATAATTACAATATTAAAATATTTGCTTGTATTGATGTTGCTTTGCACTAGAATCACCTATGCTCAACATTCACTTCAAACTGTTAAGTTAGTTCAATACGTGCTGGATCAGTTTACTCCCGGAACGGTAAAAATGAAATCAGGTGAAACCTCTAATCAGAATTTAAACTATAATACCATCACCAATGAAATGGTATTCGAAGAAAATGGCAAAATCGCTGCCATTGCCAAACCGGAAAATGTAGATACCGTTTATATTAGTGATAGAAAATTTATTCCCTTAAACAATAAGTTTTATGAAGTGTTGGCGAATGGTTCGATAATTTTGTTAGAGGAGTTTACGGCAAGCGTTAGTGAACCTGGAACATCCATTGGCTATGGCAGCACCACGGAATCATCGGCTACCTCTTCGTACCAGTCTTTAATACGAGATGGAGGCGCCTATGCACTGAAACTGCCGGATGGCTTTAAGATAATTCCAAACCAGGCTTTTTTTATTTTGAAAGATGGAAAATTAGAAAAGATTGGAAACGAACGGCAATTAGCAAAATTTTTCCCCGATAAAAAAGATGCGATAAAAGATTGGGTAAAAAAGAACAATACCACTTTTTCAAAGAGAGACGATGTTATTGCATTGATAAAGCAAATTGAATAATAATACCCGGTACATTTTTTTTAAAATGAAAATAATTTGATAGTGAGGTGGATACAAGTAAAAATATTTTTTATTGCCTGTTTTCTTGTTGGGTGTAATATTTTGTTGCCGGCACAATATTCAACGGCAAGAAGATCAAAAAGTATGTATGAAGGCAGGATAGATACGCTCCATAAGAATATCTATCAACACTTTTATGATGCGGCCAATGCACTTTATTACGAAACAAATGATGTAAAACAGGGTGAAAAGCCACATTCGTATTTATGGCCTTTATGTGCATTGATACAGGCAGCTAATGAAGAAGAAGCGTTAAGGCCGCAGAAAGATTTTATGACGCCTGTAATGAAAGCGATAGAGCAGTATCATAGTGGCATTCCGCCCGCACCGGCTTACCAGGCCTATGTTATGAAAGAGCAAAAAGATTCAAGGTTTTACGACGATAACCAGTGGGTTGCGATTGCTTGTCTTGATTCCTATGAAAGAACAAAAAAGCAGCAGTACCTGGATATAGCAAAAGATATTTATCACTTTATGATGACGGGTTTTGATACAATATCCGGTGGTGGTTTGTATTGGAAAGAAGATGAAAAAACATCAAAAAATACCTGCTCTAACGGGCCGGGAATTATTATGGCACTCCGGTTGTACGAAATAACAAATAGCAGTCATTACCTGGACACTGCTTTGTTTTTATATAATTGGGTTAATGCGCATTTACAGGCGCCGGAAGGTGTATATTACGACAATATAAAAATTCCTTCTTTAGAAATAGGCAGAGCATTCTATACGTATAACGCGGGTACCATGCTCCAGTCAAACGTGTTACTATATAATATTACCAATAACAAAAAATATTTACAGGAAGCCAGGCGAATTGCGGCCATAGCAAAAAAAGTTTTTTATAAGAATGGCAGGTTACCCGGCAATTATTGGTTCAACGCAGTGTTGCTAAGAGGTTACCAGGAATTGTATACAATAGATAAAAACAAAGACTACATACAATTTTTTATAGATGATGCGAACAGGATTTGGCAGGATGAAAAAGATGAAAATGGATTGGTAGGAAAAGGAAAAAGAAAAAGCCTGATCGACCAGGCTGCGATGATTGAAATATATGCAAGGCTTGCTGAATTGAATGAGGATTAATTTTTTTTCCTGGATCAGGAGAGATTGTTCAAAAATAATCCTGAAAAGATGTCATTATTATAGCAAGAAGGAGATCGGGTTTTTTTACCCGGACCGGGTGACATTTTATTTATGGCGATAATGTCACCCTTCGGAGTTATGGGATTTTTCAACATTGCAGACTGTAATAACTAAAGCCCTTCGGGCTTTAAACAGATAAGATTTATGCCGTATAGAAATGAATAAATATTAAAATAATAAACGATCAATAATCAAAATCTGCCTGGCAATCCTTGTCCCTCTCCTTCGGAGAGGCGTTGGGGTGAGGTTTTAATCAAAGTAAAATATGAAATTACATTCAATCTTCTTAATCGCAACAGCGTTTGCTCTTGTATCACTTGCCTCTTGTAACGGTTCCTCATCAGGAAATAAAAACAATGCGGATTCAACAAAAAATGTTGCTACAGCGGACAATCCGGATTCAGGAACTACTTCTTTAATTCCCGACAAGAAAAATTTTGAAACTACCATCGATGGCAAGCCGACCGATTTGTATGTTCTGAAAAATTACAATGGCATGGAAGCCGCAATTACAAATTACGGAGGACGTTTGGTTGCCCTTATGGTACCGGATAAAAATGGAAAAATGTCGGATGTGGTGGTTGGCTTTAAGAGCGTTCAGGATTATGTCAACTCCACTGAACCCTATTTTGGTGCTACTATTGGGCGTTATGGGAACCGCATTGCCAAAGGAAAATTTTCTTTAGACGGTAAGCAATATACTTTGTTTACCAACAACGGTGCCAACACTTTACACGGTGGAAAAAAGGGGTACCAGGCTGTTGTATGGGATGCTGATAAGTTGAACGATTCAACATTGCAGTTAACTTACTTATCAAATGATATGGAGGAGGGATTTCCGGGAAATCTGAATGTGAAAGTCACTTATTCTTTAACCGGGGATAATGGATTTAAATGCGAATACGAAGCTACGACTGATAAAAAAACGGTTGTTAACTTGACCAATCATGCTTTCTTTAATTTGAACGGCGAAGGGAGCGGCTCTATTTTGAATCATACGGTTCAGATCTATGCAGATAAATACACACCTGTAGATACAGGCTTAATTCCCAAAGGCACGCTGGCGCCTGTACCAGCTACACCATTCGATTTTACAAAACCAGTCACTATAGGGTCCCGGATAAACGAAGACAATCAGCAATTAAAAAATGGGAAGGGTTACGACCACAATTTCGTTTTGGATGGAACAAAAGTCAATGGTTTAAACCATGCCGCCACTGTTACAGGAGATCAGTCTGGTATTGTAATGAATGTATACACCCAGGAGCCTGGCCTTCAGTTTTACAGCGGTAATTTCATGCAAAGTAAAAATACTTTCAGTGATGGAAGCAAAGATGATTTCAGAACCGCTTTCGCAATGGAAACGCAGCATTTCCCCGATTCACCCAACCAGCCTGCTTTTCCAACCACATTTTTGAAACCTGGAGATGTTTATAAAACATATAGTGTGTATGATTTTTCAACAGTTAAATAAAGTTGATATATTATATTCAGCCGGGAGTGAGGTGATGGGAGTGAGGCTTCGCTTGATTTAGCAACCGTTAAATAAAAGTATTAAATCTCTGTAGCGCCAAAACAGATATGGTACCTCTCCTTCGGAAAGGGGTTGGTGTGAGGCTCTCAAGAGGTTTATAAAAATGTTACAATTTATTTATGAAACAACTGAATAGATATTTTTTATTGATCCTGACTGTGTTTATAGCCAACACCGGTTTTGCCCAAACAACCTTCACCAATCCTTTGCTTCCGTCGGGTGCTGATCCGTGGGTTATCCATAAAGACGGATATTATTATTACACCAATTCTACGGGCCACAATATTACGTTATGGAAGACACAGAATATGGGTGACCTCAAATCGGCGGAAAAAAAAGTCGTTTGGACGCCACCTGCTTCAGGGCCTTATTCAAAAGAAATATGGGCGCCCGAAATACATTTTTTACAAGGCAGGTGGTATGTTTATTTTGCAGCAGATAGCGGCAACAATTTTAACCATAGGATGTATGTTATCGAGAATGAATCCGCTGATCCATTGCAGGGAAAATGGGTTATGAAAGGTAAGCTGAATCTCCCGGAAGATAAATGGGCGATTGATGCAAGCGTATTTGAAAACAAAGGTAAAATGTATGTAATATGGAGTGGGTGGAAGGATGATGTGAATGGCGAGCAGGATATTTTTATTGCCAAATTGAAAAATCCATGGACTGCAGAAGGCAAGCGCACGCTGGTGTCTGCACCTACTTTGCCCTGGGAAAAAAATGGCGATTTGAACAATCCCAATGATGTGAAACATGTAAATGTGAATGAAGGCCCGGAAATATTAAAACATAGAGATAAAATATATTTGATCTATTCAGCCAGTGGGTGTTGGACAGATTATTACGCTTTGGGTATGCTAACGGCAAACGTAAACGCAGATTTATTAAATGCATCCTCATGGATAAAAACAGGTCATCCTGTTTTTAAACAGTCTCCTGCTAACGGTGTATATGCTACGGGTCATAATTCATTCTTTCGGTCACCTGATGGAAAAGAAGATTATATTTTGTATCATGCTAATAGCGAGCCCGGACAAGGTTGCGGATCCTATCGTTCGCCTCGTGCGCAAAAATTTACGTGGAATGCGGACGGCTCGCCCAACTTTGGCGTACCTATCGCTGCAGGAGTTGAGTCGCAGGTTCCATCAGGCACAGCTGATGTAGCTGCAACAAAGAAAAATCCTGTTTTCAATTTCGATTTCCCTGACCCGACTGTGATCAATGCAAACGGAACTTATTACGCTTATGCCACACAGGGAGACCATGATGGGAAGACTAACAATATACAGGTAGCTTCATCCACGGATTTGTTCCATTGGAAATACCTTGGCGACGCATTGCCAACAAAACCTGTATGGGCAAATCATAACTTTTGGGCACCTGGCGTATTATTCGATCCTGGCACGAAACAATATGTGATGTTCTATTCTGCAAAAAATAATGATACAAGTGTAGGCATGTGCGTAGGGGTTGCTTTCTCGAAAAATCCGGCTGGTCCATTTATTGATAAAGGCTCGCCAATCCTGCAGGGAAAGGGTTTTGCCAATATTGATCCCATGGCGATGATTGATCCGAAGACCGGGAAAAAAGTTTTGTATTGGGGCTCAGATTTTGCGCCCATACGGGTCCGCGAAATAAATGATGACTGGAAGCATTTTAAAGAAGGATCAACAGCCATGACAGTGATGTTACCCAATAAAGAAAAAGAATACTCAAAATTGATAGAAGGGGCCTGGGTAGATTATCATGATGGCAAATATTACCTTTATTATTCAGGAGATAATTGTTGTGGTGACCATGCGAATTATGCAGTGATGGTTGCACGATCCAACAATGCCTTCGGCCCTTTTGAAAGATTAGGAGAAGCTAACGGATCAGGCAGCAGTGTGATTTTAGCGAAGGACAGCATTTGGACTGCCCCCGGGCATAATTCTATTTTTAAAGACAATGATGGAAACATATGGATTGCGTATCATGCGATATGGAAAGATGAGGCAGAAAAAGAAAGATCAAAACATGAGAACAAATACGTGCGGCGTGTGATGTGCATAGAACCGGTAATTTATAAGAACGGGTGGCCCGTGGTTGAAAAAAATTATTAGCAATGAATTGATACGGGATTGGTTTGATTTCTACATACAAATAAATGACCTGTGTTACCTTCAATAAAATATTTCAAATGAAAAAAATCATTACATCAATTTTTATTTTTAGTGCTCTTTTATTTTCATACCCGGCTTTTTCGCAAATAATAAAAGGAACATATGCAATAAAAAACGTGCAAACAGGTATGTTGATGAGAATTAAAGATGCCAGTAGAAAGGATAATACCCCTCTTGTCGCCTACAATCCAGTAAACTGGAAATGTGTTACCTGGAACTTTAATCATATTGATGGTCAAACATACCTTCTTGAAAATTTGCTTACAGGCAAAACATTTCAGCCATTAACGGAAATTCCGGCGAACGGTGACGAATTGAAACAGCAATCTATAAATAACACAGTGAGCCAGCAGTATGAATTTCTTCCCGTTGAAAAAAATATATACCTGATTAGATTGAAAGGGACTGATTTATATGTAACGCCATCTGATAGCAGCGGAACCGTCAATGCGCCATTGATACTTTCAAAAAGGAATAACAGTAAATGGCAACAATGGATAATTTATGAACAGCATCCTGTTATATAACTAAGCCGGGCAAACAAATAAGAACATGCGAAAGGTTTTTTACTTATTTCTATTATTCCTGGTAGCCATCATTAGTTGGTTTGCCGCAACAAGTGCCCGTTCTAAAAACGCGAAAATATTAAACA
>JBDTOV010000056.1:0-29584 GCA_039933035.1 Ginsengibacter sp. | reverse complement strand
AAGAAAGTTACGATACGCATGGCATGTCTGGCATCGGTCTCGAATACCAGGTATTAGACGATTCGCTTCATCCGGATGCAAAATTGGGCCGTGATGGCGATCGGACTGAATCGTCCCTGTACGATCTTATCCCGCGAAATGATATTCGTGCTGCTATAAAACCTATCGGGGATTGGAATCGCGGAAGAATTACATCTTACCCCGATAAACGCGTAGAACACTGGCTCAACGGATATAAAATGTTATCCTACCAGAGAGGATCAGATGACTTTGAACATCTCGTGGAAATAAGTAAATATAAAAACTGGAAGAATTTTGGACTGTGGGATAGCGGGCACATCCTTCTGCAAGATCATGGAAATATGGTTTCTTACCGGAGTATTAAAATGAAAGAATTGAAATAAGTCGTGGCACAAAACCTCATCCCAACCCTTCTTCAAAGGAGAAGGGCACGCTCTATGGCAAACTTGTAAAATGCAATCGTGTTGATTGGCGAAATTAGTGGTATAAAACCTCATCCCAACCCTTCTTCAAAGGAGAAGGACACGCTCTATGGCAATCTTGTAAAATGCAATTCGTGTTAAATGGCGAAATTAGTGGTATAAAACCTCATCCCAACACTTCTCCAAAAGAGAAGGACAAGATCTGTTGGAAATGTGTAGAATTCAATTCGTGTTGATTGACGAAATTAGTGGTATAAAACCTCATCCCAACCCTTCTCCAAAAGAGAACGACAAGGTCTGTTGGAAATGTGTAGCATACAATTCGTGTCAATTTGTGAAATTAGTGGCTCTATTCTTCATAATATTTTAAAATTTTAAAAATGGCTTCTCGCAGAAATTTTATTAAAAACACAACATTCAGTCTCACGGCTGCAACATTTTTACCAATAATTAATCAAGGTGCATCGCTGAATTTTGATGGGCCGGAAAGTTCAAAAGATCTCCCCATAGGCATTGCGGACTACACCTTTGTAAATTATGATATCCCGCAATCCATACAAATGATGCAGCGGCTGGACATCCATAATATGTCAATAAAAGATTTTCACCTGCCACTCAACAGCACGAAGGAAAAAATTGATGAAGTGGTAAAGCAATATAAAGATGCTGGCATCGGCATTTATGGAGTAGGTGTTATCTATATGAAAACGAAAGAGGCGGTTGACCAGGCATTTGAATACGCAAAAAATGTGGGTGTATCCATCATTATCGGCGTACCCAATCATGATCTTATTGACTATACAGAACAGCAAGTAAAATCCTATAATATAAGGCTTGCCATCCATAATCATGGACCTGAAGATAAGTTGTACCCAGGTCCGGATGTGGCTTACGAACTAATAAAAAACAGGGATGCCCGTATGGGGTTGTGCCTGGACATTGGCCATGCACAGCGGGCTGGTTTTGATCCTGCAAAAGCTGTTTTAAAATACAGCAAGCGATTATTTGATATGCACATAAAAGATGTTACAAAAGCAGAGCAGGACGGAAAGGCTATAGAAGCCGGAAGAGGCATTATTGATTTCGAGGCATTGGTAAAAGCGTTGCGCAAAATAAAATATCCCGGTCATTGCAGTATTGAATTTGAAAAAGATATGAAGGATCCTTTACCAGGTATTTCGGAATCAGTGGGTTATTTTAAAGGGGTAAAAGACGGAGCAGCCTAATCCAGGTTATCATTAAATTTTAAAAATGGTTTTCGATACAAATGGCGAAGCAGAAAGTTAGGGCAGGTATAGCCGCTTCAGGGTTTGCTGCCACATTTCACTATGAAGCCTTCCAACGCGTTTTTATTGCAGATGGTTCTATCACCGGCCTATTCCTTATCTCCCCGGAATCTTGCAGCATTCACGGAACCAAGGCAGCTAAAAGCGATTAATAGTATTGATGAACTAATAAATGAATCAGATGTTATCCATATTTGCACACCGCCCTGTTTCTCACGAAGCAATAGTGGTGGCTGCCTTGCAAAAAAATATTTTCAGACCTGCTCCCTGAAACGTAATGAGGTAATGATATTTTATTTTTTCGCTTTAAATATTTTTCATGAGCAGACGCAATCTTACAAATAATACCTTCCTTTTTTCACTGTTGTTAACGATATATGTTGTAACTGGTACCGGTTGTCATTCAGAAAATAAAAATCGGTCAGCAGAAGAATTTCGAAATAAGATCGACACCGTTGATGCACCAGTACTTTCGCCTTCCGAATCGCTTAAGCATTTTGTACTGCAGGAGAATTTCAAGCTTCAACTGGTGGCGTCAGAACCTACCGTGAGTACGCCCGTAGCCATGCAATTTGATACGCGAGGTAGAATATGGGCAGTAGAAATGAATGCATATATGCCTGATACTTCCGGTAACGGGGAAGACGAACCTGATGGCAAAATTGTAATACTGGAAGATAAAAACAATGATGGTGTAATGGATATCCGGACGGTTTTTATGGATTCCCTGGTAATGCCGCGGGCTATTTGCTTGTTCGATGATGGCATCCTCGTAGCGGAGCCGCCCAATTTATGGTTTGTAAATAACGATCGTGACAAGGCCGGTAGCAGGTATTTGGTTGATGACCACTATACAGAGGGCGGGAATGTGGAACATCAACCCAATGGATTATTACGTGGATTGGATAACTGGATATACAATGCCAAATCGGCTTACCGTTATCGCAGGGTTGGTGCCAATAAATGGATAAAATCACCCACGCATTTTCGCGGGCAATGGGGCATCTCGCAGGATGAATTTGGCCGCCTGTATTATAACACCAATTCGGAAAATTTGATTGGTGATTATTTTTCTCCGGGCCTTGGCGGTGGAAACCCACACCAGCGCAGGGTAAAGGGCTATGATGAAAATATTGTTTCCGATAACAGGGTATATCCTATACATCCCACGCCCGGTGTAAACCGGGGTTATATGAAAGGAGTTTTGGATGATAGCCTGAGGCTGGTGGATTTCACGGCGGCCTGCGGCCCGGTTCTTTTTAATAGCTACGCGTATGGGAACGAATACTATGATAATGCATTTGTGGCAGAACCCTCCGCGAACCTGGTCAAGAGAGATATCTTATCATTTAACGCGGATTCCACCACCGGAAAAGAGGCCTGGGCAGGCAAAGAATTCCTGGCAAGTACTGATGAACGGTTCAGACCGGTGAATTTATATGTGGGCCCGGACGGCGCTTTGTATGTTGTGGATATGTACCGGGGTATCATTCAACATAAAACTTATTTGACTCCTTACCTTGCCGGTGAAGCATTGAAAAGAGGATTGGAACAACCGCTTAATTGCGGCCGTATTTATAAGATAGTACACGACGGAAATAATCTGCCGGTCCCTGTTTTTAAGAGAAACTCAGATTCACTTGTGTCATATTTAAGCAGTTCCAATGAATGGTTACGGCAAACCGCGCACAATTATATAGTAGATGAACAGCTAACCGGTCTCACCGTTATACTGCAAAAGATGCTGAGATCTGGCAGTACCTTAACAGGGAGAATACAGGCTTTATGGGTGCTCGAAGGTTTGAATGCAGTACATAATAGCGACCTCGTGGCCATTTGGGCAAATGCTCCCGTTATGATGAAACAGCAAATACTGACTGCCGCAATTGCCATCATGAAGAATAAGCAGGATGCTGCCTTCTGGCTGAATAAATACCAGGAAATTATGGATGAAAATAACCAGGCGTTGGCTCCTTACATAGGTTTCCTGGGCGCTGCGATATTGCAATACAACCAATCAGCAACCGATATGGTAGTAAAAATGGCGATACAATATAATGAGAATCCATATGTGGCGGACGCCATAATCAGCGGCCTTAATAACCGGGAAAAATCATTTCTGAAACTGTACCAGCAAAGCGTTAAGGATACTTCCGACGTATTTACCAGGCGGCTAAACATAGTAATAGGAAATGCGGATCAGCAAAAGGAAGCTGCCCTTGCCGATAAAAATATGGATAAGAATTTATTGGCGGGGAAACAATTATTTGCCGCCAATTGCCAGATGTGCCATGGAGCAGATGGCAACGGAATAAAAGGCCTGGGCGCACCTTTGAACGAAAGCAACTGGGTGCAGGGCGATAAACTAAGGTTGCTGGCGATTGTTCTATTTGGCCTTACGGGCCCGGTGAAGGTAGGTGATAAAATGTATGCGCCTCCGGAAGTAGCTGCTGATATGCCCGCGATGAGTAATAATGAGAAATTGAATGACCAGGGCATTGCGCAAATTGTATCTTATATCCGGAATGCCTGGAATAATAAGGCCGGAAACGTAACCGAAAATGACGTGAAAGGCATCCGGCAGAAGTACCCTAAAAGGGATCAGCCGTTTACGATGAAAGAATTGTTGCAATGGCGGTAGAGACGCCATGAATGGCGTCTCTATGTGGGTTTGCCGAACGCCAAACATGGCATATATTTAATGGGTTATCAATCCAATTACCGTGGGGACGCCATGCATGGCGTGTATTTATGGGGATATCATTTCAATTATCGTTGTAGAGACGCCATGCATGGCGTCTCTACCCCAAATAAAATCCCATGGATACATTCAAAAATAAATACCGCATACAATCAGCACGGTTGCAAAATTGGGATTATGGTTCGCCGGGATTATATTTCATCACCATCTGTACAAAAAACAGGAAACATTATTTTGGAGAAATAAAAAATGGTGAAATGGTTTTAAATGAATTAGGGTTGATTGTAAACATCGAATGGGAAAAGACGCCGGAAATACGGCCTGATATGAATTTGGAATTGGGCGAATTTATAACAATGCCTAACCATTTTCATGCGGTAATAATGATTGGTGAAAATAAATTTAATGTGCATGGTGGGGACGCCATGCATGGTTGTAGAGACGCCGTGCATGGTTGTAGAGACGCCATGCATGGCGTCTCTACGGCGAACAAATTCGGGCCGCAATCGAAAAATTTAGGTTCTATTATACGGGGTTTTAAATCAGCGGTAACGACAACCGCAAGAAAATTAGGCGTTGAATTTGGCTGGCAGGCAAGATTCCATGACCATATTATCCGCAACCATAACGAATTAATCCGTATTTCGAATTATATTATAGCAAATCCCCGGAATTGGAAAGACGATAAATTTTTTAATTGAATGAGAAGATTTACCGCTACAGCGGGTCTTCGTTTGAGTGATGCGGGCGGGGATTGAGAAGTATTATCGCTAGCGATTGTAAGTTTTGTTTCTATAGTTTACTAGATGGGAAGCCGGGAAGCCCCGCCAGGCAAAAAACGCTAAGCCTCATGCCTCCCTGTGAGAGGGCTTTATGTTTATCATTATATTTTCCAGGAGAATTGTTTTACAATCAGAAGCGATAAATAATTAAATTTACCCATACCCCCTGAGAAGGAATCTCAGGGAGTATGTAAACGATTATCTAAAAAAACCTATCATTTATTATGAGTACAACAACAAATAAAGTAGCCTATATAACGGGCGGAAGCAAAGGTATTGGTTACGGAATAGCAAGAGCCTTATTGGATATGGGAATGAGCGTAGCCATTTCCAGCCGTGACTTATCTGCAGCACAAAAGGCTGCCTCATCATTAAGTGAAGATCCGTCCCTGGTTTTGGCTTTGGAATCGGACGTAAGTTCCCTGGATGCAGAAACTAAAACAGTACAGAAGATAATGGATCATTTCGGCCGGTTGGATGTGCTGGTAGCTAATGCAGGCGTAGGATTTTTTGCTCCTATTGATACGTTAACTGAAGCAGATTGGAAAGCCACTATTGATACCAACCTCACGGGTGTTTTCAATAGTGTAAAAGCCAGCATCGATATGTTGAAAAATTCCCGGGGATATATTATCACTATAGCCAGCCTTGCCGGTGCCAACTTCTTTGAAAAGGGGGCTGCCTATAACGCAAGCAAATTTGGCCTGGTAGGCTTTTCGCAAGCTATCATGCTCGACTTAAGAAAATATGGCATTAAGGTGACCACCATTATGCCTGGTTCTGTAGCCACCTATTTTGATAATCATGTTCCCGGTGAAGCGGATGCGTGGAAGATACAACCGGAAGATATAGGCGAGTTGGTATCCGACCTGTTAAAAATGAATCCGCGTACACTACCCAGTAAAATAGAAGTGCGACCTTCCATACCGGGAAAATAATATAATTCGTTACATAAAGCGGCTCTTCAATTCATAAATAGTGCGCTTCATATTTTAACTGGTATGCATAGCCATCCGGGAAAATATAGGGTGTATACAGGTGAACATTACTGTTAGCTGTGCCGGTAATATATCTTTCAATCCGAATCCTGTTTTTTTAAAAAAAAGCCGGTAAACCGATGCATTCGTGAAACTACTATCGTTCCGGCATCTCAAAACAATAGTTAGCCCTGGCCAACAGCGTATAAAATTATTCAATTATGATCACTACGAGGTCCATTACATTCGTCATGGTTGGCCCGGTAACGATATGTCCCCCCGCTTTTTCAAAGAAATGAAACGAATCGAAATCCTGTAAATAGGTATTCATATCCAGGTCTTGAAGCAAAGCCTGTTCTCTCGTTTTTGTATCCACAACTGCACCGGCTGCGGTGGTAGGGCCATCATTCCCATCGGTTCCGGCGGAAAGAAAAGTGATACCTTCTTTATCATGCAGTAACCATGCTGCGTGCAGCGCCATGTGCTGGTTTCGGCCTCCTATTCCGCTTCCGGTTACCCGGAGTGTAGTTTCTCCGCCAAAAAGCAGGCAACAGGGTTTTTTTACAGAAGGGTCTTTTTGATATTTTATTGCCGTCTCCACTAATCGATGCGCGGCTTCCATGGTATCACCTTGCAGTTCCGTTGTGATGGAGAAAGCATTCAAGCCGGACTCAACGGCTTTTTTGCAGGCGGCTTCTAAGGCTATTGTATTACTTCCTATTATGATGTTATGGGTATCGTTAAAAACGGGGCTTCCCGGTTTTGGCGTTTCAGGATGTGCTCCCGCAACGCCCCCTTGCAGATATTCCAGGTGACCTTGCGGAATGTCTTTGAGCAAATTATATTTCTCAAGAACGCGGATGGCGTCCTCAAAAGTTGTTGTGTCCGGAACAGTTGGCCCGGAGGCGATGGTATCCAGTTCATCGCCAATTACATCAGATAATACCAGGCTTACCAAAACTGCCGGGTATGCTGCTGTAGCCAATTGCCCTCCTTTCACTTTTGATAAATGTTTTCTTACTGCATTCATTTCTTGTATATCGGCGCCGCTTTTCAGCAAAAGACTATTGGTAATGATAAGGTCGCTAATGTTTCCGCCTTCCGGCAAATCGGCTAACAAAGCTGAACCTCCGCCGGATATAAGGCAAATAATCAAATCATTACTATCGGCCTTCCCCGCAATGGCAAGAATTTGTTGCGTAGCCAGCAATCCATTGTTATCCGGCACGGGGTGCCCGGCCTCATATACTTCAATATGTTTCAAATCACAGGCATGCCCATATTTTACTACTACATGGCCTTCTGTAATCCGGTCGCCTAAAATATCATCAATTTCTTTGGCCATTACCGCTCCTGCCTTCCCGGCACCTATCACATATATATGGTTGATGGTATCTAACGGTAGTTGGATACCCGAAATGAAAAGTAGGATACCCTCTATATAAACGTGCCTGCGTATTAGTTTATCGGGCTCAACACTTTTTACTCCTGCTAAAAAAATTTGTTCTGCAATCATTTTTGAATTCATTGGCACCTGTTTAAAATTTCTTCAATTTGTGCACTAACGGTATTGTATAAATGCAATAGGCTTCTTATTTCAGGAAAAAAAGAGAGGCCGCCCATACACAGGCAAAAACGGTGATCCCCATTATTACGGTAGCCGTTGAATACACCCGAAGCGTTATATCCGCATGGATATCTGAAAATTTAGTAATCACCCAAAAATAGGAGTCATTGGCGTGGGAGACCATCATGGAACCTGCTCCCATGGCCAGCATGGTAAACAATTTTCCTGTTTCAGTTTCCAGTCCCAACGACGGCAACATAGGCGCTATAATTGACGCAGCGGTAATAATGGCAACGGTGGAAGAACCCTGTGCTGTTTTCAGAATGGCGGCAATCAAAAACGGAATGGCGAGCCCAAGCCCCGTTTTACTCAATGCAATACCCGCAGTAGCACCAATGCCCGTTTCTTTTATGATCATACCAAACATGCCTCCTGCGGCCGTCACAATCAGGATGGGACCGGCTTTTTCCAAAGCAGTTTCAAAAACAGCATTGAGGGTTGTCATTTTCTTATTCCTGAGCAGCAACAAGGCGAATACAACACCGGTTAACAAAGCAATCACTGGTTGGCCGGTGAATACTAAAATGGTAACCAAAACATTTGTCGAACCCAAATAGAGGATATGTAATGCAGAACCAACCGCTATTAAGAAAAGTGGGATCACGATGGGCAAAAACGACAATAATACCGGGGGATAAATGCGTTCATCTTCCTGCACGCTAATGTCACTTTCTACAGCAGGCGGATAAGTCTTACCGTTAGTCATCATTTTAACCCAGAAATAAGATGCAAAAAAACCGGGAATGGCGAAGACGATACCCATGATCACCAGGTTCCCGATGTTGGCATTGAGGATGCCTGCTGCGGCCAGGGCTCCCGGGTGGGTGGGAACCAGGCAGTGAACGGAAAGAAAGGCACATCCTAAAACACCTGCAATCAACGGCATGGCGGTCCTGGTTTTAGCGCTGAATGATTTGGCTAAACCGCTCAATATGATAAATCCGGAATCCGCAAAAATGGACATTCCGGCGATAAAACCGGTGATACCCAGGGCGGCAACAGCGTGGTCTTTGCCGGTTTTTGAAACAATAAACCTGGCGAGTGAAACAGCCGCTCCTGTTATATCCAGGATAATGGCAATCACGGCTCCCAGTATAATCAGAAAGCCGGTGGATGCCATGGTACTTCCGAAACCATCTTTCATGATAGCAATAACATCTTTGCCGGGCATTACGGCGAGAGCGAGGAAAAGAGAAACCAGGAACAGAGAAACAAATGCATTGAGCTTCCATTTTGAGGTCAGCAGAATGATAGATGCAATGCTTATAATAACCAGTGTTGAAACGGCTGCTGTACTCATGATGCAATTTAAAACAGGGTACTTGTTGATCATTCCGAAGCATTGAAACCGGGCGGTTTTTCCAGTCAATTATGTTGCTGCAGGAATGTCCTGTCAAATCTAAACATTTTCCCGTCAAAAAAATTGCCGGTGAGAAGTATGCTAACGTTTTATGGTAAACGAAGTGGATTTTTACCGGTATGAAATATAATCCAACCCTTTCATTTTTTGCCTGGTTGATGCAACCCGGAATTTCCAACTGGTACTGATATCGAATCGCGAACCAGGTTGATACCGCAACCGGTTCGGATTAATTTATGAACCTTTTTTTTAAAAAAATACGGAGTTACACACGATAAGTGTGTCTACGCAACATCACTTTTTTTGTAACTTGCCCAATGCGTTATATCATTTGCAGCTTCTTAATTGCGTTCATTCACAAGGCCTCCCTGGCACAAATTATAAATATGGAAAGCCAGCGCATACGGAGTGATACAACTGGATGGTTTGGAAACGTTAGTACCAGTTTCCAGTTTGAGAAAAATGCGGTGCAGGTAATCAATATAAGTGCCGGTGCACACGTGGAATATAAGTCTCCTAAAAGCCTGTACCTGTTCCTGGGGAATTATAATTTTCTTAA
Source organism: Ginsengibacter sp. (assembly GCA_039933035.1). Taxonomy (GTDB): domain Bacteria; phylum Bacteroidota; class Bacteroidia; order Chitinophagales; family Chitinophagaceae; genus Ginsengibacter. The sequence continues at coordinate 19,849 of JBDTOV010000056.1, read as the reverse complement.
AGGCGATGGACAAACATTAAATAACAATTTATTTTATCACCTGCGTTATAATTATAAACTGAATAAATGGCTTCGCTGGGAAGTCTTTACACAACTTCAGCAAAATAGTGTCACCGGTATTAAACTTCGCCTGCTCGCGGGCACCGGTCCGCGTTTTAAGTTGGCGGGTAGCGAACGTATTGCACTGTATGTTGCAACGGCTGCAATATACGAATATGAAAAAGAGCAAACCGTTCCCCCTATTTATCACCGGGATTTGCGCAGCAGTAGTTACGTTTCTTTTACATATGAGCCTTCAAAAAATACCCAACTTATAAGTACTGTTTTTTACCAGCCCCTGTTTGGGTGCCTCAGCGATTACCGGCTGTTAAACGAGATCAGCGTAAAATTTAAATTTGTAAAACATTTTTCATTTACTGCAAACTGGTATTATTTATATGATAGCCGGCCCGCTGCAGACCTTCCTAAATTAAACTACAGCATCAGCAATGGCATTGAGTATGATTTTTAGTAAGGGAGCATTCGTTAACTTATGAGACCAATGAAGGCTTTTAAAAAACAGAAACGCAGTAATATAACGGTTATGGTTAACCGCAATTGTAAACTTTTATTCGGTATTCAAATCCCCTGTTTATATCCACAACGGTTTCCCGGCAATGTGCAGGTTCATTTAATTACTTTTCAAATTATTTTCTATTGATATCCCAGTACCGGGTGCGGTTGGTACAGTTCTTCCAGTTTTATAATTTCTTCTTCAGATAACCTGACAGATAAAGCTGCTACGGCATCTTCCAAATGACCGGGTTTGCTGGCGCCTACAATAGGAGCAGTAACGGCAGGCTTGCTTAGTAACCATGCCAAAGCAACCTGTGCATCGGGCAAGCCTTTTGCTTTTGCGACTTCTGTTACCCTGTCGGCAATGGAAAAGTCTGCATCCAAGCCGTACAAAATTTCACCGAATTTATCTGTCCTGGCACGCTCAGTTTCGTTCCTGTTTTTTGATCTTTTGCCAGTAAGCAAGCCCCGGGCCAGGGGTGACCACGGTATTACAGCAATTTTCTGATCGATACAAAACGGGATCATTTCCCGCTCTTCTTCCCGGTAAACAAGGTTGTAGTGAGGCTGCATGGAAACGAATCTCGTCCACCCCCGCTGGTCAGCAATATATTGCGCCTGTGCGAATTGCCAGCTGTACATGGAGGACGCGCCGATATACCTTGACTTGCCTGATTTTACCACGTCGTGCAATGCTTCCATTGTTTCTTCAATAGGCGTATCATAATCCCAGCGATGAATCTGGTATAGATCAACATAGTCAGTACCAAGCCTTCGCAGGCTGGCATCTATTGCGCTCATAATATGTTTTCGGGAAAGTCCTTTATCATTTGGTCCATCTCCCATCGGGTTAAATACTTTTGTAGCCAACACCACCTCATCGCGTTTAGCGTAATCTTTTAATGCCCGGCCGACTACTTCTTCGCTGGCGCCATAGGAGTATATGTCAGCCGTGTCAAAAAAATTAATGCCCAGTTCCAGCGCTTTCTGAATAAAGGGACGGCTTTGTGCTTCTTCCAACGCCCAGGGCCACCTGTCGGTTGGCTTTCCATAAGTCATGGTGCCAAGGCATATGCGGGAAACCTTCATTCCTGTGTTGCCAAATCTTGTATAGTCCATAAAAGTTTTTTTTCAAAGGTAGGAATATCGATGCAACAGGCTTTTCCTTAGGCAGTTCCCTATTTCGCTTAATCATGATGTGGACCCTGACTGCTCGGAACACTATTTAAATCAAACCGAAAATTTTGTCAATGATAACCCGACCCGGAGATTTCCGGCCATGCATATATTTTTGAGCAGAAGGGCTTACCTTGGTTATGCCAATTATCCTTACGGGGAAATTCCCTGTTAATATTGATTGCCTTGTGTGTGTAACAATAAAATTCGATTTATGAAGCATAGATTTCTCCTTGTTATTTTCATCGCCTTCGCTACATTTTGCGGCGTTGCCAAACCAGTTCATCGTTACGATTATGGTAAGCCTGCTAGTGGCAAAAAATCATTGCCACGAATTGCTATCGCAGGTATAGCCATAGAATCGAGTACATTTTCACCGGCGCAAACTGACGAGGCTGCTTTTCATGCCCAATACGGAAAGGAAGTATTTTCGAGGTATCCTTTTTTGGCTAAAGATTCGCCGTTGCTACAACGGGCCGTATGGATACCAACCCTGGTGGGCCATGCGTTGCCGGGTGGTGCGGTAACCCGTGAAGCTTATGAATCACTCGTAAATAAGACCCTTGACTCTCTTAAAAAACACGCACCTTACGATGGACTTTTTTTTGATATTCATGGCGCCATGAGTGTTACAGGCCTGGATGATCCGGAGGGAGATTTTATTATAAGGATTCGTAAAGTGGTTGGAATGAAGACGATCATTTCCACATCGATGGATCTGCATGGGAATGTCTCCTGGCGGCTGGCAGAAAATACGGACCTCATAACCTGTTACCGGATGGCACCGCATGAAGATGCCATGCTAACAAAACAACGGGCGGTCGACAACCTGTTGGAGAGAATCGAAAGCGGAAAGGGAAAGCCTGCTTATAAAGCCTACATACCCATACCCATATTGCTACCCGGTGAAAAGACCAGCACACGGATAGAACCGGGGAAGAGTTTATATGCGGCAGTGGCGCCGGCGGCGGCGCAGGAAGGAATTGTTGATGCCGCTGTATGGATTGGGTATGCCTGGGCCGATGAACCCCGTAACCATGCCGTTGTAATGGTGACAGGTGATGATAGTGAAAAAGTAAAACGAACCGCGGAACAATTAGCGCATAAATTCTGGGACGTAAGGAACGAATTTGCTTTTGTGGCGCCTACAGGTTCTCTTGAGGAAGCGCTGACTAAAGCGCTGGCAAGTAAAGGACACCCGTTTTTCATAAGCGATTCCGGCGATAATCCTACGGCGGGCGGCGCCGGGGATGTAACCTGGACCTTAACTGAAATACTTAAACATCCGGAATTTAAAAAAGAGGATGGCCCATCGCTTATATATGCCTCTATACCCGGACCTGATTTTATAAAGAAGGCGATAGCTGCAGGTGTCGGTAATCATGTTGATGGCTATGCAGGGGCGAAAGTTGATGCGAGGTTTGCGCCGCCGGTTCATCTTTCCGGAACGGTACAGTCCATAGAATACGGTGATAAAGACGCTGAAGTGGAAGTAGTTGTTGCCGTAGGAAGCGTGCATGTTATTGTTACGAAGAAACGCAAACCTTATCATAAAGAAATTGATTTTACAAGGCTGAGCCTGCATCCACGCGATGCGGATATAGTCGTCGTAAAAATCGGTTACCTGGAGCCTGAATTATATGCCATGAGAGGGGATTGGATCCTGGCGCTTACACCGGGCGGAGTAGATCAGAATTTAGAAAGGCTCACCTATACAAGAATAGAGCGACCTATATTCCCTTTTGACAAAAACATGAAGGAGCCCGATCTTTCTGCCAGGCTTGTGCCATTACCTGGTGATTTGAAGTAGCCGGGAAAGCGATAATTTATGTTTGCTGAAAAGGTTGTATCCATTATGACTTCATGCCAACTTAACGGTTGGCAAGTAGGATCCTCTTTACATTGGCGGCTGCCACTCACGCCACCTATTAATACACTGTTGAAAAACAATACCAATGAAAAACAGATTTCGATTAGCCATGGACGGTATGTTTCATAAAAGATGTTGCAACCGGAACGCCCTTAACCAATGTCTGGTAAACCACGCAGTATCTTTCAGTAAGTTTTGAAAGTGACGCCAATTGATCCTGGCTGATGTCAGCGTCAATTAAAAAATTCAGACGAATAGACTGGAAGCCTACGGGTACCTCTTTGGAAACGCCTAAAGTGCCGCGAAAATCCAGGTCGCCTTCTGCCTCTATAGTACCATCTTTTATGTCAATCTCAAGTGCGGTAGCTACTGCACTTAATGTGACGCCTGCACAGGCTACTAATGCTTCCAGTAACAGGTCACCGGAACAGGCCAGCATGCCGTCACCTCCCGTAGCAGGGTGGAGGCCTGCCGCTACAAGCGCTCTCCCTGTAGTCACTTTGCAGGAAATACCTTCGCCTACTTTGCCTTGTGCCGTAAGTGTGATAAGTGCTGACTCAGCCTGCTCACGGTATTTTTGCTTAAGCGGAGCCTGCCGGTCTTTTAATTCTCCTGAATTCATGAACCAAATGTATGGAATAAACGGATAATTATTTCTCCGGGTTGTACGATCCGATAGACTATGCCCATGAAAGGGAATCTAACGGATCGGTACATCATCTAATGACCTGTATGGGCAGCAGATGCCATTCTTTTTGTAATGATTTTTAAGCTTTTCTCATTATCTCAATATCGGGTTTTTTCATTTTCATAGAGGCTTTGGTAACCCGTTCGGCCCTTGCCGGATCGTTGATTAATTCTGACGCTTCTTTGGTTTTCCCGTCAAACCCCAGCAGCGATAAATTTGTTTTGTCATTGCTTTTTTGATTTGGTATTCATTTTTTCCTGGGTTTCAATAATCCTGAATTGTACAATTTTAGTAATGAGGTCAAGCGGCATTGGTTTATCGATCGGGAACTGAATGGCTCCCTTCGAAGTTTTATACCCCGCAAGATCGTCTTTGAAAAATTTAATAGGCCCGGGTGTTGGGTACAATCCAATATGACTTTTATTGGCAGCATACCACACTAATATCCCATTCAATTTGTATGCTGGCATGCTGTAGCTTATTACTTCTTCCCCCTTCGGAGCTGCTTTTTTTATGGTGGCCCTTATTTCCTGCAAAGTCTGCTGGATGTCTTTTGGAAAACCTGCGATGTAATCATCTGTGTTTCCGGCTGCGATATTTTTCATTTTTCTACATTCGTTTTTTTATTACTATTTATTATGGTAATACAAATCTATTGTCTATTTGTAAAATGTATACTGGCTGATACCGACATAAAGAAGGTAGAATGCGACAAAATAACTGTCCTTCCAATTCTAACGGGTCGGAGCAACAATCCTACAACAAATTGGATAAAAAGCCAGCCATTACTATTGCCTGGCTGCCATGGGTTTTTATGTTTGTTGTGATTGACTTGCCAGGTAACGATACCGTTTTGCTCTTGATTTTTCAACAATTGGATTCCAATTGATCGATTTCCACGTTTCCTCTCCAAATAAAATGACAGTTTATTAAGGGCGAACAATTGATCGGCATTTCCATTACGTGCTGCTCTGTAAGGAGACGACTATCGATTTAATGTAAAAGCAATTTACTTTTGCCCGTTGATAAGTTTTATCAATCCGGTAATTCTTGCAAGGTGATGGTCATCGTGTTCTGCTACGAATAGAAATAAATCGATAGTCCGCATGGGCGTTTTGAGCCGGGGATGCAGTGCTGATTTGAAAACAGTTTCTTCATCAATTCCCTCCAGCAATTTAATAGTTTGTTGTCTTAATTGCCTGAAGGAATCCAGGAGTTCGCTTATTGGCTTCTCATTATGATTTGCGAGGTTCGTTTTATCGTTTTGTAAATCGGTTGGGCGTAATGCTACCTGCCCGTCTTTAAGGTCTTGGAATCTTCCCTGCCAAAGTGGTTCGAGATCACTTAAATGACCGGTGTTCTCTTTTATGGTCCAGGTATTATCAATTCTATGTGTTAATACAGAATCCGGTATTGATACAAGTTTTTCTTCAAGCCGTAGTGGAGTGCCTGTTAATCTCTCAACAATCGACGGGAAAATATTTTGTGTAAAATCAAAGTTGAACTTCCTGTCAAACCATTTTTCCTGTTTCATATTAATGCATTTTAAATTACCCGCATTGCAGGCATAACGCGTTTATGTCTTTGCAGTCAAAAGTAAAAGAATAATTTATTATTATTGGGATAAGTGAATTTAACTGGCTTAGTTTAGGAAATGTGATAACATGACCCGATTTTACCTGGTTTAAAATACTGAATTATTGACAACATTGCCAAATCGATGGAAACATGGCTGCCGGGTCGTCAGGCATAGTTTTAATAAAACCTTCATGCATACAACAAAAAGGAAATTTTTAATTTGCATGCTCCTGCTTACACCTCCCGCCTCAATACCTCCAGCGGCGAGCGGTTCAACAATCCCCTGCTGTTTGCTAACCCGGTTAACACGGTAAGTATACAAACCAATACAAACAAGACTGATACGGGCAACAGCTCCGGGTGGAAGGGTGTATCAAAAATATAATGCGCCAAAGCCAGGCTTGCAGCGAGTGCTAACAGTATACCCGTAAACGCAGCTAATGCACCGAGGAAGAAATATTCCAATGCAGTGATGGTAAATATTTGTTTACGGCTTCCGCCCAACGTACGCAACAGCACACTTTCCTGCAGGCGCTGGTATTTGCTTATCAGCACAGAGGCAATTAATACCACTATACCGGTGATAATACTGAAGCCCGCCATAAACCGGATTACAAAACTGATCTTGCTCATAAGATCGTCCAGCACACGCAACACCAGGCCAAGGTCAATAATAGACACATTGGGAAATTGTTTTACCATCGCCTGCTGAAACTTCGCAGACACCTCCTGCGATGGTACCCTGGTGAGCAATACATGAAATTGGGGCGCATCCTCAAGAAGGCCTTTTGGAAATACCACCAAAAAATTGGTTCGTATGCCCTTCCAGTTTACTTCACGCAAGCTCCCTACAATGGTTGGCATTAAAGCACCCTGCACATTAAATGTCATGGTGTCGCCAATATGTACATTACTTCTTTTTGCGAAATTTTCTTCTAATGAAATAGCGGGTAGGCCTGCACCGTTAGTGGTGCCGATCCAGGTGCCGTCGGTAATTTTTTCAGCACCTGTTAAGGAGTCCCTGTAGGTAACACGGTATTCCCTGTTAAATAACCGTCGTGAAAATGTAGCATTCGTATCTTTTACGGCCTGTGTCTCGCTAATGCCATTCACTTCTTCCAGCCGCATATTTACAATAGGTATAAATTCCTTTACCGGTAAGCCATATTGCCCCGCTAGACCTGATACGCCCTGCTTTTGGTTGGTTTGAATATCAAACAAAACGATGTTAGGTTGATTGCCACTGGCAGATAAACTTACCCGGCTGACGAGGATAGATTGTACAAAAAACAAGGTACAAATAAGCGCCGTACCCAGGCCAATGGAGATGATAAGAATGGTTGTCTGGTTATTAGGGCGGTATAAGTTAGCCAGTCCCTGTCTCCATAAATAATTCCATGATGAAGGGAAGAAACGCCTTACCATCCACATCAATACCCGCGCTATAGCGGTAAGTATTATTAAAGCACCTGCAATACCAGCGGTGAAAGAAAGCGCTTGCTTCCAGTTATGCATTTGCACGTAGGTAAACCCATACACGAATATACCTATCAAGGCATATACCAGCCATTTTAAGGTATCTCTTTCCCGTCGGGGAGGTTCAAAAGAAACACGGATCGCGTTCAGCGGAGAGATCTTTCTTATGGAAAGTAATGGCAGCAATGCGAATAAAACGGAAACGATAATTCCCAAAGCCATTCCCTGTAAAACAGCGATCCATGAAATCGATGTCGTAATATGTACCGGCAAAAAATCTTTTATGATGAATGGCAAAAACTGTTGAATAATTATACCCAACGCCGCTCCCACAAACGAACCAATAAACCCTATACCAACTACCTGTATGAGATAAATAATAAAAGCCTGTGAAGCCTTTACGCCGAGGCAGCGCAATATAGCGATAGCATTTACTTTTTCTTTCACATACACATGCACAGCACTGGCAACACCCGTACATCCCAGCAATAGGGCGATAAAGCCCACCAACGATAGAAACCGGGTTAGGTCACTGAAGGAACGCCCGGTATCTTCCTTTTGTCTTTCTACCGTTTGATAATTCAGAACATTCGCTTCCAGCACAGGCTTCATGCGGTCCATACGTTTTTGTACATCTTCCTGTTCGTTAAATTTAAAATAATAGTGATAGCTGATGCGGCTACCTTTTTGAGTAAGACCTGTTTGCGTAAGATACTGAAGCGGTATATAAACTATGGGCGCTATAGAAGCAGAGAAACCTGTTTGTCCGGGAGCGCTTATTAATTTCCCCGCAATGGCAAAGGTTATTGCCCCCACTTTTATAGAATCCCCGGTTGCAGCATCATATTGCAGCATCAGGGTTTCGTCTACCAATGCCTGTTGCTTATTACGAAATGACATGCCTGCGATTTCCGGTACGGTCTCCAGCGAACCATAATAAGGAAATGCTCCCCGGAGGGCCCGCACCTGCACCAACCGGGTGCCGTTATTTTTTGTAAATAACACCATAGAAGCAAAGCTTCGTTCTTCTGATCTTTTTTCACCCAGGGAATCAACTATCTTTTTAACGACAGGAGTTGCGGGTTGGTTGGATGAAATTTCAAGGTCGGCTCCCAACAGCTCCGCCGCCTGGTTATTCACTTCATCATTGAGGTTGTTTCCCAATGAATAAATAGCTACTAAAGCCGCAATCCCTAAAATAATGGATGAAATAAAAAGCAACAGGCGTGAACGGTTTTTCCTGCTATCCCTCCAGGCCATTCGCAGGAGCCAGGGGAAATTAACACCCCTGTTGTGCAAGCCGAGTTCTTTCTTTGAAATTATTTTACGATCCATTAATGGTTTTTTATGTAGCCCGGAAGCCGGTCAGCCACAAAGAAATATAATTGATTTATTCCTGGTAAATCTTAGTGCCTGTTCTTTTCTTATTCGCCAGTCCTTTTGTTCTCCAGCCCTTATGGTAAAATAGTTATACCCCGGTCAGTGTTGGCCTATCGGCAACTATCTTTCCGCCTTTTAACTGAATAATACGCCGGGTTTTTGCCGCGAGTTCTGTATCATGTGTTACAAGTACAAGGGTAGTGCCTGCTTCGGTATTCAGGTCAAAAATGAGCTTTACGATGATGCCGCTCGTCTCAGCATCAAGATTGCCCGTCGGCTCATCTGCAAATAAAATAAGGGGTTTATTCGAGAAGGCTCTTGCAATGGAAACTCTCTGCTGCTCACCACCACTTAATTGTGCAGGATAATGATGACCGCGGTCTGCAAGGCCCACTTTGTCCAGCAGGTCCATGGCCCTGGCCCGTACCTTCTTCTCACCCCGCAATTCCAAAGGCACCATTACATTTTCAATGGCAGTTAAGGTAGGCATCAATTGAAAATTTTGGAAAATGAAGCCCACATATTTATTTCTTACCGCGGCAAGCTGGTCTTCATTTAAAGTCTCCAATTGCGTATTTTGTAACGAAACTTTTCCTGAAGACGCGTGGTCCAGGCCCGCACACAGGCCAAGCAACGTAGTTTTGCCACTTCCTGAAGGTCCCACAATAGATAAAGTAGAGCCAGCCTGAACGGTGAAACTAACATCGTCCAGGACAGTTAATTCACGACTCCCGCTCTTATATGTTTTACATACCTGGTGCAGATTAAGAATAGTTTCCATGTGGTTTGGTTTAACTTGCTATATTGCTCAATAGCAAATGGCATAATTTTTATAAGAATAAACTGTTTCCCGTAAAAACTTGTTTTATAAAAATACCTGAATTCCTATTTTAAATGAAGAGCATTATAAATTTTACCAAGTATTTAATGAAAGCGAAATTTGCTTTTGCCGGTTTTTTCTTATTAATAGCCATATTGAGCTGCCATAATGGTAACAGCAAGCCGGATGTCGCAAAGCAACAACCCGGTAAAGGTAATACTGCTGACACATCAGCAAAAGTGAAAACTATTCTTTTCTTTGGCAATAGTCTCACCGCAGGTTACGGCATAGAACCATCCGAGGCGTTTCCTGCCCTGGTGCAAAATAAAATCGACTCCCTGAAGCTTCATTATAAAGTGATCAATGCGGGGGTGAGTGGCGAAACTTCTGCCGGAGGGAAAAGCCGCATAGGTTGGATATTGCGGCAACCCGTTGATATCTTTATTCTTGAGCTGGGTGGCAATGACGGGTTGCGTGGCATTCCATTATCCGGGACAAAAAAAAATCTCCAGGCTATTATTGATAGTGTCAGGGCAATATATCCTTCGGCAACGCTGGTGCTGGCAGGCATGCAAATACCACCCAATCTTGGCCAGGAATATACAGAAACATTTAAAAACATCTATCCTGAACTGGCCGCAAAAAATAATATAGCCCTGGTCCCTTTTCTATTGCAGGGAGTAGGGGGCGATCCGAAACTTAACCAGCCGGATGGTATACATCCCACCGCCGAAGGTGCTAAAATAGTCGCGGAGAATGTTTGGAAAGTATTGAAGAATTTCTGTGAATAAACCTACGATTTGCCTTTTTGTATTGCGGGACATTCCGCTTTGGTTTCTTATTATAAAATTCATCACGGTTAAATTTCGACTACCCTTAAGTGTTAGTAGGATGCAGGCTGCCAAAACATTATATAGAATCCTTGCTATCCTGATCGCTTGGTTTTCATGAAAGCCTGTATTGTGAAGGGTCTACGTTCCGGTTTCTTTGGGAAGGGAGTCGGGGATGGGACTATGTTTTGTAGCAACTATTGAATAGATCATTGGAATTGTATTGCCCAATTTTTTGATAATAAATTTTCCTTCTGCCAACTTTTCCGTACCACTGAAACAATCATAAGGCGAATAATCATACTCCTGCAAGTCATCCACCTGCATGCCTTTTTGTGCCAGGCTTTGAAACACTTCGCTCATCGCATGGTTCCATGTTATACTTTCCATATTTATAGTGGCATTTTTATCAGCATAGGTATTCTCTTCTATTTCCACAATGGCTTCCTTTTTAAAATAGCTGTATGCTATTTTATTAAAATCATTGTCAAACATCCATACTACCGGATGAAATTCTACCAGGATAAACGTACCTGAAGGCTTCAGGTGATCAGAAATAGTTTTCGCCCACTTGTCCAGGTCGGGCAACCAGCCAATGGTTCCATAGGAAGTAAAAACAATATCGAATTTTTCACTGGTGTGTTTCGCTAAGTCATAAATATTACAGCAAATAAACCGGGCATCAAGGCCAAGTTGTTCAGCCAGTTCTTTCGCTTTTCCTATTGCATGGTCTGAAAGATCAACACCTGTTGGTACCGCTCCAAGGCGGGACAGGGATAATGTATCCATTCCGAAATGACATTGCAAATGCAGAATCGTTTTATTCTTTACATCTCCCAGTAAGGTAAGTTCAATTGTATTAAGGGAGGATTCGCCCTGTATAAAACCTTCAAGATTATAAAATTTGGAATTGACATGATGATCCGTTCTTGTATTCCATAGATTTTTGTTTGTGCTGATATAATTTAATTCCTTGCTCATTTTTGATTATACACCATGAGATATTTTACTTACGGTTCTTGTTTTGTTTGTAAATATAATACGGTTTTCATCTTGTTCTTTGAATAGTTATTATGTCAAAACTTAATAACGGGGGAAGTTAGTTTTTTTAAAACTTGTATACAGGCAAAATAGAAACCCTCTAAAACAGAAACCAGGATGACGATATGAATATCGGTTATCCTGGTTCTTACATGATCTGTTTTTCTTGTATTTCTTTTTGTTGTTAATTATTGCTCAGTTGATATTTTCCGCGAGGTAATTGTTAAAGGCTATTTTCAAATTACCAAACTGCATTTCCGTGTTAATGATGTTGTTACGAAGGTTCTCTAGTTTGTTATAAATATCCTTCATATTTTGTAGTTCACCAACCTTGTCCTTCACCAGTAATTTATCTAATTCGGCGACATCGTCCCGAAGTAAAACCAATAATTCATCTTTCTTAATAAATTTACTTTGAAATGCTTCCACTTCTTCCAGGAGATTTTTATCAAACCGGTCTTTCAAAATTTCCGAAAGACGGTTTTTAAGAAGAATATTTTCTTCCCTCATAAAACCCAGCAATCGCTTCCATGTATCGCTTTCATACTGCAATTGCCTCAATTTCATGAATGACATATCGCCCTGTTTTAGTTGCTCGTATTTAGTAAGAATTTTGTGCATTGAAATCTGCATTATGCAGTTTACTTGCAAAGGTATTATTCATATTACGATTATTTGCGATCGCTAATCAGTAGAAATGCTGATACTGGTCAACATTCATGGAGCCTTCATATTTTTATTGATGTTGGGTCATATCTGTACCCTCAATAAAACCGTTTTGAGGGTGAAAGAAATAAAAGATGGGAATTCAATTTTCTTATTTTACAAGACGATTATAGCTAAAGGTATTTTATAAAAAAAAAGCCTGTGTTACAAAAAAAAAATTGTTGTAGAAACTGCCCTGCTGCATTATCATCAACCAGGCAACTATTCGTGATTGCTTCTGCAACCCCTTCCCCGGCCAATCCCCGAAAAAAGTACCAAGAAATCATTTATAGTCAATGTGAGAATTTATTTTTCTTTCTTTTAGAAAACCATCCCCTGATTGCGAAGCCAACGAGAACTGCTATCAGCAAATGTTTGTTATTATTGGCCGGGATAAATCTTGTTCCATCGTCGGATATTTCATACACCCCTTTAGCTTTTGCATACATACCACCTCCACCGCCGGCTCCTTCACCTCCGGGTTCTTTTTTGTTGAAGATTGCTTCATTTTGCAGGTTTTCCGGGTACGACTTTTTCTTTTTCTTTTCACCATAACCTCCTCCAAAACCAATGGCTACCTGGGCCACGGGAATGATCGTTTTTCCATTAGCTATAACGGGCTCTCCGTATACGTTTTTTACGGATGCATTTTCACCCAAACGCGCGGCGAGATTTTCTATAAAATTTACATTTTCCATATAGTAATAATTTAGAGTTTGAAGGTAAAAATTTTTGAGCAATTCATGACCGAAGATAGCAATGTGGGAACATTTCCTGATGGCCCGGGCTTCATTTGCAATATTTATTTCAAAATATGTAAAGTAAGCCACAGTACAATTCTTTTTAAAAATGATCCATGATTCGATAACTATTTTTTATACAACATATTTTATTATAACCTGTTATCAAAAAATAAATGAATAAAACTGTGCCATTTTAATAGTAGCTGCTTTTTATCATGCGATTTGCTGTTTGATATCATAAGCAACGGCTGCCAATATTTCTATTTTTGTTGCATAATTTCTTATTTGAGCATTGCATGATAAATCCCATTTGATGATCGAAGAATTAAACGAATTGCAAATTGATAATCTACTTCTCAGCCAGGTAATCGGGAGATTGGGCTGCAGAAAGGGTAAAAGACCTTATATAGTTCCGGTGCATTATGTGTATGACGGTAAATACATTATCGGCCAGACCGATGAAGGAAAGAAACTGGACATGATACGTAAAAATCCTTATGTATGTTTTGAGGTGGACGTCATAACTAATATGACCGACTGGGAAAGCGTAATATTGCATGGTACTTTTTATGAATTAAAAGGGAAGGCTTCACGGGAAGCAAGGGCATATTTGCTTAATCATGCGTGGCCATTATCCACAGGGCATACCATGCACCCGCATGAACATGAAGCGAATGAAAAAATAAATGCCAACCATCTCATCAAATCAATAATGTACCGTATTAAGATAAAAGAGAAGAGTGGAAGATCAGGGAAAATAATATAAAAAATCGCAAATAAAGTATATAGTATTAAAGCCTTAGTTTTCCATGGCCCCGGCAAAAAAGCATGGGAAGAAAAGCCAAAACCAATCATTGTGGAAGCCACAGATGCCGTGGTAAAAATTTTTAAAACAACTATTTGCGGAACTGATCTGCATATATTTAATGGTGATGTGCCTGCGGTAACTGATGGCCGTATTTTGGGCCATGAAGGTGTGGGAATCGTTGAAGAAGCTGGCACCGCGGTTACTACTTTTAAAAAAGGAAACCGGGTTTTAATTTCGTGCATATCTTCCTGCGGCAAATGTGAGTATTGCAAAAAGGGAATGTATTCTCATTGCATAAAAGGAGGATGGATATTAGGCAATCTTATAGATGGCACCCAGGCGGAATATGTTAGAATCCCGTTTGCAGATAACGGCCTCTACCCGGTTCCTGAAAACTCAGATGAAGAAGCCCTGGTAATGTTAAATGATATTTTGCCAACCGGTTTTGAATGTGGCGTATTAAACGGGCAGGTAAAGCCGGGAGATACCATTGCAATTGTTGGCGCAGGCCCGGTGGGTATGGCAGTATTGCTAACGGCCCGGTTTTATACCCCCGCAGCAATCATTATGATTGACCAGGATGATAACCTTTTAGCGGTCGCCAAAACCTTTGGTGCCACCCACATTATTAATAACAAGAATGAAGATGCCGTAAAGGAAATATTCAGCCTTACAGGCAATAAAGGGTAGATATAGCTATTGAAACCGTTGGCGTTCCCGCGACATTTGAATTATGTGAATCTATCATTGGCCCCGGGGGACATATAGCGAACGTGAGGGTTCATGGTAAAAGTGTTGAATTACACCTGGAGACTTTGTGGTCTCAAAATATAACCATTACCACCCGTCTCGTTGATACAGTTACTACGCCTATGTTGTTAAAAACTGTTACGTCAGGGAAAATAGATCCCACAAAATTGATAACGGATCATTTTCCGTTACACAATATTATAGACGCGTATGATACTTTTCAAAATGCAGCAAAAGAGAAGGCTTTGAAAGTGATTCTTACCAACGAATAAGAAATAGTGCAGGATTCCACGTGTAACGATGTATGCAACATGCCTATTTTCTGTAAGAAATTGAATGCATTACTCAGCGGTACCAGGCAAGAAATGTTTTTAGCGTAGGATTAGAATGATATAGTCAGATTTTTTTTATAAACAATAATAGAGATGTATAAGGTACTGCCTGGATATTGATAATACTGGTTGTCTAACCTGGTCGTAAATAATAGCAGCTACAAGTTCCTTCTTTATCTTGTTTTACCCGAAGATATTCCTGGTCATCGTACCTGGGAAATTCTTGTTACCCGCAGTATTCATGTAAGGGTCAACTGATATTTTTCAATTCAGGACTGCCATAGAAGATACAGGATTTAAAGGGGCGCTCCCGGGTTGCGATTTCTTTAGAAATATAAAAGCAAAAAAAATATTTTTAATGTCACAAATACACTTAATTTAGCATTGCCACAAATAAACGATTGCGATTCATGGAATTTGAAAAAAAGTACGAAGAGTCAGCGCTGTTGACTTTGCTCTCTTGCGACAGCGAATATGCTTTCCAGTTTTTATTCGACAGGTACCGCAATAAAATTTATACGGTAGCCCTGATGTATGTAAAATCTGCGGTGATAGCAGAAGAGATCGTGCAGGATGTTTTTCTTAAACTCTGGTATCAGCGAAAAAATATAACTGAGATTTGTTCGCTTGAAAACTGGCTTTTTACATTGACAAGAAACCAAACTTTTAACTGCCTGAAAAAGATTGCGCATGAAAGTATGGCAAGAGAAAAATGGATAGAGCAAAACGTTTTATCAGAAAATACCACCGATCAGAAAATATTAAACGAGGAATACCAGCAACTCCTCGAGCAGGCTATCAATAATTTGTCGCAACAACAGCACCAGGTATATACACTTGGCAAAGAGGAAGGTCTTTCCTATGATGCTATCAGTAAACGCCTATCTATATCACCTCTTACCGTCAAAACACATATGGCGCGGGCATTGGCATCTATCCGGTTATTTTTCCAGCAGAATAGTGAGCTTTTTATGCTGCTCTTAATCCTCTCTGCAAAAAATCATTAATTTTTTTTTACTGTACTCCGTTATTTCCGTGTAATTGTCTTTATAATAGCGGTTGCCTGCCTTTTGCATGGCAATGATCATTAAAATAATGTAATGCTTAGCAGGGAAAAATTTATAATGCTTCTTGGAAAATATACTTCGGACAATCTATCGTCCGAAGAACGAATTGAATTATTTGATTGTATAACATCTGGTATGTATGATGGCCAGTTATTGCAGGATATTGAGAACAATCTCCGGAATAAAAACATAGAAGGCAATTACCTGCTGCCACAAAAATCTGCTGAAATACTACATAAAATTCTTAATTCTGAAAAGCAAAACTCTTTACTGATTACAAAACCGGCTGCAAAAATAAAACTGCTGCGATGGGCGATAGCGGCAGCGGTTATGGTTGGGATTATCTTCTCAGTTTTCTTTTTTAAAAAAACGGATAACACAGGCTCCGTCTCAAATTTTACTACCGCAAACAACC
The DNA here is from genome assembly GCA_039933035.1 of Ginsengibacter sp. GTDB lineage: Bacteria > Bacteroidota > Bacteroidia > Chitinophagales > Chitinophagaceae > Ginsengibacter. The sequence continues at coordinate 3,615 of JBDTOV010000056.1, read as the reverse complement.
TGGATGAAAAAATAAATTCGTCTGCAAAACCATTAAAAATTGTCATGGAGGATGGCAGTATCATTACTTTGGAACCAGGCGCTGTCATTCACTATCCTGCCAATTTCCTGGATGACAAAAGAGAGATTTTTCTTGAGGGTGGAGCATTTTTTGAAGTAAGTAAAAATCCGGACCGGCCCTTTTTCGTGTATAATAAGAACGTGGTGACCCGGGTATTGGGTACCAGTTTCAATATTAAAATCAATAAAGAAAACAGGCAGGTAGAAGTTTCAGTAAGAACCGGACGGGTAGAAGTATATGAAAATAAATCTACAGGGAAAACTATTCCGGCGAAAAAAGATAATGGAGTAATTCTTTTACCAAATCAGAAAGTTATTTACGACCAGGCAACCCGCCACTTTTTTTCTTCGCTGGTGGATCATCCTTTACCCCTCACTATTGGGCCGCTAAATAAAAAAAACCGGCCTGAAAGTTTTGTGTTTGAAGAAGTACGTCTTAAAAATATATTGCCGTCTTTTGAAAAAACGTATGGAATTGATATCGTTGTAGAAAATGAAAATATATACAACTGCCTGTTTACAGGTGATGTAAGCCAGCAGGACCTGTACACCAGGCTGAATATTATTTGCCAGTCTGTAGGGGCCACTTACGAGGTGGAGGGAACAAAAATTTTGATAAAAGGATCAGGATGCAATTAATTAAATAACCAAACCCATTATTATGAAATAGAATTAGTGAAATCTAAAAACTGCAATTCATAAAAAAGCCGGCAACGTGAAGCATTGCCAGCTTTACAATAGAACCTTATGCAGGAACAATTTTGTCCGAATCTGTTATTACCAACGAACAAAACCAATTAAAATTATGAAAAAAAAGCAATTCATTGCTGCAATACTGCCTGTAATGAGAATAACGATTGTTCAATTAACATTAGTATTTATTTTTACCTGCTCTTTATATGCTAAAGAGACTTCCGCACAGGAAATCCTGGATAAAAAAATTTCTTTGTCTGTTGACAATATGGAGATAAAAAAGGTAATCTCTACAATACAGGATCAAACAGGGATAAAATTTATTTACAGCTCCAATACCATCCTCGCGCACAGGAAAATTTCTTTCAATGTAAGCGTTAAACCGCTGGGTGCTTTCATTAATGAAATCATCAGGCCTTTATCCATCGATTATAATATTGTGGATGGCCGGATCGTATTGTTTCCTACAAATACCCATGCACCGTTATTGCGTGATAGCACAAATGACCCGCAACTCACCGCCGCTCAAACAAGCACTTTATTTTTTAATGATAATATCGCGACGGGCACGGTTACTGATAATAATGGAATCCCGTTGGCAGGCGCCACCGTAATGGTAAAGTCAAACGTAGCTATCGTTACCACCACAGATAACGCAGGAAATTTTACATTGGACATTGGTGGACCTTCGGCGATATTGGTAATTAGTTATACAGGTTTTAGCTCAAAGGAAATTTATGTAACAGCCAATCAATTCATATCAGTTGTCCTCTCAATTGCTGAAAATAGTTTGGATGCCGTAGTAGTTACAGGCTATACGAAACAATCAAAAAGAGATGTAACGGGAGCCGTATCTACTGTTTCCGCTGATGTTATTTCAAAAACTCCGGTAACCGATGTGGGCTCAGTTTTACAAGGACGTGTTGCTGGTGTAAGTGTAGATGCACAAGGAGGGCCGGGTGAAACCGCAGTCGTAAGAATAAGAGGTTTTGGCAGTAATGGAAATAACGATGTGTTGTATGTAATTGACGGTGTGCAAATGAGAGGTGGCAATAATTTGATAAATCCAAATGATATCGAGACAATCACGGTATTAAAAGATCCGTCAAATACTGCACTGTATGGAGCGCAGGGCGGTAACGGTGTTATTGTTATTACTACAAAAACAGGTAAACGGGGTGCAGCGCCTAAATTAGAATATTCAACTTATGGATCCTTTGAATCACCAACAACGTATCCCGGCAGCTTAAGCCCGCAACATTATGCTGATGCTTATTGGAATTATTTAAAAAATTCTAATTTACCATTAACCGATCAATTCTATGGAAGTGGGCCAATACCGGCACTACCGGATTATATTATAGAAAAAGCAACTCCACCACAAATAATAGCTGCAGAGGGAAGCCCGGAAGCTAACCCGGCTTTATACAATTTATTGAACTATAGAATTCTTAAAACAAATAAATCGGGAACGGATTGGTTCCGGTCGGTATTAGGGCAAAGTTTTACAAACAGCCACCAGTTAACTGTAAGCGGCGCTACTGATAAAAGTAATTATTCACTGGGCTTTGGCTATTTAAATAATAAAGGCACTTTGTTAGCTACCTATTTCACCCGGTATTCTTTAAGGATTAATACGGAATTCAGGCCGGTGAAGTGGCTGAGAGTAGGAGAAAATGTAGAGTTGGCTTACACCCAGGGCGCGGGGACAGATAACCACAATCCCCAGGGTACCCTGGCTGATCTTTATCAAAGAAGCCCCCTCATACCTATTTATGATATTGCGGGAAATTATTCAGGGCCTAAAAATATAGCAGATACGAGGGCACTGCATGCCGGGGGAAACAACCCTGTGCTTGGACAGACAAATGGCCGTAAGAATAGTAGCGGGTATAACGCCGGAATGATAGGTTCTGCTTTTATTGGAATAGAGCCAATAAAAGGATTGGTTTTTGAAAGCAGGGTAGGGGCACAATTTTATCCATATAGTTACCGGTATTTCATAGATACATTTCCTCAAAATGTTTTTTCTGCCACCTATAACCAGTTCACCGAAGGGGGAGGATATAGCAGCGATTTAAGATGGACTAATAAACTTTCATATGATTTTCGTATAGGTTCTCTTCACAGAATAAATGCTTTCGTAGCATACGAATCCGATAAAGATCTTTCAAGATATAATAGCGGCACTACACCCAACCTGCCTTATACAACTTCCGGTTATTTGAATTTAAGTAATGGTGTTCCCAACCTGAATGGAGGCCCATACAATACGGTAAGTGGCGGAAGCGGTGAAGAAACAAGCACATCCGTGTTTGGTAATATTAATTATGTTCTTGCAGATAAGTATCTTTTTAGCTTCGTTGCGAGAAGAGATGGCTCTTCCAAATTTGGCCCTTTAAATCGTTATGGCAACTTTTTTTCTTACAGCGCCGGGTGGAGAATATCAAAAGAAAAATTTATGCAAAACGTAAGCTGGGTGAACGATTGTAAACTACGCGGTGCTTATGGAGAAAATGGCAATAATGCAATTCCACCTGATTTATTTAAGGACAGCTATAGAACAAGCGGGGACCCTTATTATTTTAATTATTATAGCTATGATATAAACGGTACTAATAATTCTGCTTTCACAGGTGCAGGTTTGTATCAGTTAGGCAATCCTTACATTCACTGGGAAACCAATCAAACTGTCAATTTAGGTTTCGATGCTGCTTTGTTCAACAATCGTTTCACTGTTGCTTTTAGTTGGTTCGATAGAAAAACAAAAGACCTGCTGGCAGTACCGCCCGTGACCGGTTTAAGAGGTGATGCACTGGCGCCATTTGAAAATATAATGCAATTTTCAAATAAAGGCGTAGAG
>JBDTOV010000055.1:0-29618 GCA_039933035.1 Ginsengibacter sp. | reverse complement strand
AATGCAGCGATGAATTATACTAACGACTCTGCGCCATTACATTTTGCCTCAGCAATCGATGCGCCGGTGACCGCTATTTTTTGTTCCACTGTGCCCGCATTTGGGTTTTACCCCTTATCAGCTAAATCCTTTATTGTTGAAACGAAAGAAATATTACCATGCAGACCCTGCTCTCTTCATGGACTAAAAGCCTGTCCCCTTGGGCATTTTAAATGTGCATACACCATTGAAACATCACGATTATTGGCAACGCTCGCTTCATAAATGAAAGATTTTATCGACGATATAAGTGGCGCAATAAAAGAACTTAATAAAGGGAGTATCATACTGTATCCAACAGACACAATTTGGGGAATAGGTTGTGATGCAACCAATGCGGATGGCATAAAAAAAATTTACCGGCTCAAAAAAAGAGAAGAGAAAAAATCTATGATCATTTTGCTGGCTGATGAAAATGATATAAAAAAATATGTTTTACATCCTTCAGAAAAAATTATTGATTTTATTTCAGTACAAAAAAAACCCACTACGGCCATCTTTGAACAGGCAATTAATTTGCCCGCAGAACTCATTAACATTGATGGAAGCATTGCTATAAGAATCGTAAAAGATGCATTTTGTGAAATGCTTCTCCAACACCTAAAAAGGCCCCTCGTTTCCACATCGGCCAATATTTCGGGAGGTGCCTCTCCCAAAAATTTCCAGTTAGTTAGTTCCAAAATAAAAAAAGGAGTTGGCTATATAGTTCAACACCGTCAAAATGAAATGGAGTTGCATCAACCATCTTCCATAATAAAATTAAACCGCAATGGGGAGATTGAAAAAATCAGGTAGGAATTATAAGGCGATGCCTACTCCCAACTGGATAGCTGTCGTCTTCCAGGTTTCATTGTTGCCAATGTTATTGATATCCGTCTGGCCACCAACAAATCGTCCATAAACCCTGAATTTCAAGAGATTTAACTGCAGGCCACCAACAAGGGAGAAATTGCCCGATTTAAAAGCATCCTGGCCATTCTGTAATAAATCTTTATTTTGATCGAGCAAAATACCAAATTGAGGACCAGCCTGGAGCGTTAATATCCTGTTGAGCTTATAGTTTATTAAAATAGGGATCGTCAGATACTTTAACTGAATATTATTTATATTGTTAAATGCTGTTACATCACTGAAATTAGAAGAGGTATCAACATTTACCTGGCTAAATAATACTTCCGGCTGTATACCGAATTTATTACCAAGGCCAATAGTCGCAAAAGCGCCAACATGATACCCCAATGTGAACTGATCTTTAAAAGATTTTCCGGATACCTTGCCTAAATTGGCTCCGCCTTTTATACCAAAACTAAAGGACTGCGAAAAAACCGATGTACCAATAAATAACAACAAAGCCAGGGTGAGGAGTTTCGTTTTCATAAAAGTGTTTTAGACGTTATAGTTTTCAATTAATATGCCAACATTACCTATTAAAAAGTTATTCCAATATTGAGAGTATAAATTTGGGTAAAACGGTTGTCAGTAGTATTTGGTAAATAATAGCCAAAATAAAAGTCCGGTTCTACATAAAATATTCCAAAAGAATAGTTAAGGTTAAGATCAAACCCGATTGACTGAGCCTTGAATTTATTATTATCAAGCTGCGACTGGAAATTCCGTATCCTTTTTAAGCGCTTTTTTGTAAAGGCATTAAAATTGTCAAGGCTGCTGGTATGGCTTGTATGGTATGTATTGATCCCTGTAATTAGTGATACTTGTGGCGTAAAACTTAACCCGTCCTTTGGTGAAAGCAGGTTGTAAAAAATAAATGAATGTTCTATACTTGCAGCAAATGAAAAAGAAGAAAGTTTTATAGTGGTGGTATCAGTATAGTTGATGTGCACTTGTCGGTTTAATACCCGTATCGTTGTGTCAATTTTTATTATTTCGTAAAACTTGCCGGAAGAATAACCTGCCGCGATTGTGGGTTTAATCCATGGCTGCTTAAAAGCAAGGTTCCCATTAAGTTCGTCCTGAACCGGAGAGGTATTGGTGCTGTAAACATTCTTAATAAAATCGTGCGTATAATAGAAGGACGCGTCGGCAACTTTTCCATGTGAATATGAAAAAGAAGGCGTAATAGCGTATTGATAAAAGTTCGTCTTTTTATTTTCATTTAATAAGTACCCCATCACGGAAATTCCAAAACCACTTTTATGATAATAGCCTGCCGATGGGTTTATAACAAGCTGGCTGTTATTTTGCAAAGATTGTATCGCCTTATTTTGATTGCTATACAATTTATTACCGATCCCCACATCAATTCTAAAATAGCTGGAAGCTTTATCGTAGCCATTGATCATTTTCAACATCTCATCGTTTTCCAGCAAAGAATCCAGGATTTGTTTATCAGAAGGATTTGTTTGCCCATAGGATCCTGAGATCAGTAATATGCCGATTAAAAAAAAAAATAAAATTCTTAGCATACACGGATGAATTGAATAAAATGCACGGGATAGTGATCGATCAATTAGATTTTGCTTAACCATTTCGCGTATAGTTGACAATAAAAATAGAAATAAGTTTAAACAATTAAGACTGTTTTTAATAACGTTATAAACCAGGAAATCTTGTTCCGGGTCCGGAAGAGTTTCTCCTATTTCGTACAATGTTTGATATTTTATAGATGTTCCCGGTAATTAATCGCCTGTAAAATAAAAGTACATCCCCATTTCTATGAAAGCTAGGCCGGAAAATAATTGCCAATCCCGGAAAGTATGTTAAGGGAAATACAGTTTCTGTTAAAAATTGCTAGCACCCGTAGGAAAAATTAAACACCAGCTAATAGGTCTTCTTCCTGGCTGTTAAATGTTTCTCACCTAACTCCAAGCTGGTTAAGCGATTGAATACTGTCGGCCTAATAACATACCTTTGCCGCTAAAATAAAATAACTAAATGAATGCATTTGAAGGTCTTGGGTTGAATGAAAACCTCGTAAAGGCCGTTACTGATCTTGGCTTTGACACACCTACTCCCATACAAATAAAGGCGATTCCCATTTTATTATCCGGCACAACAGATTTTGTAGGTCTTGCACAAACAGGAACCGGTAAAACAGCCGCTTTTGGCTTGCCTCTGTTACAATTGGTGGAGCCTGAAAATAAATACCCACAAGCGTTAATCGTTTGCCCAACCCGTGAACTTTGTTTACAAATATGTAATGACCTGCAGGAGTATAAAAAATATTCCCGCAATATTCTTGCAGAACCTGTTTATGGCGGTGCCTCCATTGTGATGCAGATACGGGCTCTCAAGAAGGGAGTTCACATTGTAGTAGCTACACCGGGAAGGCTTATTGATATGATAGAAAGAAAGGCCATTGACCTGCAAAAAGTAAAATATGTAGTACTTGATGAAGCAGATGAAATGTTGAATATGGGCTTTAGAGATGACATTGATTTTGTATTAAAAAATACAATTAACCGCGAGAGCACCTGGCTCTTCAGCGCTACTATGCCGGCTTCCGTAAAGGCGATTTCCAAAAATTTCATGCACAATCCGCAGGAAGTTACTGTAGGCAAAAAAAATACGGCTAATGTAAATATTGATCACCAGTATTTCATTACGCCTGCCCAGTCAAGATTTGAAACTTTAAAGAGGCTGGTGGATTTTAATCCCGGTATTTATGGAATTATTTTTACCCGCACCAAAGCAGATGCCCAGGATATTACAGAAAGGCTTGTGAAAGAAGGTTACGATATCGAAGCTTTACACGGCGATCTTACGCAACAGCAGCGTGATAAAGTAATGCATCGTTTTCGCCAGAAAAGCATCCAGATATTAATTGCCACTGATGTTGCAGCCAGGGGTATAGATGTTGAAGGCATCACCCATGTAATCAATTTTGAATTGCCGGATGACATTGAAGTGTATACCCACCGAAGCGGCCGTACAGCCCGCGCCGGAAAAAGCGGCATATGCATATCCATATGCCACAGCAGGGAAGTTTTTAAAATAAAGCAACTTGAAAAAATGACCAATGCGGAGTTTCACCGGCTGGATATCCCCAGCGGAAAAGAAGTTTGCCGGAGACAATTTTTTCATTTTATGGATAAACTTATTAACGCCGACATATCTAACGGCGATTATGAAACTTATATGCCGGATCTTCAAAACAAATTTGCAGAAATAAGTAAAGAAGAAGTGCTGAAAAGGGTTGCTGCGCTTGAGTTTGATCATTTTTTAAAGTATTATGAAAATGCAGATGATTTGAATGCAAAAAATGACCTAAGGGAAAGAAGATTCGATAATAATAGTGGCCGGGATAGTAGAGCAGGAAGAGAAAGGCCAACTTTCCAGAGGAGAGATAATGGCTATACAAGGCTCTTTATAAACCTCGGGATAAAAGACGGATTTTATAAAGCCAGTTTTTTACAATTTATCCTGGATGAAAGCAATCTTAAAAAAGAAGTGTTGGGTAAAATTGATCTTCGCGACATGAACTCCTGGGTAGAGATTGATAAATCTGTTGCCGGCAAAATGATAAAAAGCATGGATGGTAAAAGTTATAACGGGAGGCTAATTAGAATGAATGAAGCAGATGGCGGATTTCCCAAAGTGACCCATGAAAGAAGGAAAAGAATACCCATACCCGAAAGGAGATAGAGCGCACGATAAAGGATTGAATATTATTTTGATAAGCATTTTTTACGAAATGCTTTTGTCATGGACCGATATCACTTTAATTGGAGCATGAATGGTTTAAATTGAAATTTTTAAGGGACGGTTGTTCCGGAATGGAAATAGGTTCTTAGGTTTATTAACTACTTGCCTTTTCGTTTGGTTACTTACTAATAACTATAGAAAATCAATTGTCGGAAGCTTGCAGCGTAAAGATCGCCGCTGCCATTTAGATTTTTCCATACTTTTTATAATATGCCATCAGCGTGGCTATTACCTCATTATAACTGTGCATGCCCCCGGGCTGCTGATTTTCCTGCAAATATTTACCATACAGCCAGCTTATTGCAGGTTCAAAAATACTGGTGTATTGCGCATTGAACCGCCGCCACGCTAACAGATCAGCTTTCACGCCTGGAATTAATTGCTTTGCAGCAAGTTTAGAAGCCGTTGAATCAAAATAAAATACTTCGTGGTTTGCGTAAATGAAAAGGTCGAGGTACGCCGAATATTGAAATAAAGTGTCACCAGAATTGGTCGCAGCCAGGTACCCTGAAAAATTGGCTTCGTCTTCCTTGGCATATCCAAGCTGGTGTCCCATTTCATGCAGGGTAACAAAGGGGATTAAAAATTCAGGAATCGTAGTGTTTACCTGGGCCTCCCCGGTAAAGGGATTATAGTATCCCGTGAATCCTAAATAATCGCCCAACCACCCATAAAAAGATGATTTTACTGAAATACGGGTATAACGCAAAAACGGGTACTTTAAAGCGGTCGCTTCGTAACATTTCTCCGCCCTTTTGAATAAGTCCCTTTTTGCCGGGTAGGCAATATTTTTTTCGACAATTGATTTTTTCGTTTCATTGACTTTCTGCAACAACAACTCCTGCATTAATTTAAGATTTGCAGTGTCATAAGACACTGCTGGCAAATGCAATTGCCAGGCGATTCCTTTCCGGTTATAATTTAATCCCCAGAAAATATTAAAAACAATATAAATACCTGCAACTAATAGCAGGAGTTTCCACAACTTCCTGGTAAATAGATCCCAGGTAAATTTCCTCTGAAAAAGTATCCGGCCATTTTTAATAATTTTCCATAAAAGCCAGCAACCAGCAGCCAGGTATACAATATCGCCAACACTAAAAGGAATCCAACCAAATAAAAACCTTAAGACAAGGGCAACATCATAATAAAATTCCGATGTATAAAAATTTTCAACAAAAAAATCATTTTGAGCCCATAATTTTATTCCAATTATAAGAACCAGGAAAGTCAACCAAATCCATTTTTTTCTTTTGGGATTGTTGATGATATTCATATAAAAAACAAGGGCAAATTGAGTTCGAAAAGATCGCCGGAATATTTTGTTCCGAAAGCCGAAGATAGGCGAAACAGGCAGTGCAAACCGTTTTTTAACGCATAAAAATGTGCTAATAACTAATTTAACGGTTACATTATAAAAAAAATTAAGCGATTTTCCCTACCTTCGCCCCCCTTTAATTTAATGTCATGGAAAACAGGCGCAAGTTTGATATTGCTTTCGTTGGATTAAAGCCCGGAGTTCATGAATATAATTTCGAGGTAGATGAAAAGTTCTTTGCCAGTTATCATCAAACAGATTACAGTAACTGCCAGGCCAGTATAACACTTAAGCTCGAAAAAAATACATCATTTATGATGTTGAAATTTGAGATAGGCGGCAGTGTGAATGTTATTTGCGACAGGTGTGGAAACACTTTGCCGATGGATCTCTGGGATGAATTCAACATGGTGGTAAAGCAGGTGGAAAATCCTGAAGAAATGAATGAAAGTGAAGAAGACCCGGATATTTTTTATATCTCCAGAACAGAAAGTCATCTTCACCTGGCTGACTGGATTTATGAATTTGTTTCATTGAGTATTCCTATGCAGCGTATGTGTAATGAAGCCGAAATGGGGGGACCGCAATGTAACAAAGAAATACTCGCAATGCTTAAGAAAATGGGTTCCGGAGTAATTGAGAATAATCACCCTTTACAGGAAGGACTTGAAAAATTTAAGAAAAACAAAATTTAATTTATATTTTAATTTACGGTTATGCCAAATCCAAAACGCAGACATAGTCAGCAAAGAAGTGCAAAAAGAAGAACACATTATAAGGCCGATGCTACCACATTGAGCATCGACAGTACTACCGGCGAAACACATGTACGCCACCGTGCTCATGTAAATGAAGGAAAGCTTTATTACAAAGGCAAAGTTGTTGCTGAGAAAGCACCTTTGAAAGCCTGATCTGCCGGCAATATGCTTTTATTATCTCCAAAAATAAAGTTTGATTAACTTCAACTTTATTTTTGGATTTTTTTTGGATCAGATACTGCACAGGTTTCTTGCTGTCCATATTAATTTATACAAATCATTATCAGTTAATATTGAATTATGAATATAGCACTGGATATGACGGGCGGGGATTTCGCTCCGCTGGAAGCGGTAAAAGGCGTTCAGCTATTTTTTTCGCAGTCATGGGAACAGGTTCATTTAATTTTAATTGGAGACGAACAAGTAATAGAACCCCTTTTATCAGATTATAACATACCGGGGGAACACATTTCAATAGTGCATGCAAGCCAGGTAATTGGAATGCACGAACACCCCACAAAAGCCCTAAAAGAAAAACAACAGTCTTCCATTGCGATAGGATTTCAATTACTTGCTGCAGGCAAAGCAGACGCCTTCATAAGCGCGGGGAATACCGGCGCTATGATGGTGGGTGCCTTGTTCAGCATTAAAGCAATTGAAGGAGTGCTTCGGCCGGCTATTGGTGCCTACCTTCCCAAAGAGACCGGCGATCTTTCGTTATTAGTAGATGTGGGCCTTAACGCGGATTGTAAGCCGGAAAATTTATGCCAGTTTGCCGTTCTGGGCTCTTTATTTGCAAAGTACATTTTAAATATTTCTGATCCCAGGGTAGCATTGGTAAACCTCGGCGAAGAAGAAGGCAAAGGCAACCTCCTTACCCAGGCGACCTATTCGGTTTTAAAAGAAAATACCCGTATTAATTTCGTAGGCAATGCAGAAGGCCGGGACCTCTTGAATGATAAGGCTGACATCTATGTTTGCGATGGTTTTACCGGCAATGTTGTACTAAAATTTGCAGAATCAATTTATGATATTGTTCAAAGAAGAAATATTAATGATGAACATTTTAACCGTTTCAATTTTGAAATTTATGGAGGTGTTCCGGTGCTTGGGGTTAATAAGCCCGTAATAATCGGTCACGGTATATCACACGCACCCGCATTTGATAATATGATAAAAATGGCAAAAAAAATGCATGACGAAAATCTTATTGAAAAAATACGAAGCAGCTTCGCTAATTGATTTACACGCAAATAATATTGTGCGGGTTTTAACCAGCTTTGTGAAAAAATTACTTTAATAAATAACCAGCGACTATAAAAAATTACTGGGAACTTAATTTCTGAATAGTTTAAGATGATAAAAAACTTATTTATTGCTCTTGAAGGTATCGACGGAAGCGGAAAAAGCACCCAGGTAAAGTTATTAACAGAAAATTTGACTAAGGCAGGGCATAAAGTATATTCTACTTTTGAGCCCACAGATAGCCCTATTGGATCCATTATCAGGAATATCTTCAGCCATACAATGGAGGCGGACCACAGAACAATTGCGGGACTATTTGTAGCTGACCGGTTAGATCATTTGCTTAACAAGACAAATGGCATTCTAAAAAAATTAACAGATGGCTATACAGTAATTACAGATCGGTACTATTTTTCTTCCTATGCCTATCAAGGTACCCACATGCCGGTTGACTGGGTGATAGAAGCCAACTCTTTAAGCGCTGATCTGCTTCGCCCTGACCTCAATATTTACATTGATATTTTGCCCGAAATCAGTATGACCCGTCTTCAAAAAGCAAGAAGTTCCATAGAACTCTATGAATCTATTGAAAATCTTACGCATGTCAGGGATAAATATTTTGAAATATTTGAGCGGCTTAAATTCAAGGAGACTGTTTTCATAACAGAAGGTGACCGTTCGCCGGAAATAATTGCGGCCGATATCTGGACAGCAATTGCTGAAATTTCTTTGGTAACTGCTTTACCTTAATTTTTTAGATTGATCTGTTTTGTAAGAACGGTAAAGAACTGGCAGGAAAAGGCAATTGCGCGTAATGGTAAACCACTGTTTTCAATACAAATTTTGGCATAATGATTGGCTATTGTGCATAGTTGGCTTCCCTTTTTGCTATCCGTTTATTTATTATTTTTACTCCTGCTATATTTAAAGTACCTGATGAAAGATTGCAATAGAAATTTACGGTGTTTGTTGCTCACCAGCATTTTTTATTTCGTTCAATTTTCAATATATGCCCAGCGGGATACCCTTCCGAAAAAATCTTTTGACGAATATATTAAAACCAGGAAAGGCTTTTTTGGGAAAATGATAAAAAACCTGAGCAAGGATACCACCCCGGTGCAAAAAGCCAACGATTTAACCAGGAATGACGTGCCATATAAGGAATTTGAGGGATATGTAATAAGACACATTACCATTAAGGATCTGCCCTTTGGTATTCCCCTCGCAGACACGTCAAAAAAAATAGTTACTAAATTGACGCAAATTGCGAATACGCTTCATCATAGTACGCGTTCAACAACCATAAAAAACAATCTTTTTTTTAAAGAAAATGAATTATTACTACCCTATTTAATGGCCGACAATGAAACGTTCCTTCGGCAACTGCCATACATCCAGGATGCTGCCATTACGGTAACTCCGGTATATGGTAGTTTAGATTCAGTAGATGTAAACGTGGTTGTAAAAGACTTATTTTCCCTGGGTGGATCTCTTGCATCGTTTGGGATCAAAAATACCGATATTCAAATAAGGGAAGATAATCTTTCCGGATCGGGAAATGCCATTTTCTTCCAGGGTTTGTATGATATCAGCAGGCGAAGAAACTTCGGTGGTGGCATTGGCTATATCCAAAGAAATATTGGTGGTAGTTTTATTAATGGGGAGGCAGGCTATCAAAGTTATTATCATGGTATTGACGGTTTAAAAGAAGAAAATATGTATTATGCCAGGCTCACAAAATCATTGGTGAACAGGTATATGCACTGGACTTATGAATTGGATGCATCATACCACTCTACCAGGAATATGTATTCCCCCGATTCTATTTATTATTCGGATGTACGTTACCGGTACTACAATGTAGACGCCTGGGCAGGATATAACATTAATTCAACCGGTTATACTACTGAAACGGAGGATAAGAAATTAAGAAAGCTCGTAGGCATCAGGTTCTTAAATCAGAAGTTCCAGGATTTGCCCGGAAAATATTTCTCCGCATATAACTGGCGCTTTGCAAGCCTTACCGGCGTTTTAGCCTCATTGTCCTTTTACCGGCAAAATTTTTATAAATCACAATATATCTATGCATTCGGTATTAATGAAGATATACCGGAAGGATTGAATGTAACGGTAACGGCAGGTTATATAAAAAAGCAGGACGTAAGCCGTCCCTTCATAGGTTTTAATTACCAGCGATCAGCTTTTAATTCAAGAAATAATTATTTCAGTTATACGTTTCGGACCGAAGGTTTTCTCAACCATAATAAATTTGAAGACATCAATTTGCTGGCGGGCATTGATTATTTCGATCATTTAAAATCAATGGGAATAAAATGGGAACAGCGCACTTTTGTCAATCTCGGTATTGCAAAACAGATAAATACTGTATTTAACGAGCCACTTTATTTTTATAGCCGCTTCGGTTTACCGGAGTATAAAAACGGTGATGTAGGCGGCTCTCTTCGCGCAACAATAAAAGCAGAGTCCGTTTTTTATAGTCCCTGGTCAGTTGCATCCTTCCGATTTGCTCCATTTATTTTCGGCAACACGGGATTGTTTTCACCTTATAATAATTCTCTTCCTCAAAGCAACATTTACACTTCTGTTGGAGCAGGTCTGAGGACAAGAAGTGAAAGCCTGATTTTTGGTACGCTTGAATTAAGAGCCTATTATTTCCTGAAAAAAAATATCTACAACGAAAATTTCAGGTTTGATATCAGTACCAATATTGTATTCAAATCTAATTCACGATTGATAAGGAAACCGGATTTTATCCAGGTAAATTAGAAGGCTGTTAAGTTAATTTGCAACGATGAAATAACAACAAAAGCATCAGGTTTTGTCATTCTTACTATCTCAATCGCTTGAAATTATAGTCCGGCTAACCAGATGCTTTTTTGTTAACAGCTTCCATCTTTTAATGGATTTCCACTTATTAACTTTGTAAATCAAAGATAGAAACGTGACGTATCATTTTCCAAATTTTCAGAGAATTTGTTCTTCACCCGTTTTTCACAAAGTTATGCACAGCCTTCTAAGGGATAATATTACCGATTTAAGATATACATTTCGCCCATTTAAACAATTTCATCGAAATATATTATATAAAGCTATGAATTTGAATAAATTATTTTTAAATTTATTTTATATTAAAACAGATATTTATGTCAACATCAGTTAGTATTCCTCTTGATAACATGCATCTCAATTTAGGCGGCAGTATCACTATCGACACCACGCCTATTGAAACCTCAACGAAATTGACGGGAGATGTAAACCAACCAATTGCAACACGCATTTCCGGTGATGCTGCCAACCCGATAGCAACATTAATAACAGGTGATGCCAATAAACCGGTAACCATTACAACGAACCTGCAGGGCAATCCTGATAAACCTATCGCCACATCGTCTTCCCTCGAAATTCTTAATTTACCACGCTTTACATTAGCAGACATAAAAGACCTGGCAACACCAAAAATACGAATACGATTCCCAAATTATACGCAGCTTTGTTTTAAATTATTAGGTACAGAAATATTTTCTATTTGTATGGCAGGCGAGGCGCAAACGATTACGGAGCCTTATGTGCCTAACGCACATGAACGATGTGAGATAACATGTTGCGAGCCTGATACAAGACCATTTCCTATGCAAAATAACCGGGATAATGTCGCGAATAGTCCCGCTAAAAAATAAAGCGGATACATCGGTAATCGTGTTTATGAATGGTATTTTAAAAAATAATTTATGAAAAGAGTTACAAGGGAAGTACATCACGAACATATTGGATTCGGGGATAGTGAAATCACGCTATCCGGGCCACCAACCTCTTTAAGAGGACCTGTTATTTTGCAAAATGCTACAGATGAACCCATCTTTGTGCGTGAATTGCCGATGAAGAATATAAAAAATGCAGATGCGGCTTTTCCTATACATACAACGTTACAACCTTTCGAAGTTAGGTCACAGAATATTTACTATTCTATGAATCCACATACGCCACCCGGCACTTATGAAATGAATGTACAAATGGGGGACGAAACCAAAAAAGTAAAATTAATCGTGCACGAATCGCTTGCAATTCAACTTTCACCGCAGGCTATTGTTTTAGAGGGAATAGAAGCAGGCATGCAACATACAAAAGAGATATTATTCTCGAACAAGGGAAATATTGCACTAACAGTTCCGACAATAAAACACAATACGTTAACGGATATGGATCTCATATGCCGCAACCTGTCGCAGGCAGTACGCATAAGCGGAGATGAAGGCATTGAAAAAACATTAGATACTTTCGCAAAGGGACTTAAAAAAGATATCACCGATTGGGTGGATATTTCCATAAAAGAAGCCGGGCAGGTTGTGGAACCGGGGCAAACTATATCATTGCATCTGACGATAACTTTACCAAAAGATGTAAATAAAAATTACCACTATACGGGCGATATCAGGATGTTTGACAAAATAATTCGCTATACGGCGATTGATAAGGCTTCTGCTGGTACCAACTCAAAACCCAAAAAAAAATAATAATTCCTTTCTCATTTAAAAAAGAATTTATATGCAACTCACCACCGAAAAATCAATGACTATTAATAACGTAACACAAAGTGTACAACGTTTTACCGATGTAACCACACAAATGGTACTTAACAATATCAATAACAATTTACAATGGTTTAATGAGATGCAAAATATGTTTGGCCTCTCGCCGGATCAAATAAAAAAAGATGATTGTGAGGCCTGCCCGCCTACATGCGATTGCCCACCTCAGTGTATGCTTAGTGTAACCCGGGATGCCAATCCGGGCGAAACAATCATAGTTCCTTTTAAAGTAAAAAATACCTTACAAACCAGCAAGGTTTACCAGGTTGGCGTAAGGCCCATCTATGATGATGATGGCAATGCATTAATCAATCAACCTGTTTTAAATAAGACGGCTCTTACGCTTCAGCCCGGGCAAAGCCTTTTAGTAGAAATGAAAATTTATCTCGGTGATGAATATGTTGCAGGCAACAGCTATTCCACAGAAATAGTAATAAGGGAAAAAGATGTTAACCAGAATATTTGTTTCACCTTACATATTACCTCTCACAACTTTATACCTGAGGCCCATCCTTTACATGAACAAAGCTATTTCACTCATTTCCAGGATTGGAAAAGTCATTATTACTGCGATAGCCGGCCAACTATTAACCGGGTTGTTGTTGTAAATCCAAATATTGACGTAAAAAAATAATTTTTTAAATGACTACGACTGAAAAAAATCAAAGTGAAATAATAAATGCCTGGCAAAGCCTTATTGAACAATCGGTAAAGGCGAATACGGCATTTTTAGAGGAGTATTCCAAAATATTCTCCACCCTTCTGTCAAAAAAAACAGAACCTAAAGATCTTTTAAAAATTAATACTGAATTTCTAAAAGCAGCTACGAATAATTTTATTAAGCTGAACGTCACCAACTCAGAAAATTTAATGAATTTCGGAGTAAGCGTGTCCAGGAATATTTTTTCCTTTATCGATAAAATAAATAAAAAAGACGTCGATACAAGCCAGCATATTGAATCTGGTGTGACCAATACCAGGAACCAGATTAATTTGTCCGTCAAACAAGGCGAACAAATCACCACATCGTTTTATCTAAATAGTCACAATGCTTTCTCACAAACCGGGAATTTTCATTATGAAAATTTCACTGATGAAACAACAGGTGAAAAGGCAGCGATTTCGATGTCGATATCACCAAAAGAATTTACGCTTGAATCAGGAAAAAGTATAAAGGTCGATGTTTCTGTTGGAGTCACCAACGACACTGCTCCGGGAAAGTATAAGGCAATCGTAAGACTGAATGGCATGGATAACCAGGAATTTGACATCGTTGCGGAAGTAATTGAAAATAAATTGCAGGTTAAACAAGTAGTAAAATCTAAGGCTGCGCTGAAAAAAATTCCGGCAAAAAAATCGTCGGCAAAAAAGGGTCGCCAAAAAGCAGACGCCAAAAAGTGAAAGTAACAGATCTATTGATTGGCTTTATTTCAAATTGCTTCCTGACCACAAGCCATTTTGAGTCCCTCCTATTGTACTCTTTGCAAAATTGAGTTGAATGGATAAGTTGAAAAAGAAATGGCAGCTCATTTAGACATTTTGCTTCTTCTCAATATATTTACTCATAACCTCCGTTATCTTTCTAAAATTTGAAGGAATCATCTGCGTCAGCACCCCTTCAACAGCCTTGGCAATGGTACTATCCAAAACGCCAAGGTTAAGAGACAGCACTTTTCCCCGCCATTCGATAGATCCGGAAAAAGTCAAACGGCAGCCTTTTCCGCCCATTGCCGTTTCAAAAACGGTAGTGCCGGCGCAATGCATCTCTTCGTGAAAATGGTGGGATCGGATTTTCCACTCAATAGCTTTTTCTCTTTCATTCCATATTGCCGTATCCGTCCAGGCAAGCATGTCAGGATTAATATACTTTGCAACGATGGCCGGAAATTTTGGTTTTGCCTTCCAGATATTGACTACTTTAATTTTCCCATCCGGAAAGATCATCCTTTCTTTTTCGGTGATACTTTCCAGGTCATCAACATCAATTGCTATGGCAGGCAGTTGATGCAGCATGGTGTTCCATGCTGTATCTACCGGAAATTTAATAATGCTGATCGTTTTAAAATTCATTTATAAACATTTAAATTGCTTGAATGCTTTTGCGATACGCATATATTGTATCATGCAGGTGTATCGCTGCCCTTACTGATGGAGAAATATGCAGGGAAGTAACCAGCCATGATAAGGCCTGTACGATGGCAGCTTCGGAAGACATGGGCTGCCAGCCAAGGCGTATTAATTTTTCAGAATTGTACCAATAGTATTTTCCAACCATCTTTGCCTGTTCTCTCGTAGAAGTAGGTCGTTCATTGGCAATATGATACCAAAGTTCATGCACAGCAGAAAGTAAATAAGAGGAAGTACGCATAGCCGTTAGATAAGGTCCGGGCATGCCACACAATTCAGAAATTTTTGCATGAACTTCTTTCCATTCAAGATTATCACTTCCGGCAATATAGCGTTCACCCGGTTTTCCTTTTTCAGCCAGCAATAACATAGCGTCGGCAACATCATCTGCACTTACTATATTGCAGCCACCTATCCAGGTTGATTTGTATGGGTCGTTTATATAGTTTACTATCATACGGTTACTTTCCGTTAAATGAGAATCAGGCCCCCCAACAGAGAGCGTTGGGCAAACAGCAATTACTTCTACACCATATTTTTTTGCAGTAGCAAATGCGGTTTCCTCTTGCTGAATTTTAGCTATAACATAGCCGGGAGCATCGTTAAAATTTCCGGTAGAAGATTCCGTTAACACATCTGGCCTTTCTGAAGCGCCGATAGTAACTGAGGAAGAAGTAAATACAACTCTTTTAATATTATTAGCCGCTGCCGCTATAATGATACACTCCATTCCTTTTTTTGCTTCATAAATAAATTGTTGATTATCATAACCCCAATATGCAAAGGTACCGGCGGCATGAAAAATAATGTCGCAGCCTCTTGCGGCGTCTCTCAAACTGTCTTCTTCCAATATATCCCCGTGTGCCAATTCTATACCAGCCGGCAAGGATTGCACATTGCTGGTTGCACGCACCAAAGCCTTTACACTATTACCTTTTGACAGGAGTGCTCTTACTAAATGGTTGCCTATTAAGCCCGTGGCTCCGGTTACAAGTGCCCGCATTCTTTTCTATTTTATGCCGGTTATATATTGTATGTCTTTTTGTATGGCGTCAGCAACATCTGTGATAAATGATTTTACTGCATCAGTTGCATGGCTACTTTTAACTTTGTTCCCTTCAAAATGCATATACCCATTTTCATCTTTACCTGGTAATATATTTTTTGGAAACATTTTTTGCGTGCTCATAAATTTTTCAGCAATACCACTAAACGCAGCAAAAAGATTTTTGAACTGTTCGGCCTCCAGGGGATGGTGAGGCACTTCATTCTCTCCCCACATAGGATCGGCAATTTTGCCCAGCCTTGGGTTTCGTCCTTCACACGCAGCTTCAAAATTGGAGATGGTTCTTGTAAAAAAGCGCAGGTAGGAATCTGACACCAGCGCATCTTTCATAGCTGGTAAATAATCCATATTAAACACCTGCCAGAATAATGGCAAAGTAAATTTTTGCCTCGCAACAATTTTAATTTCCGTAATGCCTTTTTGTTTTGAAGAAAAACTTACCAGCCCATCATCGAACTCTGCTGATTGGTTCAGGCTTTTTATTGTTCGCCATAAAATAGTTTGGCTTTTACTATTATAACGAATAATTTCAATCTTACAAACGTCGATGGGCTTTCCTCCAAACATCACCATCCAGTTAGGCTGAGGCAAATAAATATCCCGTTCTGCCTGGTAAATTACCTGTTCATTCTTATTTGCTTTTACCTGGATTCTTGCGCCGCCAATGTTATCAAACATATATTGCACAGCTTGCGCTATTTCAACCTTACCTATAAAAAAAGTATAGTCATAAGGCAGTGTGCGTGTATATTCAAACAAGACGGAACTATCAATATACCGCCACTTAATGCCATTAGCATCCGGAGGCGTGCAGGTAACTAATTGTGCAAGCGGAAGAATATAATTTTCAATTGCTTCAAAATCATCAGGTGAAAAATCATTTATATCAAATCCCAGGTCTGTATCCTGGCGATAGATCTTTTCTTTATCATACAATGTTTGCCAGCCTTGTATAAATTGCTGAATACCGCCGAGAGCGTAATTCAATGCCACTAATGCCGAATACGCCAGCGGATGCGTATCTATGTTTTTTGTGATGGGCGATAAAAACTTATTTATTTGTGCATCAGCAATATTTTTAAAAGGAAAAATATCCGTATCCACCTGCTGCAGCCAGGCACTGGAAAGTTGGCGTACTACAGGATTTTTATTCCTTGCCTGCGTTGACTCCGCTAAAAGTTTAGGAACATTTTGCCATTTTTCATAAACACTAAGATCGCCATTGATTTTATATACGGGTGGAAGCCCGGTTTTTTTTAAAGAATAATTATTTAAAGAGGAACAATAGGGATCAAGACCCATCTTTAAAGCAGCTACCCAATCAGTAAGTAACACATGATCGCCTGCAATAAAAGTATATGTCAATAAACTATTACTGTGTCGTGTTCCCTGCATTCCATGATTGCTTTCATAGGCGTCAATGATGCTAAAGTCAATATCGTTTCGTTGTAATAATGATGAGGCAACTTCTTCGGGCCTCATTCTAAAATAGTAATGATATTGCGTGGCTTTGTGGGGAAGGATATCAATCAGGCTTTTAAGGCACAATGAATAATAGAACTCTTCATCCGTTTTGTTTTTAGTAAATACAATTCTGAAGTTAGCCCGCAGCCAGTGTGCCGAAAGTTGCTCATCTTTTAAAACACTTGTTTTATCAAAATCAGCATATTCCAGGCTCTCACTCAAACTTTCAATGTTGTAAGGAATACCCTCTTCAGTTTCGTACCGGTAACCGGCAAGGTCCGCCAGCACGAGTAAATCCCTGTTTTCCAGCCAGGTTCCGGAAGCTTGCCCGCCATCCGCAATTATGCTATTCGTATATCCCTTTTTTGCAAGAAGCGAAACAAGATGTTCAACCAAACTGGTAGATGTTCCGGTTGTGGCATTAAGTTCATAAAATAAAAGGTCTGGCTTAATAAGTATTTTGAAATTTTCTTTAGAAAGTCCCGCTGCTTTTCTCTTTTTCTCAATACCAGACCAAAGTTTTGATTGCGACAATGTTTGCTCCAACAAGCTATGCATGCTGGCGGCTTTATCAGTACAAATAGTTACCGTTGAAACGCTCATTAAGGAATGCCCTTTATTGGTTTATACTTTGATTTTCTTTGATGCCACGGCTATTGATCTACCACTTTTCATGCCGATATCAACCAAAGAAGTGGTTACATCCCGTTGTGTTTGAATTATAGTGGCTCCAAAATTTTTAACCTGTTCCGAAAAAACAGCGCTTTCTTTATTGCCTGTCCATTTCTTTATCAATTCACTTTGCAGTCGCATGCCTTCTGTCCATATCTTGCTATACACAGTAAACCAATCATCAATTCCTTGTTTAATTATGGGCGATAGCTTTTCAGATTGTTCAAAATAAAACTCTAAAACATTTGCTAAAGGATTATCGCCATTTGTTTCGTTTGTCATAAATTATTTATTGGTTCAACTATTTTGTTTTTGGACTTACAAGGTAGCTGTGGTGAAAGCCAAGCCTTGGATCAGCGTTTTTACCTACCAATGGCACGAATTCCTGTATATCAGGCATGGGTACCCGCAAACGTTGCGACAGGTCAGGATAATTGTAAATAGTAATATGATTCATACCACGGTTGGCAGTAAACAATATGCTCTGATCATTGGACAACTGGCAGGCATGAATAGAATCCATAAACGTAAAGCGGCTTATACGAAGCGCACCCAATATATGCTTGTTGCTGGTAAAAAAACCACCACGAACCAACACGTCATAAATAGTAGTACCGATCGTTCTTTTGTGTGAGAGCAATTCATTCAGTGAGGGTTTTTCATCAATAATTCTAAAGTCAGAAAAATTATCAAGATTGATCAGCACAACGGTATGACTTCCTCCATTACAAAAAATAAGCTCCGTATCAGAAATGGTTATATCAGAATTAATATGGGAAGGTATTTCCCTGCTACAACACCAGTGTCTCAGAATTCTTTTTTCTTTGGCATCTATTTCAAAAGCATATTCTTTAAAAAAAGCCATGGCCCATTCATGATAGTCCCTGTGATCCTGGGGAAGTACTCTAAAACTTACAGCATAAAAAATATCTTTCTCCGGGTGTGTAATTAAGTGCCAGCAGGTAGCGGGCAAATCAATGCGCGTAGCTTCTCCCTTCTCCATATCCCAAATACCAACCATCTTCGCTTCACCTTTTTCTCCAAATACGGGATTGTCCATACTTCCATAGCACAGGTACTTTTTGTTGGCCGTAAATTTCATGCTGTGCGGGAGCATCAATTTATGAGGACCGAGCTTTGTGCCCTTCCGCAAATTATTTACATTGAACTGGTAAAAATAATCGCCAATGGCCGCGATAAATTCTTCCTTATTGATCCAGGCAACATGAGTACAGCCGCGTATGCTGGTATCATTAATTTCATAACCCAAGGTAGAAACACGGTCCAGTTCATCAAGCGTATAGGGGTCATATAAACCAAGGTGCTGACCAGCCGTACCCATGTATCCATAGGTACCATCTGGGCTTATGCTCACCGCATGGCCGCCGGCCATACCGTTGAAATATTTTATTTTGAATGCATAAGAATTATCAGCAGGATCGTACAGGAAATTACACACCCCTGCCATACCTTCCAGGCCATTAATTCCGTTTCCATCCAAAGCAATCTGAAAACTGTAAGGGTATGTTTTCATCCTTTACTTATTCATTTAAAGTTTAGTAATCACTGTTTTAAAATTAATTTAAATATGCCATACTTTCAACTTCGCGTATTTTTAAGCGCAACTTTTTAATATTTATTGGATTTATTTTTTTACAACTGGCCCGGAAAAATAGCAATGTTCAAATACACAATTTGCCTGCATAAGCAACGGCGTTTTTTCTCCGTAATACCTGAAGTTGCAGCTTCTGAATACAACATTTTCGCCATTGGCGATCAATAAAGTTTGCTGCCCGGCGATGGACTGGTACGTAAAATCAAAAATACAATCTGACATTTCACAGGCAAGCTGGGAATTAAAAGTTCCAAATGAACCAAGACTCTCCGCAAACACATGGCTGATATACGTTGGAAAATAACCATGCTGATCATTATAAATAAACCTCACTACACCTCCGGCGATGTTCACATGGTCTATAATCCAGTTGCCCGCCATCCTTGGCGATCCATATAGGTCTGTCCCAAAGATGGTATGGGTACCGCCCCAGCAATAGATATTGGAAATCACGTTTTCCTTTTCCTGGTCCTGGCCCCCGGAAATACAAAGTTTACAATTACTAAACTGAACCTTATTTATAATAGTTATCTCAGCATTGCGCGTGAGCCCGTTGGGCGATGAACAAATGCCCACAACAAAGCCATTTATATTAAGTTCCTCAAGCTCCGTACCCGTGCTTCCGGATTGCGTACTTAATCTCGGAGATTTTCCATATTGATCTAACAGTCCCGGGTAGCCGCCGTCTGCAGGCACTTTATCTGCTGCCAGGTTGGTAAACGGATCAATCACAATTCCCGCATATGGAGAGTACCGGCTATCTCTGCACTTACCATCGGTAAAATCATTAAAAGACATGCTGTAGAACTTATGAGTATCTTTCATGGCAGGCGGTGTAAAAAGACCCGACACTTTTAATTTGCGAATTTTACATCCTTTTCCATTTTGGATACCGATAGCAAAAGTATTGTTGAACATCGCCGATATTTCACTGCCGGTATTGCTATCCCAAAAAGAAGATTCGCCCAAAAGTTCAACGGTACAAAATGCGCCTGTATTATCACGAATAATTAATGGTCGTGATATTCTATAACGACCCACGGGGAAATAAACTGTGCGAATATTATTCCTGGTACAGGTGTTAATAGTCTTTTGAATGGCAGCATAATCATCGAGATTATTTCCTTTTGCGCCAAACCATTTTACCGAGAAATATTGATTCACTGAACGGGGATTTATCGTTAAGTTGCTATCAAAAATCTGGCTTTGATAATCCGCATCGATGCTGCCCCCATTAATAGTTCCATTACCGGTAAGTTTGTAACCTTGCCCGATCTTTAGCGTCTTTCCTAACGGAATATTAACTGTCCCCTTGATAACAATATCTGAAGCATTAATTAACACAGTTTTGGTATCCTGTTTATTAAATGCAGACTGAATAGCTGCCGTCTGATCAGTGGCTGCATCTCCTTTTGCAATATATATCTGGGCGTGTGTGACGCCTGTCGTAAATAGTAATATCATCAGAAATTTTATCATCATTCTATAATTTTATTAATACCAAAAATAATAAGGTAAAGATTTTGATGTCGCCATTTTATTATCGTAAAAATTACCCAATAAGGTTGAATGTAATCTGGTGATAAAAACAAAGGCAATTTGAAATTATTTATATTTTTAATGTTAATGTTCAATTCCATTAGTGAAGGGAGTGAAATTTATCATACATTTAGACACAATATTGGGATTTGTTTCATAAAATCTTTTTCAAGTAACGATTTCGCGTTTTTGAAATTATGTATCCTATAGACAAAATCCTAACATAGCCCCCATTATAGCACTAATACTGTTCCGTATACATTTTTTAATGTTAAGCCATAATGTCGAGTAATTCAGAAAAAAAGGGCCTTGTTGTGAATGGGTATTCATCCGCAGTCTATAGTAAAACTTGTATGCGTGTTTCAGATCATGTAAATGCTATGCTGTCTTATTGGGATAAAAAAGGAATTTGCAGATTTGCCAATAATGCCTGCTTACAGTGGTTTGGGAAAGTGAGAGGTGAAATGGTAGGAATAATAAGCATGAAAGAATTACCCGGTACACTGTACGAACAATACGAACCTTTTATAAACAAAGCGCTCGCCGGGAAAAAACAGGTTTTTGAACACGAATTAACACTTCCCGATGGATCGCTGCGGCACTACCTTGCCACTTTAAGTCCCGACTTGATGGAAGGCGAAGTAATTGGCTTTTTTGTACATGTTGCCAATATCAATTTCATAAAACACCTCGAGGCCAAACTCCTTAAGTCTGAAAAAGCAAAACGAAGGGAAGTACTCCGGTCGGTTATTGAAACACAGGAATCAGAAAGGGAATTGATAGCTTATGAGTTAAGGGACAAAGTAAATCAAACCCTTGCCTATACAAAAATGATGTTAGGAACGGCCAGTAAAGGTAAAGCAGCTAACGTTTTACTTGAAACGATCTCTCATAATATTCACGAAACAATTGTTGAACTAAACAGAATCAGTTCCAATCTCACGCCTACTGTAATAACAATGATCGGTTTTAAGGCCGGAGTAAAAGAATATATTGATAATTTTAAAAAGCGGTATGTTGTAGAAATATATTTTAAAAGCCTGGATAAAAAAATTGAAGATCTTACAGTTAATGATAAAATCTCCATTTTTCGGATCATACAAAATTATTTATTGATACTGTCTGTAAGTCCTGCCTGTAATATCATCTATATTGAAATCAGGCGGTCTCATTCCAGGCTCATTTTGCGGATGAACCATAATAATACTAAGTTTACATTACCGGTGCAAAGCAAGGAATTTATGGATATCGAACACCGGTTGGAATATTACGATGGGTTTTGGCAAGAATCGGAGGAGGAAAATAAAAAAAATATTGTTATTGATATCCATGTACCTGCCGGTAAAACATGACATTCTGCCCATATGAATAGCTATTCCCCCCTTATTCATTACCTGGTGGACTTGTATATATTACTGAATTGATTCCTAATCTCGCAGCATTTAAATATCTTGTTGTCAAATTGAAAAACTCTGCAACGAAGATTTACAACATATTTTGAATTGATTTTCTGGACTACTGCCATAACACTTTTCGCTGTGATGCCTCCTGGAACTGATGCGCATTATTCATTTTGCGTATTCAAAATGCTGGGGTTTAACCATTGCCCGGGCTGCGGACTTGGTCATTCTATAAGTTACCTGTTTCACGGAAACTTTCGTGCATCGTTTTCATCTCATCCGTTGGGATTTTTTGCGGTGATTGTTATAATAACCAGGATATTTAAATTGCTTTACTTACATGTATTTTTAAAAACAATAAATAATAAATATGGAATACAACAACAGTAGTGCCGTCAGCCCGGTGCTCTTAAAATATCTTTATGACATTACCCCTGAAGAATTAATTACCATCAATTCCCGCGTTCAGGGCTACAGTGATGATGAACTTACCCATTTCTGCATGATATACCGTTCTAAAAGAAAAGACCCGCAGACTATTTTATTATTATGCCTTCTCGGCCTCGTGTGCGTTTCAGGAATTCACCGTTTTGTACTCGGGCAGGTTGGCATGGGTATTCTTTATTTTTTTACAGGTGGCCTATGCCTCATAGGCACCATAGTAGACGCAATAAATCATAAAGATCTCGCATTAGAATATAACGGAAAAATGATTGCCGAAACTTTGTCCATGTTAAATATGATCAGGAAATAGATTGATTGGAAATTGCTCACATGCTTTATATAAGAAATTAAAAAAACCAGCATGAAAACTGGTACTAAAGTGAACACGGTAAGGTTAAGAATTTGTCAGCAGCAACTCATTTGCATGGGGCAGGTAACTGTTACAACGACACCGGATTTTATGTGCCTCTTATGAGATAATATCTTTTGCAGACGGTGATGTTAATTTATTGCTTCCTTTTACAGCTTTACGGTCTTATTTACATCCAGGGTTTACATGCTATTTTTTTTTATCAGCATTTGAAAAAGAATTTCCATTAGTTGTTATTATGGGTTCTCTACGTACAACTCCCATACTTAAATTACCTCATTTGTGCACGTCGTATTAATTATGGAACCGAAAAAACAAATTGGGAATTCGTTTGCAACTCCCCGGGTTATTAACAGCATATAATTACAATTTGACCATAACATCAAATAACTTTGCCGTATGAACTTCAGCGAAGCAACATTGGATGACATATCTACACTCGATAAATTGATCAACAGCGCTTACCGTGGTGAGTTTTCTAAGAAGGGCTGGACATCAGAGGCCGATCTATTAGATGGAATCCGTACTGATAGAGCAAGTATTGAAGAACTTATTGACACGCCGGGCGCAGTATTTTTAAAATGCAGCAATGATGAAAATATACTGCAGGGTTGTGTTTTTCTTGAAAAGAATAATGACAAAATGTATGTAGGAATGCTTACGGTTTCACCGACCGAACAGGCAAAAGGAATTGGGAAACAACTTTTGGCTGGGGCGGAAAAATATGCGACCGAACAACAATGTACTACTATTGAAATGACGGTGATCTCGGTTCGTACCGAGCTTATAGCGTGGTATACAAAACATGGTTAGCGTAACACGGGAGAAACAAAACCTTTTCCTGATGATGTAAAACTCGGCATCCCTAAACGACCTCTTGAATTTATAGTAATGCAAAAAGAAATTTAATTATCCGGTAATGCTTTTAATCTATTTATTTTATTTTATTTTTGAGTTACAAGCCAATTTAGCTCAGTTGGTAGAGCAGCACTTTCGTAAAGTGCGGGTCATTGGTTCGAGTCCAATAATTGGCTCCTTTTTTAACAAATTCATCAGGACAAAGGCGGGATGCTGATAGGCAGTTTAATAAGGTTACCATAGTTACCAGGTAAGCACTAACATTACAGCAATTTTAAAGATGCTACCTTATTGAAATATTTATAAATTTATTTTGTAAAGCCTCTCTTGTATCGCCAGCCGAATTTTTAAAATTTTATCTATTGTTATACAATCATGCAACCGATAACCAACGATATCTATGAACGGGTAGTAACAGCGAAAATGTACATCGATAATAATTTTCATGAATCTTTAGATCTTGATCAAATATCAAGACAGGCATTTCTTTCCCGCTTTCATTTTCATCGTTTGTTTACACGTATCTACCGAAAAACACCGCATCAACATCTTACAAATATGAGGATTCAGCGTGCGAAGGCCCTGCTGGAAAAAGAAGGCATCAGTATTACCCAGGTATGCAACACGGTGGGTTTTGAAAGCCCTGGTTCCTTCAGCACTTTATTTAGAAAACAAAACGGTTATGCACCACAGTATTACCGCAACATTGCTTACCTGAAAAAGAAACTTGCCAAAGAACAACTTAAGCGTTTTATTCCACATTGTTTTATCGACTCTTATAAACTGGATAAGTAATATTTTGGAACTGGCTCGACAAGAAGTGGCAGGATTGATGCAAAAGCCAATCATGTTAAAATCGAAACAGGAATAAAAATAATAAAAGCAATATTCGAGAAATCATTTTGCGTTGCAGGTGATAGCTTCACATTACTAAATTAATTTTTATGATAACAAAACTTTCGCACACAAGCCTGTTCGTACTGGACCAGGATGCAGCTTACGATTTTTATGTAAATAAACTAGGCTTTAAGGTACACACGGATGTAAAAATGGAAAACGGTTTTAGATGGCTTACCCTTACGGCGCCGGAACAACCAGACCTTGAGATTGCCATCTTACAACCGCTGCATCCCGGCATGCATCATGATGAAGAAACACAAAATGCATTTAAGATTCTCCTGGAAAAGGGAGCGCTTGGCGCCGGTGTTATGAATACCCCTGACTGCAAAGCCACATATGAAGAATTGAAAGCAAAAGGCGTTGTATTTAAATCCGGACCAAAAGAACAGTTTTATGGCATCGAAGCTATTATTACAGATGGATGCGGCAATTGGTTCAGCATGACAGAAACTAAAGAAATGTAGCTACTTTCTTTGTCGTCCTGCTTCCAAAGCAATTACACATACATACAGGTCTTATGACCCCACCTCGTAAAAAATAGAGATCACCTTACCAGGTTTATCAACAAATAAGTGTTGGGTATCTGCCCGCTAAAGGGTAAATCCTTTTTCTTTAATATCGGGGACTTTACTTTATTATCTCTCTAATAAGAGGTAAAAAAGTTTCCCCTTTTCTTACAAAATAATTACACCTGTTTGTATAAGAAAACTTCTTACATTTATCAATAATATTTTTGATTGCTTCGCAACCTTCTTTATTTTTAATTCACTTGTTTTTATCCGATAAAAATTGAACCATGCAAAAGAAAAAACAACCGTCCACCCGAAGAAATTTTATTAAACACATAACGGGAACTACCCTGGCTATTGGAGCAGGATCCCTGGTATCATTTGCTGCTGAAGAAAAAATGGAAGAGCGCATTATTCACTATCAAAGAAAAATTTCTTTAAATGATACCATACATGTCGCAGTTATTGGAATGGGCATAATGGGTAACAATAATGTAAACACCGCTTTAAAAGTTCCGGGGGTGCAACTGGTTGCCGCATGCGACTTATATACAGGCAGGCTTGAAAGAGCGAAGGAATTGCATGGCAAGGATCTTTTTGTAACCAATGATTACCGGAAAATTTTAGACAGGAAAGATGTAGATGCTGTAATAATCGCCACTTGCGACCAGTGGCATGCACGCATTACAAAAGAAGCGTTGCAAAAGGGAAAGCATGTGTATTGTGAAAAGCCAATGGTTCATTATATCAACGAAGGTGCCGGCGTGATTGAAGCACAAAAAGCAAGTAATAAAATCATGCAGGTGGGAAGCCAACGCGTAAGCAGCATTGTGTATGCAAAAGCCCATGAATTGTATAAGTCCGGCGAAATAGGCAAGTTGAATATGGTAAATGCCATTTACGACCGGCAGGACGCATTGGGCGCCTGGGAATACACCATGCCTGTTGATGCATCTCCTGAAACCGTTGACTGGGATAGGTATATAGCAGGTATGAAAAAAATGCCTTATGATCCTAAAAAGTTTTTCTGGTGGCGCAATTACCGTGAATTTGGTACAGGCGTAGCAGGCGATCTTTTTGTTCATCTCCTGTCAGGAACCCACGTGATTACAGAATCGAAAGGCCCTGAGAAAATTTATGCATCGGGCCAGTTGTGTTATTGGAAAGATGGAAGAAACGTACCCGATATAATGACAGGAATTATGCAATATCCCGAAACACCGGAACACGCGCCTTTTCAATTGACACTACAGGTAAATTTTGTTAGTGGCACAGGAGGTTCAGAAGTGACACGGTTTGTAGGCGATGAAGGAACCATTAATATCACCGGGGAAGGGCTAACGGTACATCATAGCATAATGTCCAAAGCACCGGGCATAGGGGGCTGGGACGCCCTGGAAACCTATCCGAAAGCCATGCAGGAAACATTGGTACAAAAGTATAACCGGCAATATACGGCCGACCAGCAAAAAAGACCGACGAAAGCCGACATATTATATAAAGAGCCCGACGGATACGACGAACACCTGGAACATCATATCAATTTTTTTGATAGCGTGAGAAACGGTAAGCCGGTGGTAGAAGATGCAGTGTTTGGCTTCCGGGCTGCAGCTCCCTGCCTGGCGTGTAATGAAAGTTACTTCACAAAGAAAATAATTGACTGGGATCCCGAGCAAATGAAATTGAAATCATGAATAGACGACGCGAAATATTAGTGACGTGAATTGTGCAGCATGGCATCATAAAAAAATGCACAATTGTATCGTATCGTAAAATGCAATTTGATTGCTATATTTATGACACTATCCAATACCGTTTCCTGTTTTACATTTTTATTCCTTTACATTAAAATTGACAAAAAATGATATTATCACGAAGAAAATTTCTCGTAAACAGCTCTCTTTCACTTGCCGGAACTATTTTCTTACCGCGCAATCTCTTTGCAAATAACAAACCGATGCCCATTACGTTAGGGATTCAACTATATTCTGTACGTGACGACATGAAAAAATATCCTCTCGATACATTAAAAAAATTAGCCGCAATGGGTTATAAAAACGTAGAGCACGCTAATTACATTGACAGAAAATTTTATGGATATTCCGCCCCTGAATTTAAAAAAGTTTTAGATGACCTTGGTTTGCAAATGCCAAGCGGACATACGGTAATGTCTGATAAGCACTGGGATAAAGCAGCCAATGATTTTACTGATGAATGGAAGCTAACAGTGGAAGATGCTGCAACGGTTGGTCAGCGATATGTAATAAGCCCATGGCTGGATGAAAATCTTCGTAAAAATTATGACGACCTCATTAGCTTTCTCGATATATTCAATAAATCCGGTGAACTTTGTAAAAAATCAGGATTGAAATTCGGATACCATAATCATGACTTTGAATTTAAATATTCATTAAATGGCAAGGATATCTATGACATTATACTGGAACATACAGATCCCTCATTGGTGATACAGCAAATGGATATCGGAAACATGTATGGAGCCGGAGGGCGGGCGCTGGAAATATTGAAAAAGCATCCGGGAAGATTTGAAAGCATGCATGTAAAAGATGAGATAAAATCGGAGAACAAAGGCGAGATGAACGATGATTACGAAAGTACGGTACTGGGTAAGGGAATCCTGCCGGTAGAAGAAATTGTAAACCTTGCCAGGAAATCAGGTGGTACCACCGAATTTATTATTGAACAGGAATCTTACCAGGGGAAAACACCGATCGAATGCGCTAAGGAGGATTTGAAGATTATGAAAAAATGGGGTTATTGATTACTGACTTCTTTTGACATAAAACCTGTTAAGCCTGTCTTGTCTTTTTATCAAAGTTTTTTTGAAAATAGTGGATGGCACGTCAATTTTTATTGGGGTTCATTAGCAGAAGGTAGTAATATTAAGCATCTAAAAAAAATATCACCTCAGGCTTTTCTATTTTCATTATAGAAAGCACATACTGTATTCATCACGCATATTTCGCATTTGGGATCTTTTGGCCGGCAAATTTCTCTGCCTAGAAATGACATGGCCATGCCCGCATCCCACTCACTTTTAGGGAGCACTTCCATAATTTGCTTCTCAATTTTTTTTGGATCCGCTCCCGACGCAATTCCCAATCGCGGAGCAACGCGAACAACATGCAGGTCAACAATTACGCCTTCCGGTTCTTTGCCCGATTCACGCAATATTACATTGGCTGATTTTCTTCCAATACCGGGTAACGCAGTCAGTTCATCTAATGTTTGTGGAATATTTTTATTGTTTTTTATTGTCTGCGCCATTTCGCATAGCCATTTTGCCTTATTACCAAAATTGCGCACACCACTGAGGTTTTTCATTAATATTTCAGGCGTTTCTTTAGCCAATGCTTTCATATCTGGAAATGCTTTGAAAAATTCTATGGCAACCTTATTGATATTTTTATCTGTATCACGTGCTGACAAAACAACCATTACAATTAACTGGTAAATGCTTTTGTACTCCAATGGATGTTGCTTGCCTTTGTATTTTTTAAGCAAGGGTCTAATGGCTTCCGGCCAGTTTACTGTAGCAGGCATAATAAAATATTTAGGGAAAAGTTATTAAATTCCGACGAATACAAACCAATCTATATTATTTTTTTTAAACTTTTTTTACCCGTCGGCAGATCATAGCAGCGGCGCCAAAAAATTTCGCATTTCTAAAATAATCTTTCCCAGATAGCAGTTTCATAAATCATATAAAAAATAGATTGGCACTATGATTGTTGAACTTTTTAGAAAGTTATAGCAACAAAAAAGTCACCGGTGAAGAGCAGTTCAAAAAAGGCTGCACTAAAAAAATGGTCCGGGAAAGTAACAGAACATAGCGATACAATAGATTTGGAGAAAGATGTATTCAAACAAAAATATCCGAAAAAGATTGCGGAATCGGTAAAACCAACAGCACAAAAAAGTAAAAGAAAAAAGGCCCGCCCTTTTTCAATCCGCCATTTCAATGATCAATTTTTATGAAAACAGGGCAGGAAAAAATCTTTCTG
>JBDTOV010000054.1:0-30866 GCA_039933035.1 Ginsengibacter sp. | reverse complement strand
TTGTAGTTCTCCTGTTGTCATTTTGTAAATGTGATTATCAAAGTTACCAATTCAGTATCTAAAAACTAACGATCGTTAGTTAAAATCCGGGGTTGATTTACTATTAATTTTAAGACTTCACATCAAAGTCAATCACCACTTTTTTACTTCCTGGGTGCGATTGGCAGGTGAGAATGAATCCGGCTTCCACTTCATCCGGCTCCAATCCATAATTGACTTCCATGTCAACTTTACCTTCAATAAGCTTCGCTTTACAGGTTGTACAAACGCCGCCCTTGCACGAAAACGGCAGGTCTGCGCCCAGGGACAGAGCCGCGTCTAAAATAGTACTGCTGTTATAATCCAGGGTAAAATTGAAACTGCGGCCATCGAGTTTTACTGTTACCTCACTTCCTCCATCCTCGGTTTTTTTTGGAGCAGGATCAAATTTTGTAACTTTTCTTGCAGGTGTAGTAAATAATTCAAAGTGAATCTTATGCTTCTGTATTCTATTCGTTTCTAAAAATTCCTTTACAGCAAAAATCATTTCTTCCGGTCCACAAATAAAAAATTCATCCGCTGATGCAAAGTCAATTAATTTAGAAAATTGTAAACATTTTTTGGAATCTATTCTTCCATAATTAATATCAGCTTCAGTTCTTTCCCTGCTTAAAATATGATGCATACTGAAACGTTGCAGGTATTTATCTTTCAGCGCCTCAAGCTGCTCTTTAAAAATTATGGAAGATACATTCCTGTTGCCAAAAACAAGGGTGACGCTACTTTCGGGCTCAACGGGAAGTATTGTTTTGATGATAGAAATTACGGGTGTGATGCCACTGCCCGCGGCGAAAAAAACATAATCTTTCTTGTTGGAGATATGTACGTCAGTATAGAATGTTCCTGTAGGTGGCAGCACCTCAAGCACATCACCTTTGTTCAATTTTTGATTGGCAAAAGAAGAGAATGCACCCCCATACACTTTTTTTACCGCAATCCTTAATTCGTTATCCAGCGGGCTGCTGCAAATGGAATAAGATCGCCTGACCTCCACTCCGTTGAGTGTACATTTAACGGTAATATTCTGGCCCTGCTTAAAGCGAAAATTCTCTCCCAGCTCACGAGGAATATCAAGGGCAATAGAAACGCAATCGCCTGTTTCCTGCCGAACATCTTTAACCGTAAGCTTGTGAAAATGTAGTGCCAATTAAATTTAGATTTTTTCGATTTAAGGAATATTCAACTGGTTAACAGTTCAGCAATTTATTTTTCATTTATTCCGTAACCCTTCAATTAATATTTTGATCATATCTTCTTCAAGCAATTTTGCATCTATTTTCTTTCCCGACCGCTGCCAGCTTTCCATGCCACTTATCGCGGATAAAATAGTAAGAACCGCCACATGTGAATTGACCTTGCTGATTTCCTTATCATCAATTCCTTTTTGTAAAATAGCGGCTAGCCGTGAACGATAGTTGCGCCGTTGGTTTTTAAAATCGGATAAGAATGGCTCTGGCAAATGCTTCCATTCATGGTCGGCAATATATACACTTTCATATTCTTCCGTCATCAGGGAAATATGGAAACGGATAATGCTTTCGGTTTTTGATAAATTCGATTGGGTGCCCGATTCAACTTCTTCTAAATAACCCATAAACAACCGGGCGATCCTGAAACAAATGTCTTTTAAAATTTCATTTTTCGACTGAATATGGTTGTACAGGCTGGGGGCTTCCACACCAATGGATTCAGCAATATCCCGCATAGAAGTAGCGGAGAATCCTTTTTTCCTGAACAGGGTCGACGCTTTCAAAGTGATCACATCTTTTTTTGAACCGCTTTTGCCGGGAATTATTTTAGCCATCGATGTAGATCATTTTTCCAAAACTAACACTTATTAGTTTTTTACATTGAGAAGAAGCCTAATTGTGCCCGTTAAATTGCCCGGATTACGCATTTGGACATGATTTTTTAAGCTTTACGACTTTAGTCAAAATATTTCCGGTATTTTAGTTGTTTGGCAAAGCCTTTAACCTTTTCACTTGTACGTAAGGCCTAAAGGATCAGGGTAATTGGTAACCCTGGTATGCAATGGTTTTTCGAACTAAATACGCAATCCTTTAATTTGTTTTTAAGATTTATCGCAGTATTGTGATTTTCACGATGATTAGGCATTAAGAATAATTAATTTCGCATATTAATAGATATATGATGGAACTGCAAACAGTAGATAAAGTTGAATTCATTTCACCTGAAGATTTTAAGAAAAATTATTACCTGCCTAAGAAACCGTTGGTTATTACAGGCCTGGCAAAACAATGGCCTGCGTATAGTAAATGGACGTGGGATTATTTTAAAGAGATAGTCGGAGATAAAAAAGTAGGTCTTTATAACAATGTAAAAAGCGATGCTTATACACCTATAAATACCGCTGATGATTATAAAACATTCGGTGAATATGTTGATATGATCAAGAAAGGACCGGCAGCCTGGAGAATTTTTCTCTTTAATATTTTCGATCATGCGCCGCAGCTTATACAGGATTTTACGTGGCCAGAGGACCTCATGAAAGGGTATGTAAAAAAATATCCCATGTTGTTTACCGGGGGCCAGACATCTATAACCCATATGCATTTTGACATTGACCTTTCGCACATTCTGCACACGCAGTTTGGCGGCAGAAAAAAGGTTTTGTTGTTTCGCCACGAGGAGCAACACAAGTTGTATCGAAAGCCCTTTGAAGTATTGAGCCTGGCTGATTTTTCCAATTATAATCAAAACTCGGGGAACCCTGATTATGAAAAATTTCCGGCATTAAAATATGCCAAAGGGTATGAATTGATATTAGAGCATGGCGATACTTTATTTATGCCCGCGGGTTACTGGCATCATATGGAATATCTTGACAGCGGTTTTGCCATGAGCCTTCGGGCGCTTCAAAGTTCAATGTCAGGAAAAGCAAAAGGTGCGTGGAATTTATTTGGAATGAGAAGTATTGATACCATCATGAAAAAAACCACGCCGCATTGGTGGTATAACTTTAAAATAAAGAAAATGAGCAGGTTGGCAAAAGCGGAATTAAGAAAAAATTCTAATTAAAATGTCAGAAAATTCTTTTTATTGCGAAAAATTGCTAATTTAGCATCCCATTCCTCTTTTTCCTTTTCCTATTATTTAAAGACCGGCCACTAAAACCCAATAACCTAATCAAAGGGTCATAATCATTTAAATTAATATCCTCCTTCAATATATTTTCAAGAAATTAGAATTTTTTCTTGTGGTTTCAGAGGTAAGCAAGGCCGGTGATTTTTATCACTGGCCGTTTTTTTTACCAGTCTGAAATATTGTTATCAACTCAAACTATTCCAATGAGCGGTTGATAAACTCTACCAAAGGCGTCAATGCCCTGAAAGCAAGGCTCACTTCTTTTTCCAAACCCCGTGTAGTAAGCAGGTTGTCCGGAATATTTTTTGTAGCGACAAAGCTTTTTAGTTTCAAAAACGCCGCCGCCGGATTTTCCTTATCATATCCTTTTGGCACATTTACAAGCATATTGCCGCCATTTATTTCAAGGCCATCTTCATATTGTTTTTTAAAAGAAGAAGCCGTGATAATTTTGTTAAATGCGGGGAAACAATAGTCAATCTCCTGTCTTAATTTTTTCAACTCAGCCGGGGCAGGCATCCAGAGTCCCCCACCGGCAAAACTTTTTCCTCCGGGTTCCAGGTGGAAATAATAACCCCCAAAAATTGATTTTTTGCCCCCTTTGTTGAAAGAGGCGCCCATATTAGTTTTGTATGGAGTTTTATCCCTGGAAAACCTGATATCCCGGTTAATTCGGAACGTACAGTTCTTTGCATGAAGTTCCTTTATGTCGGTATCAAAAGTGGATATCGAAGTAATAAGAGCCTGGACAAAATTTTCAAAATCCATTTTTGCGGAAAGATATTTTTCCCGGTTACTATCAAACCAGGGCTTATTGTTGTTCTTTGCAAGTTCTTTTAAAAAAAGTAATGTCTGGGAATGAAACATTGATAGAAGAAATAACGCCTTTTAATATTTTGTAAATAAGAGATTTTTATTGAACACTACTCCAGTTCTCTCCGCTTTTTATTCTGTAAATGGTCATTTCACTTACGTTATACTTATCAGCTATTTGCTTGTACGTAAGTTTCCGCCTGGGATTATTAATAAACGCCTTAACGGCTTTTACCTGTGATAACGTAAGTTTTAGTCCTTTGGTCCTTGAATGCTGAACTTTCTTATATGCGATTTTTTCAGGACTTTTTTGCTGATGGACACTCACATCTTTTTGTGATGCCCACTTCAGATTTTTAATATGGTTATCCGTTTTATTATGGTTGAGGTGGATAACAAATTTATCCCTGGGAGAACTTTTTTTAATGAAGAGTTTCGCTACCTCTCGATGAAAATAAATAGTGCCATTATTATCATCAATATGAAGATTCAGTGTTTTGTATCCGGAAGTGAGCGAACCCTCTAACAATTTTCCGTCGGCATTCACGTCTTCATAGTAGCTCGCCGCCCGGCCATGAGATGAAATGGCATATTTTTTTCGCAATAATTTCCAGCCCTTAAACTGTAGCTGCTTCCATGTTTCACCGTTAATTTTTTTAATCATAGCCGGGGGTTTGAAATAAAGTTACTAAACTAAGTTTGGATCATCTGTAAAAAACCTTCTTCATTTATTATTTGAACTGATTTTATCTTTTTGGCTTTTTCAAGTTTACTGCCGGCTGACTCCCCGGCCACAAGGTAATTTAAATTATTATTTACCGAAGAAAGAATCCGGCCACCGTTATCTTCAACGAGTTTTTCCGCATCACCCCTCTTTAAGGTGGGTAAGGTGCCTGTAAACAAAAATGTTTGCCCCGTTAGAACGCCGCTTTTATTGTCAACTTTATCTCCCTGTGTGTTCAATCCTATTTCGGCAAGATGCTTAAGCATGGCTATATTATCATCATTATGAAAAAATTCGTAAATACTCTCCCCCACTTTATTGCCAATGTCTTTTAATTCTTGCAACTTCTCTATAGAATAATGCTGAAGATCAAAAATGTTGTCAACACTTTTAGCCAAAATCTTAGCCGTGGCTTCGCCCACGTATCTTATACCCAACCCAAATATAAGCCGGTGAAGGCTTTGGGTTTTTGAATTCCCGATTGCATTGCGCAGGTTATCAATTGATTTTTGTCCAAACCCTTCCTGGTTACCAATTTCTTCATAATTAAGAGCGTAAATTCCGGGAATGTTTTTTAGGTAACCCAGGGAATAAAATTTGCGAATATTGGATTCTCCCAGGTTTCTGATATCCATAGCATCTTTACTCACAAAATGGATTATGCGTTCCACTACCTGTGCTTCACAATTGATATTAACGCATCTCCACACGGCTTCTCCTTCTGGTTTTACCAGGGAATCGCCACATACCGGGCAATTGGTCGGGAAAACGATTTGTTCTTCTTTCCCTGTCCGTAATTCGGCTAGCGGCTTTACAATATAGGGAATTACATCTCCTGCTCTTTCTACTATAACAGTGTCGCCTATTCGCAGATCTTTTTCTTCAATTACATCCGCGTTAAAAAGGGAAATGGAGGTAACCGTAACCCCGCCGATGTGAACCGGTTCTATTTTTGCGACTGGTGTTACCGAACCCGTGCGGCCTACCTGGAATTCTACTTTCACTAAGCGGGAAGTTGCCTGCCTGGCTTTAAATTTATACGCCATTGCCCAGCGGGGGTGATGCGACGTACTGCCCGTTTGTTGCTGTAACTCAATATCATTAATTTTTATTACCATACCGTCTATTTCATAGGGCAGTTCGTCTCTTTTTACTTCAAACTCTTTACAAAAATCAATGACCTTTTCAATACTGCTGAACACTTTCTTTTCATTCACCGGGGTTTTAAAACCAAGTTCCGAAAGCATTTGCAGAGAACCGGCGTGCGTTGCTAAAAGTTTTTTATTTTTTGATATACCTTTTTCATTGAGTTTGGTAAAACTTATATGATACAGTATGGCTTCCAGTTTTCTTTTTCTAACAGCAGCGGGGTCTTTCATTCGAAGAGAACCTGCTGCCGCGTTGCGCGGATTGGCAAGCGGCGCAATGCCTTCTTCCGTGAGCAGCTTATTGTATTGCCTGAAATTTTCCTTAGTCATAAGTGCCTCACCGCGTATCTCTATCAATTCAATTCCATAATCAGAAAATTTAGCTGATAAAGGAATGGAGCCTATTTGTTTAATATTGACGGTAATATCATCTCCGGCAATTCCATCGCCGCGTGTCGTGCCTCTCACCAGCATATTGTTTTCATAAATAACTGAGATGCTGGCCCCGTCAAATTTCGGTTCAGCGCTATAAGTCACCTGTTCAGCGTTTACGAGCCCTCTTACCCTTTTATCCCAATCCACAAGATCCCGGGCATTATAACTATTCTCAAGGCTTAACATGGGCACCAGGTGTGGAACCGTTACAAACTCCTTATTAAGGCTGTTTCCAACTCTTTGCGTTGGTGAATCAGGAGTGACTAAAGCGGGGTTCTCATTTTCCAGTTTATCTAATGCTTTATAAAGTGAATCATATTCTGTATCCGAAACGAGGGAATCGTTTAAAATATAATACCTATGCTCATGGAACCTGAGCACATCCCGTAATTCCGCTAATTCATCTACAGCAGGCTTGGTTTTTAAAAGGTGTTCAGTTAGTAATTCTAAATCCTTCGTTTGCTCCTTAGTATACATGAGTAAAATTTGCTGTAAAATTAAAACTAGTGCGGAATTGTTTTTTATTTTAATTGGCAAATGTTACCAATGCAAAAAATAAAATAAATTTCTTCCCGTTCTTACAAAATAAAATTTTCCATGAATTCAACCATCCACAGACATTTTTTTAAAAAGTTGAATAAAGTATGAAATAATGTGTTTATTTTACACAATAAATTGCCTGATATGAAGAGAACTTTGCTTGTTTCTTTCTTCTTCCTGTTTGCTTTTCAAAGTTTTTCGCAGCTATTATCGTGGTCACCTGCGTTTATCCGGGAGGCAAGCACCCCATTGGTAATTACAGTGGATGCTTCCAGGGGGAACCAGGGACTATTAAATTATATGCCCACGTCTGACGTTTATGCACATACAGGCGTTATTACTAATTTCAGTGCGAATGCTTCAGATTGGAAGCATGTAAAATTTAACCAAAATTTTAACCAGCCGAACCCGGCGCTACAGGCAACCTATTTGGGATCAAATAAATGGCAGTTTACTATTACAGGAGGTTTACGGGCTTACTACGGATTAACGGATCCATCAGAGACCATTCAAAAAATAGCTATCCTTTTTAGAAACGGGATTGGTTCGCTTAAGCAGGCTAATACAGACGCAAGCGATATGTATATCCCGGTGAATACCGCAAGTCTTTCTGTAAGGTTCTCAGCGCCTTTGCTACAGCCCACTTATATTCCGAAGCCGGAAACTATAACCAAAAGTATTGGCGATAATATAACCGTAACCGGTATTTCAAATAACGCGGCTACTGTCAAACTTTATTTTAATGGTTCGGTTATTCAGACAGCGTTAAACGCTACAACAGCTTCTGCTAATGCTACCATAGCGGTTGGTGGAAACCAGACCCTTGTTGTTGAAGCTAATGATGGAACTATTACCAAATCAGATACGATCCGCTTTTTTGTACCAGGGAGTGTACCGGTTGCTCCTTTACCTGCGGGCGTAAAAGATGGAATTAATTACAATGCAAATAATACTGCTGCCACCCTGGTACTTTATGCCCCCGGCAAAACACGGGTTTCGGTAATCGGGGAATTTCCGGGAAATAGCTGGGTAGAACAATCACAATATCAAATGAACCATACGCCTGATGGAAGTTATTGGTGGATCACCATCAATGGATTAACGGCAGGCAGAGAATACGCTTTTCAATATTTGGTAGATGGTGCACTAAAAATTGCTGAGCCTTACGCGGAGAAGATTTTGGACCCTGTAAATGATCCATCCATTGCTGCATCTACCTATCCGGGTTTAAAAGCTTATCCTACAGGACTTACCACCGGTATAGTGAGTTTATTGGAAACGGGCGCTCCCGCTTACCATTGGCAGGTTACTAATTTCCAAAAACCAGATAAAAGAAGCCTGGTTATTTATGAATTGCTGGTAAGAGATTTTATTGGTAAACACGATTGGAAGACGTTGCTTGATACGCTGAATTACATAAAACAACTGGGAGTAAACGCGATTGAAATAATGCCTCTGAATGAATTTGAAGGAAACCTAAGTTGGGGATATAATCCTGATTTTTATTTTGCTCCCGACAAATACTACGGTCCTGAAAATACGTTGAAAGAATTTATTGATAGTGCCCATAAAAAAGGAATCGCCGTATTGATGGACATTGCGCTGAACCATTCGTTTGGCTCGTCTCCCCTGGTTCAATTGTATTGGGATGCGGCTAATAACAGGCCTGCAGCCGATAACCCCTGGTTTAATCCTGTGGCGAAACATGCATACAATGTGGGTTATGATATGAATCATGAAAGTCTTGCCACGCGTTACTTTGTAAGTCGCGTTGCAGATCATTGGTTACATGATTATAAGATTGACGGGTTTCGTTTCGATCTTTCAAAAGGATTTACACAAAAGCAAACCTGTGATAATGCGGGAGGCAATTGCAACGTAAATGCATGGGGGGCATATGACTCAAGCAGGGTTGCTATCTGGAAAAGATATTATGATACGTTCCAGTTGAAATCGCCAGGCTCTTATTGCATATTAGAGCATTTTGCCGTTAACCAGGAAGAAACAGATTTGGCAAATTATGGAATGTTGCTTTGGGGAAATATGAATTACAATTATAACCAGGCATCAATGGGATATTCAACTGGTTGGGATTTTAGCTATGGAACGTCAACCGCCCGGGGATGGACGAATCCTTACCTGGTAACCTATATGGAAAGCCATGATGAAGAGAGATTGATGTATAAAAATATTCAATATGGAAATTCGTCAGGATCTTATAATATAAAAGACACGGCTACGGCACTTAAAAGGCAGGAGTTGTGTGCGGCATTTTTATTTACCATTCCAGGCCCGAAAATGTTTTGGCAATTTGGCGAGCTGGGATATGAGTACTCTATTAATTATTGCCAGGACGGGACTAATAACAACAATTGCCGTACGGATCCTAAACCGATAAGATGGAACTACCTGCAACAGGCAAACAGGAGGCAATTGAATACTATTTATAGTCGGTTGATAAAACTTCGTTTTAATAATTTGTATAAAGATCTTTTTTTGTCCAATGCGATACAGGAGAATTTTGCTGGCGCTTTCAAAACTTTACAGCTTAGCCAGAACGGGGCTTCTGTTGTTGTGATAGGAAATTTTGATGTAGTTGCCCAAACGGGTTCTGCTACTTTTCCATCTGCCGGCACCTGGTACGATTATTTACAAGGAACTACTATTACTGCAACCGGTGCGGCGCAGTCCTTTACTTTGCAACCCGGAGAATACCATGTGTACCTTAATTTGAATACGACCTTGCCTGTAATGTTGATCAACTTCAACGGTAAAAATAATGGGAACAGCAATACGCTTACGTGGCAGGTAGCCAATGAAAAAGGCTTACATTATTATGAATTGCAGCGCAGTTACGATGGGCAAAATTTTTATTTGGATACGAAAATAATTGCAGAAGGAAAAAACGAGTATGCTTTTTCTGATCCCATAACTCCGGGCATATCAACCATATATTATTACCGCTTAAAAAGTGTAGATAAGGATGATGATTTTACATACAGTCCCATAGTAAAAATAAAAATAACGGCTAATGGAAAATTTATATCCGTGAGCCCCAACCCTTTTAAAGAAAAATTACAGGTGGATATTGAATCCCTGTCAGGAGATAAAGCAATTTTAATTTTAACTGATATTAGTGGCAGGCAATTGTTTAAACAAACAAAAATTCTTTCCGCAGGAAATAACCGGGTTGAAATAATTGAGGCGGGAAGATTTGTAAAAGGCACTTACCTGCTTACCGTTATTGGGTCACGTCAAACACAAAGTATACAGGTTGTAAAAGGAAATTAATAAAAAGGGTAGCAGCTTTGTCGGCATATCGTTAATTGAAATTGATCAAAATCAACAATCTTACTTATTCTATATGGCAGCAACATCGAAAGAAAATCATACCAAAAGCATAAAGACTTTTAAGGTAATACAGTCCGAAGTTAACAGCATTAACCGGGTCGCTTTATCAGTTGATTGCGTAATTTTTGGATTTGATGAAAACAAACTTAAGGTCTTGCTGATTCGTTCGGATTTAAAAAAGTACCAATGTAATTGGTCTTTGCTTGGCGACCTGGTAAAACCCCACGAAGATCTTGATTCGGCTGCTTATCATATATTAAAACAACGTACAGGGTTAAACGATGTTTTTATGGAACAAGTGCATACTTTTGGAGAAGTAAACCGCCATCCCGCAGGAAGGGTTGTTACGGTTGCCTATTGCTCCCTGATAAATATACAGCATCATCGCATAAAAATTCTGGATAACGAATTACACTGGCATGAAGTTGATAGTGTAACAGACCTCGCCTTTGATCACCAGAAAATATTTGAAGCATGCTATTGCTGGCTGCAAAAAAGAGTGCAGGAACATCCCCTGGGCCTTAACCTGCTCCCCAGTAAATTTTCCCTGAGGGAACTTCAGAATGTATATGAAGCCATATTAAATATTAAGCTTGACAGAAGAAACTTTCGCAAGAAATTTTTCGCTATGGATTTTTTGGTAGATATAGGTGAAGAAGAGCAAAATGTACCTCACCGGCCCGGAAAGCTGTATAAGTTTGATTATGAAAAGTACGAAAAGAAGAAAAAGACCTGGTCGGGTATAGATTTTTAATCCATATGGAAGGGCTTTCATCTAAAAAAATTACCATCCGATAAGCATGATTTTTCGCTTGAAAATTTAAAAAAAAAACCATGGAATCATAAAATTATGCTAAATTGTGTAAAATTTACACATTACGAAAAACTGTAAGAAGATTGTTTTTACAGTTTTAGTAAATAAAACGGTTGTTGCTATGAGAAAAAACGCTCCCCAAGTATTAAAACATGTCTGTGTTTTGATCTTATTTATCCTCTTTGCTTTTAATGCCAACGCACAAAAAGCCGTTACCGGCCATGTTACGGATTCAAGAGATGGGTCCGGG
Source organism: Ginsengibacter sp. (assembly GCA_039933035.1). GTDB lineage: Bacteria > Bacteroidota > Bacteroidia > Chitinophagales > Chitinophagaceae > Ginsengibacter. Next base: position 19,647 of record JBDTOV010000054.1, on the reverse strand, counting down.
CTTGCAGGTGTAACCGTTGTAATTAAAGGGACTAAAACCGGCACGCAAACTGCATCGGATGGAAGTTTCGCCATTACCGTTCCCTCCGGCTCAAATATCCTTGTTTTTACAGCGATTGGTTTTTCTCCGCAGGAGGCTGCTATAGGCGCTGAATCTTCCATCAGCATTTCGCTTAAGACTGCCACATCTACATTGTCAGACGTGGTAGTGATCGGCTATGGAACCGTAAGAAAAAAAGATCTTACAGGAGCGGTAACAACTGTTACTTCCAAAGATTTTCAAAAAGGAACCATCACTACTCCGGAGCAGATGTTAGCGGGTAAAGTTGCCGGTGTCTCTATTATTTCCAACGGGGGTCAACCTGGCCAGGGAAGTACCATCCGCATCAGGGGCGGATCTTCTTTAAATGCCAGCAATGATCCGCTCATTGTAATTGACGGCGTTCCTTTGGACAATGATGCTATTAAAGGGGCGGGCAATCCGTTAAGTTTTATTAACCCGAATGACATTGAATCATTCACTATTTTGAAAGACGCTTCAGCGGCCGCTATATATGGTACGCGCGCTTCTAACGGCGTGATCATTATAACGACCAAAAAAGGGCGTAGCGGAAAATTAAAGGTGAATTTTTCTTCTGTAAATTCCATCTCTTCCGTTACCAAAAAAGTGGACGTTTTAACTGCAGACCAGGTGCGTTCTATAGCGAACGAGTTGGGAACCGATGCACAGAAAGCATTGATTGGAACTAACAATACTAACTGGCAAAACCTGATATACCGGGACGCTTTTTCTACAGATAATAATATTAGTATAACAGGCGGAATTGATAAGCTTCCTTACAGGGTTTCCATAGGTTATTCCGGCCAGAACGGGATTTTAAAAACGGATAACCTGCAAAGAAACTCACTTGCACTTGTTTTAAATCCGGTTCTTTTTGATGATCATTTAAAAATTGACATTAATTTAAAGGGCAGTTTAGAACAAACCAGGTTTGCCAACCAGGGAGCGATTGGCACAGCAGTCTATTATGATCCTACACAGCCCGTCTATTCCAATTCAAAAAGATATGGGGGTTACTCAGAATGGCTCAATGCTGATGGTACACCCAATACATTGGCCGCAAGAAATCCGCTTGCCATGTTATACGACCGGCATGATAACAGCCATGCACAAAGAAGCATCGGGAATATTCAATTTGATTATAAATTTCATTTTCTCCCCGAGCTCCACGCAAATCTTAATTTAGGATATGATGCAGCTACCGGCACAGGAACCATATTTGTTTCCGACAGCTCTGCTCTTGAATATTCTTCCAGGGGAGAGAGTAATCATTACCAGCAAACAAAGAACAATACGCTGTTTGAGTTTTATTTGAACTACGTAAAAAATATAACTTCTATCAAAAGCAGGGTAGATGTTGTAGCCGGTTATTCTTACAACAACTATCTCACTACAAATTATAATTTCCCCAGCTACAATGCGCTGGGTGCAAAGGTGGTAAATACAGATCCCGCTTTTCTTTTTGACGAGCCGGAGCATACATTACTTTCCTATTTCGGCAGGCTAAATTATACATATAATGGACGATATCTTTTAACTGCTACCTTGCGCCGGGATGGTTCTTCCCGCTTTGCGCCCGATAACAGGTGGGGCTTATTTCCCTCAGTTGCGCTGGCGTGGAATGTGAAAGAAGAACCATTTCTTAATTCTTCCAAAGCGGTCACCAATTTAAAACTTCGTTTGGGATATGGAATTACAGGTCAACAGGATGGTATTGGAAATTATGATTACCTCTCATATTATGCTTTGAGCAGTTCTACCGCTTCCTATCAATTTGGAAACACCTATTTCCAGGCATTCAGGCCCGGTGGTTTTTATGCTAACAGGAAATGGGAGCAAACGGCAACGTACAATGTGGCTGTAGATTATGGCTTCCTCAACAACCGGATTTCAGGAAGTGTGGATTTTTATCTGAAAAAAACAACTGATCTTTTAAACAGCATTCCTGCTCCGGCAGGAACCAATTTTTCCGCGTATGTGCTGGCGAATGTTGGAAGCATGGAAAATAAAGGAGTTGAATTCAGCGTCAATTTACAACCCGTGCAAACAAGGAATGTTTCATGGGATGTTTCTTTTAATGCAACGTATAATAAAAATACCATTACCAACCTGACAGTAGTTCCTGACGACCCAAACTACATAGGATTTCCCACAACAAATATTAATGGAGTACAGGGCTTTGCATTTCTTAATGCCGTAGGAACCAGCAAAAATACTTTTTACTTGTATCACCAGATATATAACCCGGAAACAGGAAGACCGGTAGAAGGGTTATTTGAAGATACTAACAGGGATGGTATAATAAATGAGAATGATAAATACAAAGGCCAGCAGGCTGATCCGAATGTTTTTCTCGGGTTCAGTACCAATCTTTCTTACAAAAAATGGAATGCAGGATTTGTATTAAGAGCCAGTTTTAATAATTACGTGTACAACAATGTTTACAGCGCCAATGGAAGACTCAACACCATCCTGGGTGCGCAGGTAACCGGCAATGCTTCTGTAAATTATTTAAGTACCTTATTTAAAGGAAATACTGACCAGCAACTGCTAAGTGATTATTATATTCAAAATGGTTCTTTTCTGAAAATGGATAATGTAAATGTGGGTTATAACGCCGGCCGGCTGGGTAACAGCCAGGCTTCATTACGTTTCAACCTGAGTGTACAAAACGTCTTTGTGATTACAAAATACCAGGGCTTGGATCCTGAAGTTAGCAATGGTGTAGATAATAACTTTTATCCACGTCCACGAATTGTTGCTTTAGGAGTAAATCTTGATTTTTAATTAATTCCAAAAAAAGTTTAAACACAAAATATGAAACAAAATATTTTTAAAATAATAGCAACCGGTTTATTGGTAATATTCATTTTTTCCGGTTGCACAAAAAAATTAGACCTGGTACCTACCAACGACATAACGGCGGCTAAAGTATACAGTACTACTTTGGGGTATAAGAAAGCGTTGGCTAAAGTGTATGGCGCTATGGCGCTTACAGGAAATACGGGCGGTACGGGAAGTCCCGATATTCCGCCCCAGATAATTTCTGATGAAGGGAATTCGGACTTTTTACGCCAGTACTGGTATTTGCAATGTTTAACCACAGACGAAGCCGGATGGACTTACCATGGAAATACCGATCCTTTAGGAATTCATCAAATGACCTGGGCGTCCATCAATCAAACCGTCTCCGGTTTGTATTACCGTTGTTATTTTCAAATCACTTTGGCAAATGATTTTATAAGACAAGCATCAGATGTTAATCTGGCTGGCGCTGGAATCACCGGGGGAAGTGCCGATAGTATTCGTAACTATAGAGCTGAAGCCCGTTTTTTAAGGGCCTATCAATATTGGATATTGATGGATCTGTTTGCCAATCCACCTTTCGTAACTGAAAACGACGCTATTGGCACCACTATTCCAAAACAAATTCAACGTAAAGATTTATTTGATTACATAGAATCTGAATTAAAAGCTATTGATACGGACCTGCTTCCTCCGAGAACGAATGAATACGGAAGAGCCGACCAGGCCGCTGCATGGGCTTTGATGGCACGTTTGTACCTGAATGCAGAGGTGTACACAGGAACCCAGCGATATACCGATGCCATTACCTATTCTAATAAAGTAATTAAGGCAGGCTATACCCTGCATCCAAAATATAAAGAGCTGATGCTGGCTGATAATAATCTAAATACTGATGAATTTATCTTCACTATAAATTATGACGGCACCTACACTCAAAACTGGGGAGGCACTACCACACTCGTTCATGGGCCGGCCGGTGTATCTGCGGATAGCTCAGGTACCAGCGGTAACTGGGGCTGTATAAGAGTAACACAGCAATTTGTATCACTTTTTGACAACCAGGACATACGGGGCCAATTCTGGACATCGGGTCAAACCCTGGATATGACACAGTTACTGGATGTTACCACTAACGGATACTCGTCTACCAAATTCAGAAATAAAACCAGGAGTGGGGGATCGGCTCCTCATAAAGATGCCGCGGGAAATTGGGTAGATGTTGATTTCCCCATATTCCGACTTGCAGAAATATATTTAATTTATGCTGAATCCGTATTGCGCGGTGGCGGTGGTGGAGATAATACTACTGCCCTTTCGTACCTGAATGCTTTAAGTGTACGGGCAAGGCCAAACGATCCTTCCGCCGGTACCAATGCTCAATTAACATTACCCTACATTATAGACGAAAGAGGACGAGAATTATTTTGGGAATGCTTCAGGCGCACTGACCTGATACGTTTCGGGGAGTTTACCACGAATGCTTATTTATGGGCGTGGAAAGGAGGCGTTCAGGGTGGTACTGCCGTTGATAGTAAATATAATATATTTCCTATACCATCAACTGATATCAGCGCGAATCCAAACCTTAAACAAAATCCCGGGTACTGATCAAGATAAAAAATACTACGTATGAAAAAAATATCAAAAATATTCTTCCTGATCGCTTTACCGGCACTTACCATATGGTCTTGTAAGAAGGATGAGAATAAAATATATTTTGAAGGAGGTACCGCACCTGTACTATCTTCATCTGTATCGGGCACCATAGCACTTTCTAATGCTAATAAGGACAACGAGGCCGTCAAGTTATCGTGGACCAATCCGGCATATCAATTCACCACGGGGATTAGTTCACAGGATGTGACTTACCAGTTGGAAATTGATACAACGGGCGCTAACTTTACAAGCCTCAAAAGGCAAATTATTTCGGTTAGTAAAAATTTGTCCATATCGTTTACGCAAAACCAGTTCAATAATTATTTATTAAATCAATTGCAGTTAACGCCGGTCGATACACACAATTTGGAGATAAGAGTGACTTCATTTTTGGCGAATTCTTCTGAGCCATTATCATCTAATGTTTTGAAATTTACGGTCGCTCCCTATACGATTCCTCCCGCAGTGACACCGCCGTCTTCGGGCGCTTTGTTTATTACTGGAAACGCAACGCCTGGTAACTGGCAATGCGCTTGTGGCGAACCGGAGTTACTATCTCAAAAGTTCACGCAAATGAGCCCAACTTTATATGTATTGCCCAGTATAGCCTTAAGCGGGGGTAACTCTTATACATTTATTCCGGTTTACGGAAGCTGGGGTGTTAAGTATAGTATAAAAACAAAAAATGATCCCGCTGAAATTTACGGTGGAGATTTTCAAGTTGGTGGTGCAGATATTCTTGCGCCACCGGTAAGTGGTAATTATAAAATAGAAGTGGATTTCCAAAGAGGGAAATTTACCGTTACTAAACTGTAATAATCTTATCGAATAAATAAAAGGGATAATTTCTAAAATAACTTTATTATGAAAAATATTTTTAAACTTCTGCTGCTTTCAATGGCTGTGATAGCCTTGTATTCTTCCTGCAAAAAAGTAGATAGTTTGCCTTTCTACAGTAATGGTAAGCCATCGGTCTTAAGCAGCTCCGCAAACGTAATCGCGCCGATGGTTGCCGATTCAAATAAAGAAGTGGTTACATTTTCATGGACATCACCTAAATATGCTACTGATTCTGCCAATCAAAAATTTATTATAGAAATAGACTCTTCCGGAAGAAACTTTTCTAAAGAAGCAACGATGGTCGTAAACGGGGCTTTGTCAAAAACTTTATTAGCGAAAGAGATTAACAATATTTTACTTGGGTTTGGCTTTGCATTTAACACCCCGTATGATGTAGATGTAAGGGTTACTTCCTCTTATGCCAACAACAATGAGCAATACCAGTCAAATGTGTTGAAGCTCAAAATGACCCCGTATGTGACGCCGCCAATAGTAGTTCCCCCTGCTTCCAATACTTTGTTTATTATAGGCAGCGCAACGGCCAGCGGCTGGAATTATAATCCTGTTCCTGTTCCTGCCCAAAAGTTTACAAGAATTGACTCTGTAACCTACGAAGGATCATTTTTCCTGAATGGAGGTCAGCAATATTTATTGTTACCAAATGGAGATTGGAACAGTAAATACGCGGTGCAGGATAATTCAATTGCAGGCCTGGGTGCCGGCGGAAATTTTGGCCTTAATTCCGGTTCGGATTTCAACGCTAATTTCCCGGGACCCGCTGCTACAGGCATGTATACAATAAAGGTAGATTTTCAACATGGTAAGTTTACGGTAACACCCGTAGGTACTTATGGCTTAATGTATGTTCCGGGCGACTACCAGGGCTGGGCCCCGGCAACTGCGTCTACCCTCGGTTCGCCGAAGAACGACGGAAATTATGATGGCTATGTAAATATTCCTGCCGGTGGCTCTTACCAATTTAAATTAAATACATCACCTGATTGGGATAATTCTTTTGGCGATGGCGGGTCGGGAACTTTAAGTTCAAGCGGCGGTAACATGACGGTTCCGGCCGGAGGATATTACCATATTGAAGCCAATACGGTTGCTAAAACATGGTCCGCAACCAAAACAACATGGGGTATCATAGGAGGCTTTGCCGCAAGTAATTGGGGTAGTGACGTTGATATGGTTTATAGCTCCTCAAATAATAACTGGACGGCAACAATCACTACAGCCGCGGGCGATCAATTTAAATTCAGGGCCAATCACGATTGGGGATTAAATTATGGTGAAACCAATGGTACCGGAAGCCTGGCTCTAAATGGTGACAATATTGGCGACGCTTCTAAAAATTTTGCCGTACCCGCGGGCACCCATACCATTATTCTCTTCCTTGGTAACTCGGGATACTATACTTATCTTATTCAATAAAGCGGGTTTTCAATTTGAAATGACCATCCTTTTTGACACGGATATTTTTTTAAATTAATTGAAATATTTTGGGATAAAATTTCTTTAAGTCACCTATTATATTAGAAATGCTTATTCCCGTGCATTTGTACGAAGTCTAAATGGAAAAAATGAAATATTCATTCCGCCTGCTTTTTGTTGTGATTATATTTTCAGCTTGTAAAAAATCCGGTGGAACTATTATCATTCCTGTAACACCGGGTGATTCAACTATTGATTCTTTTTTTGCAAAGGGTGCCGACATAAGCTGGATCACTCAAATGGAATCCCAGGGAATAAAATTTTATGATAAAAATGGAGCCCAGGCAGATCTTTTCCAGGTTTTAAAAAATGAAGGAATGAACAGCATCCGGCTGCGTGTATGGGTGAATCCTGCTGATAATTATAACAATACCGCCGATGTGGTCGCCAAAGCAATTCGCGCCAAAAATGCCGGCATGAAAATTATGGTAGATTTCCATTACAGTGATACGTGGGCGGATCCGGGGCACCAAACCGTACCTGCTGAATGGTCGGGCCAGGATATAGTGGCTTTACAAACATCAGTTTACAACCATACACTAACGGTATTGAATACCCTAAGGTCTAACAGCATTGTCCCGGAATGGGTACAGGTAGGCAACGAGACCAATGATGGCATGTTGTGGCCGGAAGGCAATGCCTCCACCAACATGTCAAATTTTGCACAGCTTATCACAGCAGGATATAATGCTGTAAAAGCGGTCGACTCTTCTATTAAGGTTATGGTGCATATTTCCAATGGATATGATAACGGTTTGTTCCGTTGGATTTTTGACGGATTAAAAAATAATGGCGGTAAATGGGATGTTATTGGAATGTCGTTGTATCCTTCTGCCAGCAACTGGAGCACTTTAAATTCACAATGCCTGGTTAACATGAATGATATGATCTCAAGATATAATAAGCCTGTTATGATTTCTGAAATTGGAATGAGTTGGACAGATTCGGCAGCATGTAAATCATTCATCGCAGACATAATTTCAAAAACAAAGTCTGTAGGTGAGGGAAAAGGCCTGGGAGTGTTCTATTGGGAACCTGAAGCTTACAATAGCTGGCAGGGTTATACGTTAGGCGCTTTTGACAACTCCGGCCAGCCGACAATGGCCCTGGACGCATTTAAATAATTTCAACTACATTTATTTAGAACGACCTATTTAGAATAAATTCAGCTTGTATGAAAAGGATTTCCCTGCCATTGTTATTTTCATTCCTGTTATTTTGCCTTAATAATATTTGCAGGGCTCAACATCAAAACATACATGCTGCCAGGCATGCCAATTTTGATGAGGATTGGAAATTTCATTTTGGCAACGCTGCTGATCCTTTGAAAGATTTTAATTATTCTATCGTCAATATTTTTTCTAAAACAGGCAAGGCTGAAGGAACAGCTATTGATAATAAATTTAATGATTCGGCCTGGCGCACACTAAACCTTCCTCACGACTGGGCAGTAGAACTTCCGTTTGTAAATTCGACCTCCGCTGATGTACTGGTCCATGGGTATAAGCCCGTGGGTGGCCTGTTTCCGGAGACAAGTATTGGCTGGTACCGTAAGCATTTTATCATAAATAAAAAAGATTCGGGTCGTCAATTCCAAATACAATTTGATGGAATTTTCCGGGATGCTACTGTATGGATTAATGGAATTTATTTGGGAAATAATAAAAGCGGCTACATAGGCGCATCCTATGATATTACCGATTTTATTAACTACGATAAAGAAAACGTACTAGTAGTTCGGGTAGATGCAACACAATATGAAGGCTGGTTCTACGAAGGCGCCGGAATTTACCGGCATGTATGGCTCAATCAATTTAATAACGTGCACATTGCTGATGATGGCGCTTTTGTTTCCACAAACGTTTCCGGTAATACGGCTTCAGTAAGTATTGAAATACCCGTACAGAATCAAAATCTGCACGCTTCCAATTGTTCAGTTTTTTCAGTTGTTACCGATCGCGATGGTAAAGTTTTAGGTCAAACAAATAAGCAGACCCTCTCCTTAAACATCAATCAAATTAAAATAATCAATCAAAAGATTGTACTACACAATCCAAGGCTATGGTCTATAGAAGATCCGTATTTATACCGGTTAACAACAGTCGTTACATCGAACAATACGATCATCGATACGGATAGAAAAAGGTTTGGTATCCGGACAGTGCGTGTTACAAAAGATGGTCTTTTTCTCAACGGAAAATATGTAAAAGTACAAGGTGTTTGTGATCACCAGGATCATGCAGGTGTTGGAAGCGCTTTACCCGATTACCTGCAATATTACCGTATTCATTTGTTAAAAGAGATGGGTGCCAATGCTTATCGAGCTACCCATAATCCGCCGGCGCCTGAATTGTTAGAAGCCTGTGACAGCCTTGGTATGCTTGTACTTGACGAAACACGGTTGTTAAACAGTGGCAGGGAATATGTAAACCAGTTTGAGCGGATGATCCTTCGGGATCGCAGCCATCCTTCCATTTTTATGTGGTGCATAGGTAATGAAGAAGGATATATTCAAACTAACAGCACCGGAAAACGGATTGCAGAAACTTTGTTGGCTAAACAGGAAGAATTGGATCCCTCACGGGTAAGTACATACGCAGCGGATCTGGGAAATATTTATGAAGGCGTAAATGAGGTAATTCCCGTAAGGGGATTTAATTACCGGATAAATGGCGTTGATCCGTATCATAAAGATCACCCGGATCAACCCATTGTTGGAACCGAGATGGGAAGCACCGTTACTACACGAGGCATCTATGAAAAAGATACCCTTAATGCGTATGTTCCTGATGAAGACATTACAGCACCATGGTGGGCAAATACAGCAGAACAGTGGTGGTCACTTGCTGCCATAAGGCCGTGGTGGATGGGTGGATTTGTTTGGACAGGTTTTGACTACCGTGGGGAGCCCACACCATACGAATGGCCAAACATTAATTCACATTTTGGCGTAATGGACATGTGTGGGTTTCCAAAAAATATTTATTATTATTATCAGTCCTGGTGGACCGATAAAGATGTGCTGCATATTGCTCCGCACTGGAACTGGAAGGGTAAAGAAGGCAAACCAATTGACGTGTGGGTTTATAGCAATGCAGATAATGTAGAACTGTTTTTAAACGGAAATAGTTTAGGCAAAAAGGACATGCCTCGGAACAGCCATCTTCAATGGAGCGTAAATTATGAGCCCGGCACCTTATCTGCCGTAGCCTATAAAAAGGGGAGAAAGATTGTGTCAGCAATTGAAACAACAGGCGAACCGGCTGAAGTAGTAATTACGCCGTACAAGACTACCATGCTGGCTGATGGAAGAGATGCGACCGTTATTAATGTATCGGTTGTAGATAAGCTGGGACGTGAAGTTCCTGATGCCAATAACCTTATTAAATTTTCTATAGAGGGAAATGCGAATATGATTGGTGTGGGCAACGGTGATCCCAGCAGTCATGAACCCGATAAATGCTTAGACGGACATTGGCAACGGCAATTATTTAACGGAAAATGCCAGGTGATCGTACAGGCCGGAACTTCTGCCGGCGTTTTCAAATTTAACGCTACTTCACAGGGATTATGGAAAGGCTCCACGGATATTATTACGATAATCCCTTCTGTTCCGGGAAACAATAAAAATGTAAATAGATATACACGGACCTCAACGCTACAACCTAAAGGAAAAATTTTGGGCGCAGACATTTCTTTCCTGCCCGAATTGGAAGCAAGGGGTATAAAATTTTCTGATAAGGGAGTTGAGAGGAACGCTATTGACATTCTAAAAGATCACGGATTTAATTATATAAGACTCCGGCTATTTGCAGATCCTTCTAACGATAGCGGCTATTCGCCGGGGAAAGGCTTTTGTGATTTGCCCCATACCCTTGACATGGCAAAGCGTATAAAAAAAGCCGGACTGAAATTTTTGCTCGATTTTCATTATAGCGATACCTGGGCCGATCCGGGCAAGCAATATGAACCCCGTTCATGGAGAGGTTTACATTTTACCGAATTAACTGACAAAGTCTATGAATACACCCGGCAGGCTTTATTGGCTTTAAAAGCACAGGGAACTCCGCCTGATATGGTACAAACTGGTAATGAGATAAATCATGGTATGATATGGCCGGATGGTAATATTCAACATCCTGACAGCCTTGCGATGCTTCTAAAAGCTGCGATTGCCGCAGTGAGAGATGTAGATCCTGCAATTATTGTAATGCTCCACATTGCCCTGGGTGGACAAAATGCTGAATCGGAATTCTTTCTCGATAATATGATTAATCGTGGCGTGACTTTCGATGTAATCGGTGAGTCTTATTATCCTAAATGGCACGGAACGTTGCAGGACCTACAGGCTAATTTGTCATCGCTTAAAAAGAAATACGGTAAACCGGTGCTTGTGGCTGAATATTCTCAACTAAAAAACGAAGTAAATAAAATTGCGTTTACCCTTCCTGGTGATGACGCTAAAGGTACGTTTATCTGGGAACCTTTAAGTACGTGGGAATCCGTTTTTAATAAGGATGGCAAATCCAATGATCATATCGAGGAATATGACATAATAAACAAAGAGTACAAAATTCCAAACTAGACATTTAAGTTTTTTATAAATAATTCCTGGCAGTGGAGTGTAATTTTATGGTTCAATGAACCACATGGAATGTTACCGGATCTTGTTATTTTCGCAACAACACTTTTTTAAGAAATAATATTTATGGATCTACAATCAGGAATGCCTTATTCACTTATACAGAATGGACTTCTCTATAATTATCCAAAACTTGATAATTCACTGGAGACTGAAGTGGTTATCCTGGGTAGTGGAATTTCAGGCGCATTGTCCGCGTATTATTTATCCAAAGCAGGAATAGCTTGCGTGGTTATAGATGCAAGGAGTATAGGTATGGGAAGCTCCTGCGCCAGCACCTCCTTATTACAATACGAAATCGACGTGCCTTTAATTGAACTGAAAAATAAAATCGGTTACAGCAATGCTGTACGGGCCTATCAACTGTGCGCCCAGTCAATTTTAAAATTACAGGATATCGCAGGCGATATTGGTTTCAAAGATTTCCAGTTAAAGAACAGCCTTTACTACGCGGAGAGCAAAAAAGACATTCCTTTTTTAAAGGAAGAATTCAAAATAAGAAAAGATAATAATTTTGAAGTTACATTTTTAGAAAAAGATAGCATTGCATTTGAATATGGATTTGACGCGCCTGGAGCCATTCTTTCAGCATTAGGCGGGCAGACAGATGCTTACGGTTTTGCCCATGCACTCCACCAGTACAATTTAAAAAATGGTTGTAAAGTTTTCGACCGTACAAAAGTCATTAAAATAAAACATGGTAGCAATGGTGTTCGACTTACAACAGAAAATAAGCATTTGGTTACAACGAAAAAACTCGTGTATGCCACGGGTTATGAAGCAGTGAATTTCGTGAATAAAAAAATTGTAAATCTCAACTCAACATATGTTACTATCAGTGAGCATACCGCGCCGGGTAAACAATCCTGGAAAGATGATGTACTTATCTGGAATACCAATAACCCTTACCTGTACATGAGAACTACACACGATGGCAGAATAATTGTTGGCGGAAGAGATGAAAAATTCTACAACCCGGCCAAAAGAGATAAACTGATAGAAGAAAAATGTAAAGGTTTAAAAAAAGATTTTAATAATTTATTTCCCGGAATCGGGTTTCGACCTCAATTTAACTGGGCCGGTACTTTCGGAACTACAAAGGACGGCTTACCTTTTATAGGCCCCTATCGTCCGCTACCGAATAGCTTTTTTTCATTAGGATTCGGTGGCAATGGAATTACTTTTTCTCAAATAGCCGCTGAAATAAATAACGATCTCATCGCGGGAAAAGATAATGCCGATGCAACAATTTTTTCATTTGACCGGGTATAAAAAGCATTGTTTTCTTACAGAAGAATTTTTTGAATATCAATGGAAATTAAATGATCATTTATACAACTGCTAAAACGGACGAGGAAATTCAGCAGATACTGGAACTTCAAAAATCCAATTTGCCACAAAATCTTACTGATGAACAAAAAAATTCACAGGGCTTTGTAACAGTTCTTCACAACTTCGAAACGTTATTAAAAATGAATAACACAGAGCAAAGTATCATTGTAAAAGATAATGACAAAGTAATAGGTTATTTGCTGGCTATGACAACACAATCCAAAAACGATATCCCGGTGCTGGTGCCCATGTTTGAAGCATTTGATACTGTTTTATATAACAATAAAAAAATCGCAGCATACAATTATATAATTGTTGGGCAGGTTTGTATCGCCGAAGGTTACCGGGGAAAAGGCATTCTTGATAAATGTTACCAAGCGTATAAAACTCATTTTAAAAAGAACTATGACTTTGCTATAACAGAAATCCTGGATACAAATACGCGGTCATTACAGGCACATAAAAGGATTGGGTTTCGCACAATTCATGAGTATAAAGATGAGAAGGGTAATAACTGGGTTATAGTATTATGGGATTGGAATAATTAAATATTAAAGAATACCGCAAGCGTTAGCATTTTTCATTTTTAAAATAAATAATATGCAAAACGATTTTAGAAAAGAATTTACAGAACAGGCGGTTTACCGAAATGAAGAGAACACAAAAAGAATCATAAAATGTTTAGAGGAGATTGATGAAGCGGAAACCGGGAAAGCCCCAAATTATCATTCAAATAGTATAGCCAATCTTATTTTGCATTTATGTGGTAATATCAACCAGTACATAATTTCAGCGCTTGGCAACAATAGTGATGAAAGGGAAAGAGATCAGGAATTTTCGATAAAGGAGGGGTATACAAAAAATGAAGTAGCGAAGAAACTTACCATAACTACTACCGAAGCCAACAGGATTATTAGCAATATTTCTAATGAAGATTTAGGAAAAATATATGTAGTGCAGGGTTTTAATTTATCTGGTATCGGCATAATCATTCATGTGACGGAACATTTTTCATATCATACGGGGCAAATTGCTTTTTGGGTAAAACAATTAAAAAACTGGGGACTTGGATTTTATGCCGGAATTGAACTTAATATGAAAAACAAAAATTAACTTCCATATAATTTGATCTCCTGAATTTGCGAATATGGAAATGTATGATGATGACAATACGCTACATAAATCTTTTGATGCTAATTTTCTAACCGATTACTTGTTACAGGCTCAATCAGATGAGTTTATAGAATTAAAAAAAGTTATATCCGAATTATTTTATAAGCGGAATGTACCCATATCCATTTTAGATATCGGAATAGGCAATGCCCAGATACCCAGGCACCTTTGTGGCATTGAGGAAATATGGGACATGATTGAGAGATATGATGGTACTGACAACGTACAGAATTGTATTGAAATTTCTAAAAAAGTTATCAATGAATTAGCTGTTGCAGATAAAGTAACATCCTTTTTTTATGATGCCTCCAACCTGGATAAATGGAACAAGCAATACGATCTAATCATAACAACCTGGTTTACCGCCGGTAATTTTTATCCCGAAAATTTTCCCTTTGACACGTATCGTGAGAGCGGAAAGATCACGGATTTGTCAAAAAATGAAAAATTCGAAAAGATTTTTTCCTCAGCGTATAATCTCGTGAAACCAGGTGGAGAAGTCGTATTCGGCGCCTGTTATATAGATACCGACTCAACGAGGAAAAAGCAGGAAGACTTTTACAGGAAAGCCGGAATGACTATCATAACCAATGAAAAGGATTCATTTACTACGACGAAAGAAAGATTCTGGTCTCAGAGATTTACTAAAGAAAAAATCTATTCTTACCTGCATTTTGTCGCACGCGAAAAAATAGTATTTACCCCCCTGGATACTTATAAATATGCCATGCAGGTAAGAATAAAAAAATAATATAAAAATAATATCGAAAGAATTATCTAAATTCAATTTGCGAATGCCTGAGAAGCATTCGTATTTTTATTAATATTAAAACCAAACTTTCCATGATTAACAAACTGCTTAGCATAACTATAATCATGATTATAGTTTTTGCAAACACAACAGCTTTCGCTCAAACTATCTCAGGCAAAATTGTTGACAATTCTACAAAAGAGCCGCTTGCTGGTGCTACCATCAAGGTGGTAGGGACCCCAACCGGTACTGTTACCGACGACAATGGAAACTTTACTATTAAAGCCGGGCCGCAATCCAAACTGGACATTACCCAGGTTGGTTATTTGCCAAAAAGGGTACCCGTAGATGGTCAGCAGAATTTAACCATTGAACTAACACTACAACAAAACGTATTAGAAACCGTAAAAGTAGCCGTAGGTAGCCGAAGTGGACAGCGAACCCTTACAGAAACTGCGTTACCGGTAGATATATTTTCATCAAACGATCTAAAATCAACAGGACAAGTTAGCTTTGATAAGGCACTCCAATATCGTGTTCCTTCCTTCAACACGGTTAATACCCCTGTTAACGATGCAACCACACTTTTGGATCCGTATGAAATAAGAAATCTCGGACCCAGCCGTACCTTGATTCTGATTAATGGCAAAAGAAAAAATTTAAGCTCATTGCTTTATGTACAATTCGCACCTGGAAGGGGCGAAACGGGAGCAGACTTATCAGCTATACCAACCGATGCTATAAAGCGTGTGGAAATACTTCGCGACGGCGCCTCAGCGCAATACGGATCAGATGCAATCGCGGGGGTGATGAATATAATTTTAAAAGACAAGGTCGAATATAATACCTTAACATTCAATGGTGGTGTTACCAGTAAAGGTGACGGTGGAACCTACGGTTTAGCTTACAATGCCGGTAGTAACATAGCCAAAGGGGGATTTGTTAATTATACTATTGATTTTAGCCAGCAAAATAGTGCTGTCAGGTCTGGAAAAATTGATGTGGCAACTGAAATTGCTACATTTGGCAACCCCGGTGGAGGTTCTGCCGACCCTGTTAACCAGGCTATAGTAGATTATCTCAAAATATACCCTGACGGGAATAATAAGAATGGAAGTGGTGACATCACTGCAGCAAAATTTGAATACAACTTGTCTGTTCCCTCGGGTGAAAATGGCCAATTTTATAGTAATGGCGCGTTAGTTGCCAAAAAAGTATTCAGCAATGCAAACTTCCGGGTTCCTTATTGGAAACAGGATTTGGGTTTGCTTCACACAACTGATCATAATAAACCCAATTATACCGGAACAGGTGACGCCCTCTACGATGGCTATTTAGGTTATCAGCCTACCTTTAACGGCGACCTGGTAGATTACAATGCCACCTTCGGTTTTAAAAGTGAAAAGAGCGGTTGGAAGCAGGATATAAGCATCACTTTCGGTGGCAATCAACAACTATACGCAGTTGACAATACCTTAAATTTTAGCCTCGGTGCGGCAAGCCCAATTTCATTTAAGCCAGGTGGATTCAGATTTTCCAATATCATTGGTAACTACGATATCAATAAATCTGTGACAGATAATTTCTCCATTGCATTTGGATCAGAAATAAGGCAGGAAACCTATAAAATTATTGCAGGTGATACTTCGTCTTACTCAGGGCAAGGCGCCAATTCATTCCCCGGCATCCGGCAGGATAATGCCACTACCAACAGCAGGTTTAACTTTGGTGCATACCTGGATGCAAGCTGGGACGTAACCAAAGACTTCCTGATAAATGGAACCATTCGCGGAGAAAGGTATAGCGACTTTGGTAATGCATTTGTTTGGAAAGCATCATCACGTTATAAAATTGCGGGCAATAAACTGGTGTTAAGAGGGTCCGCTTCCACTGGTTTCAGAGCGCCAACCCTGCACCAAATTTACGATCAATCAACACAAGCCTCTTTTGTTGGCGGTACTATACAGCTATCCGGTCTATTCAATAATAAAAGCAAGCAGGCTTTTGCTTTAGGAATCCCCGCATTAAAACCTGAAAAATCAGATAACTATACCATTGGCCTGGGTATTAACCCGGTAAAAAACTTAAGTATAACTTTTGATTATTATGATATTATTATCAAAGACAGGATCGTATATAGTTCAGCAATTTCTTCAAATGATCCTACCAGTACGCTGGGTATGATCCTGGCCAATGCCCAGGTAGCCCAAATTCAGTTTTTTATCAACGGCATCAAAACCAGAACAGAAGGGCTTGATTTTGTTGCTAATTATAAAAATATTAACCTGGGATCCGGCAGGCTGGGAATAAACCTCGCCGGAAATTATACTTTAGCCAATGAAATACTAGGAAGCCCCAATAATCCTAAACCAATTGCTGACGCGGGTTCCAGCATCCTCAGCACTCAAATAAAATCGCTGCTTACAGAAAGCCGTCCTCAATACAAAGCGGTATTGGGGTTTGATTACAATGTCAATAAATTTAGTATTGATTTGAACAATACTTTATTCGGGCCAACTAAGTTCCAGGATTTAGATAATGGAACAAGCTATGATGGTTTAGGAATAACCGGTGTATCTAATCAGGGTCGAAATGTTATGAATGACATTAGACAGAGGTTTAAACCTGCTGTGGTTACAGATTTAAATGTGGGTTATAATTTTTCTGAAAAAATTTCCGTTTCAATTACTGTAAACAACGTTTTAAATGTTATACCTAAGTGGGATTTACAGTCACTGAATTCAGACGGCCAAAAAGTTTTAGATAATGTTACGGCGAAAAGTTTACTCGAAGGGTTTTTAGAATTCAGTGGCCGGTATAAAATTTTAGCTTACAACGGTTCCCAGTTCAGCCAATTAGGAACTATTTTCCAGGCTTCACTAACTTTTAAATTTTAAAAATATTATTGGGTTAAAAAAATGGATGTGGTCTGACTGACTGCATCCATTTTTCTCAAATAATATCTAACGGTGCGTGCTTTTTAGATATTTATTTCTGATAATCTCACCCATAGGCTTTTCATAAACCTTACTCTCTACCCAGGAAATTATGTCCAGGTAGGCAAAGGATCTTGTTTCAAATCGATTTTTTTCAAGATGCTTAATTTTCTCCAGGAACTGCTTCAGTTCTGGTTTTAGTTCCTTGAACCTCACTTTAGTGGAATGTCTTAAAAATATAAACATTTGCTCTTCAATAACCGTAAGATTTTTCATACGTGCCATAAAGCGGTACACTGATTTTATTAATGAATCCAATATTTCTTCATTCCCCAATTCAAAATGGCAAAGCAGGTGCATTAGCCTTGCATAACATTGCAAATCGTTTCGCAGGCCGGTATTGTTATCGTTTATGATTTTATAAAGAAAATCAATTGCGGTTGCATAGTGGCCCGCACCGAAGTATAAAGTGGCTATTTTATAATTAAAAACCAGGATACGATGAGTATCTACGTACAAGGCATATTCACGCAATTTTTCAACTATTTCGGGAACAATATGTAATCCCTCAACGAAATCGCCCTGCATGAGAAACTGGTTGAGCCGTGCGCTGTTGATGTAAATAGAAGTATGGGTGCGGAAATTATCATGTTGATTGGCGATAGGCGTTTGCGCAAACTGCTCAAACTGTCGCAGGGTGATTTCAAATTTCTTAAAATTGCGAAGGTCAAAATGCGCGTTGAGCAGATTATGCATTCCCTTAATGTAGTGCCCGGTCTCTACAGCAATCATTACTTCGTCCTCGCCGAAAAGATCAATCCACTTCTGACTATACCGGTAGTACATCAAAAAGTCCTGGCGTATAAAAGCGTACCAGCAATAACTCTGGTATAAATAGAGTTTTTCATAAAAACCATGAATGGCATCAGGATCGGCTGGTATATAGTTCCTGAAAAAATCGCGAATACCTTTTTCATCTTCCACATTCCGTGCGTGCCCGTTATTTACATACCAGCGGTACAGCAGTAGTGCCAGGTTGGATAACCGGGTAACCCTGTCTATATGCCCACTTATATCAAGGGCCTCATCTGCAAGTAACTGCGTTTTTTCAAGAGAACTCCTCGTAATATGTAACGTCTCAATTTTTTTCTCCAATGAAATTACCTGCACCAGGAAATTCATTTTTTGATTGGCCCTGGCAAGTTCCTTGGCTTTTTCTAATATGTGCAGGCTTTGTATTTTGAGACCTTTATTGTACAGCAGGCGGGCATTATCGAGGTGCTCACTTAGTTTCAGGTCAATGTTTTCATTCGTTTTTAATAAACGAAGACTGGCCAGTAGCTGCTTGTACAGGTGTGTTTTTAAATTAGACAACTGAGGTTTGGTAATATCACTCAGGGTTTTAAGGAGCTGCTTTTCATCATATTCTGAAAGCTTATCCAGCGCATCAAATAAGCGGATAATTTTCAGGTCTTCCTTGGCAGAGCTTCGCTTAATATATAGTTTAAAGTGTCTCTTCTCAGACTTTTCGAGTGAGTGAACCAATTGGAATAACGTGTCGGAAAAAAGGTTGGGCATCATTAAAAATTTATCCTGAAATGCAAGATAGTAAAGGAATTTTAAAAGAAACAATCACTTCTGCGATGACATAACCGCCTGTAAGTTGATTGGGTTTACATTCCGTCACCGTGTAAGTTCGTTGAACAATGGGGTTATTAAATATTAAAATAAATTGCTGAGGCGGGTAATTTTCAGATTTTCTTCCCTATTGCAAGCTGTGTTCAGCATAACAAAAACAATTAAAGATTCTCATATCAAGCAATCGTAAGGGCCGTCTTGTTTCTACAGGAGGGCCTGTTTTTTTGAGGGTGCGAAAATACATATTCTTAATCATTAGCAAAATCTTTTTTAAAAGTATTTTAAAATCTTTCTGTTAACCTGCCTAACAAAAAAAA
>JBDTOV010000053.1:0-31217 GCA_039933035.1 Ginsengibacter sp. | reverse complement strand
AACGGGATCACAAGGCTACATTTAGTTTCCTGAATAATGTTTCAACATTCCAAAGCTATTTGTTCCATCATAGTAAAATTTTGCAGATGAATAGTAATATTCGTCCGGCAAACTACATAATCCGGCTCTCACAGGATTGTAATGTATATATTCCAATTTTTGTTTAAACATAGTTTCATTAAGCAGTTCAATACTCAACGATTCTCTTTTCCATACCTGGTATTCCCGATCATATTTATTTGCCTTAAAAGCATCAAGCATATCTGGTTTATTTTTTATGAGGGAGCGCTTTATTTGCTCTGCTGTATATTTCATAAACGATGCCAGAACACTTGAAGATGTAAAGCTTGTTAAGGCTTGCCAAATTAGATGAATGTGATTACCCATAATAACAAATGCGTTCAATTCTTTTATCATTCACCAAATATTGTAAACTTTCCATTATTATATCTTTATGCATGTCATCGCCAGGAATAGCTTGCCATTTATGAATGGTAGCAGTAAAATATTGTGTTGAATTATTAATATATCCTGGATTCATCATACTAATCTATGAAAATTATAGATGCTTGCTTACACGTTGCCGTTGGTCGGGAGACCAGACGGCACTCACGAGTGGTAGCCTTGGATTCCGATCTTTAGGAACACCGTCATTGGCTGAAAATCTAAAGGACATGAACCGAGGCTAAGGGATAAGTTATAATCGAGGAATGTCGGGTGAGGACACCCGCCAAGAAGAAGGTACATGTAACGATCAATTCTGGGAGCGGAAAATGAGTGCTGTTCAAAATATTGAACGCAATGCTCCATTAATTCTTCAAAAGTTTGTTTCATGAATTACTACTTTAAATTTTAGGCAATATTGCCTCCCTCAAAATAAAGTAGTATTATTATGAAAAGTGATTATGGAAAGTAATAACTTAACTACGATTGCCAGGACCATAGTTTATAACCTTACTTTACATAATCTTTACTTTCCATAAAAGAATTTATGTAAAGTTTTACATAAATTCTTCAGAACCCTAAAAGCAGGCCTTGATCTGCGGCCCATATATCACAAGAGTGATAAGGCAACGATGGCACATTTACACCTGGGGATATTGGCATACTGGCTCGTCAATACAATCAGGTACCAGTTAAAAAACAATAACATCAACAGTTGCTGGTCGGAAATAGTACGAATAGGCAACACCCAAAAAATGTTAAATATTTGGAGGAGTTCAAAAAATCATCAATCATTTAATGAAGTTTATTTTCGATATTAGCATAAGCCGTGCTTTCGGATTCCACCTTGGTTATTATATATATAAATTAGCAATAAAAACAAATCATCATGAGAAAAATAGTTTTATTCATGCATACATCACTCGACGGTTTTGTGGCAGGCCCCAATGGTGAAATGGATTGGATTACAGTTGACGAAGAAATTTTTGATTATGCCGGTAACAGAACAAACGAAGCAGATACCGCTTTATATGGCAGGGTAACGTACCAGATGATGGAAAGTTATTGGCCAAAGGCGGCAGAACGGCCGGCAGCATCAAAACATGATATTGAACATTCAACATGGTACAACAAGGTTGCTAAAGTTGTTATATCCAAAACCCTGCAGGGAGCCGATCTGCCAAACACAATAATTATAAGCGATAATATTCCGGACCAAATAAGGCAGCTTACACAACAGGAGGGTAAAGAAATTGTAATTTTTGGAAGTCCTTCCATCGGGCATAGATTGATGCAGGAAAACTTAATAGATGATTATTGGCTATTCGTAAACCCGGTTCTGCTAGGCGAAGGAATTCCTTTGTTTAAAAACATTCAGCATAGAATCAAACTTAAACTTGTAAAAAGTAATCAGTTTACTTCAGGCGTGGTTTGTCTTCATTATGAAAAAATGGCATAGTAACCTATTGATTGTTTTTAAAAATGCTTTTACATCAACAACATTTATTTAATCTCCCTGGTGATATTTCCTATTTGAATTGCGCTTATATGTCACCCTTGCTGAAACAGGTTGAGGAAGCTGGCATTGCAGGAATATACAGGAAGAGAAATCCGGGAACGATACAACCGGAAGATTTTTTTAATGAAGCAGAAGACATACGTTTAAAAATTGGCAGGATCATTAATGCAGCGCCTCAGCAAATTGCGATAATTCCATCGGCATCTTACGGTCTCCAATCTGTTGTAAATAATTTACCGGTTACCAACGGGAATCACGCGGTAACCGTTTGGGCAGAATTCCCAAGTGGTTATTATGCTATTTCCGGTTGGTGCCAACAACATGATAAAGAATTAAAAATAATTTCGCCGCCTGGTAATTTGACTGAAAGGGGTAAGAGATGGAATGAACGAATTGTAGATGCCATTAATAATGATACAGCAATAGTTCTTATGTCTGGCATACATTGGGCCGACGGAACGAAATTTGATTTACAAAAAATTGGTGAGAGGTGTAAAGAAGTCAATGCATTATTTGTTGTTGATGGAACCCAATCAGTAGGCGCACTGCCAATGGACGTAACATCTTTTCATATTGATGCGTTGATTTGTTCAGGATACAAATGGTTATTAGCTCCTTACTCAATTGGTTTTGCTTACTTCAGTGAATTATTTAATAATGGAATTCCTGTTGAGGGCTCCTGGATGAACAGATCCAATGCTGAAAATTTTTCTGCATTGTCAGACTATGTTGACGAATACAAACCCGGAGCTGCCAGGTATAATGTGGGAGAGTTCAGTAACTTCATATTGGCACCCATGTTTAATAAATCGTTGGAACAAATTATCGAATGGAACGTAAATGCAATCGGGGAGTATTGTAGTAATTTAATTAAGCCCCTCATTCAATTATTACAAGAAAAGAATTTTTGGATAGAGGATGAAAATTACCGGGCGAATCATTTATTCGGATTTCTTTTGCCGCAAACAATTAGCAAAACGCGTCTGTTGGAAGAATTGCGGGCAAGAAAAATTTATGTATCGTTGCGGGGCGATTGGATCAGGGTTTCTCCGCATGTTTATAACATCCCTGGCGATATAGAGGCATTAAATGAAGTGCTTAAGACTTTGCCAATTGAATGAATTTTATTTTCCTGTTGGCCGCGGGGTGTCGCTACTGTTTATTAAATTCACTGTATGAAAAAAATACTATGTGCCTTTTTACCTGTAATTTGTTTTATGCAAAATGTACTTGCTCAACATACAATTACTTTATATGATGGTACGGTTCCTAACAGTAAACCCTATACGACAAAAGAGTTTTGGGAGCCACAGCCTAACGGGGACACCCTGGTTCATTATACTTCCCAACCAACACTAAGTATTTTTTTGCCCGGTAAAGCAAAGGCCAATGGTACTGCGGTAATCATCTGTCCCGGCGGAGGTTATTGGATCACGTCCATCGTTAAGGAAGGATATGACGTGGCGAAAAAGTTTAATGAATGGGGAGTTGCTGCTTTTGTGCTAAAATATCGTATTCCTAACGACTCCTCAATGACGGATAAAAGTATAGGGCCCTTACAGGATGCGCAACGTGCCATCCAGTTAGTTCGCATGCATGCAAACGAATGGAATGTGGATAGTAATAAAATCGGTATTATGGGATTTTCTGCGGGCGGCCACGTGGCTTCATCGGCAGCAACACATTTTCAGCACAGTTATATTGAGAACAACGATGATATAAATCTCAGGCCCGATTTTTCTATCTTCATTTATCCTGTTATCAGTTTCCAGGATAGCATCGGGCATATTGGTTCCAGGGATCAGCTTATCGGTAAAAATCCGCGAAAGTCATTACTCGACTCTTTCTCTAACGAATTGCAGGTAACGGCGCAAACACCGCCCACATTTCTCGTGCATGCTACTGATGATAATGCAGTGCCGGTGATGAACAGCATCAACTTCTACGAGGCACTTTTACGCTATAAAATTCCGGCAGAAATGCACATTTATAAAAGTGGGGGCCATGGTTTTGGCATGCACAATCCTACTACAAACGATGAGTGGATGGAACGTTGCAAAAACTGGATGCAAAGCATGGGTTTCCTTAAAAAATAACGGCTTATTCAAACGCGTGGAATTTTCTAATTTTCGTTGAGCCCTGCTGTTGCGTATAATTTTTACAGTTGATTTCAATATTTTCTCTTAGCTGAAAATACAAGAGGTTGCCTGGAATAGCAACCTCTTGTAAAGAATAGATATTAAAGCATCAATTCACATCTTTCCCCTCATTCAATGTTTCAATCATTTTATCCACTGCATCTTTATTAGGTTTATCAGGCGCTAACGGCTGAGCCAGTTTTGCATATTTTAAAGCGTTTTTATAATCTCCGTTTGCGGAATAACCTCTTACAAGTCCAACGTAGGTGGTAAATTGACCCGGATTTTTTTGAGCATTCATTTTAAAAACTTCTAAAGCATCCTTGGGTCTTTTTTCCGTTACCAGTTGCCTGCCATATTGATGCAGTTCCTGCATATTGCCCAAGGGCATTGCTTCCTTCATCAGCGCATCTGCTTCGGGGCTTTTGCCTTCTTTTTGTAAAATCAACGCTTTATTGCTTAGCGTAGTAAAATTCTTTTGACCAACAAAAACTCCCTTGATAGCATAGTCGCTCCATTGATCCGCATCTTCAAAGTCATTATTATCCGCTGCAAATTTTGACGCCTGAACCCATGGGTCCGTATTAAAACCCGTGGAAGATCTCAGTTCATTTCTAAACATAGCCAATTGTGTTTTCGGGTAATCAACTTCCACTTTAAAAGGGATTTTTAATTTTTCCCACATCAATGCTATTACGGCGCTATTATCTTTTTCATTCATAAACTCATACTTTAGCCATTCAACACTTTCCTGTAACGGCTCAGTTTTTACGATTACTCTCAATGCATCTTCTTTGGGATCATAAAAAAAAGATCCCCAGGAAGTTGAATTGTTACTGAAAATTAACGTGGCGTCCCCATTGCCCATTGCCACAAAGAATCCATACGTTCCGGCGGGTAAGGCTTTACCTTCAACCATAACATCGGTACTAAAGGTTATGGTAGTATTTTCATTGGCTCCGCCTCGCCACGGAGCTGCTTTACTGGTGCCAAAGCCCAGATCAGCAAAGCCGGTGTGAACAATATTGTTCCATATTTTTCCTTCTCTGCCTTTTACGCCCGGCCTGTCATAATGAATCATTACATCGGTAATGCCGATACGCTCGCTTACCGAGGCCTTTTTATTACCACCGTTAGGAGGAATGGTGAGCGACTGGGAATTTACATACACGGTAAACAGCATACAAACTGTCGCCAGGTAAATCTTATACTTCATAAATAATTAGTTTAGATACTGAAAATAGAAAAAAAGAAAATTTTATTTACCAGGTTTGTGATAAGTGGTAAAGCGGTCTTTTAAAGATTTTGACGATCAGTCTTTAGCGATGTTAACTCAAAGGAGTTAAGTGAGATTTTAATATGCTAAATCTGTTTCCACCGGGTAATGGTCTGAATAGGGAACCCTTATTCGCCGGTATTGGGTGACTTTAAATTTCTTGTCAGCCAGTATATAGTCGATCCGAAGTGTTGGAGAAATAAATCGAAATGTGCGGCCAAGAAAAGTTCCTTTTTTTAGAAAAGCGTCCTGGAAATTTCCTTTTATTTTGAAGTAAGTGCTCGAATTGGGCACGTCGTTAAAATCGCCGCAGATGAGGGAGGGGTAGGGGCTTTCTTTTATCTTTTGGCTTACCAGTTCTGCCTGCTGGTAACGGGATACATATCCTCTTTTTAGTTTGGATACAATAGCGCGGGAATCGCTAAAACCTTTTTCCTGTCCACGTTTCAGCCTGCTTAAACTTTGATAATCTCTTCCAACAAAATGTACAGATTGCAAGTGAGTGGCAAATATTCTGAAAATGTTACCATTTACTTTTATATCGGTATACAACAAATGTTCTCCTTCATTATTTATGTTCAAACTGTAATTGGCTGAATCAATCATGGGATATTTTGAAAAAATAACAATGCCTGTCTCATAGTCGTTTTTATAGTATGCGGTCGCAACAAAATAGTGATAGGGGTATCCCATATTTGTTATGGTGGCTATATTGGGTTCAAAATCGCGAACAGCAATAGGGTCAAAATATTCTTCGAAACATAATACGTCGGCATTTTGTTTTTGAATGAGTTCCATCATTAAGGGTTGATAGGATTTCCCATCATTCCTCTTGCCATTTTCATCCCAACTTGAAACATTCCATTGTAACACTCTTAATGTGTTGGGTTTTTTATCATAAGAAAATTCTTTAGGAATATTGAAAGCAAATACCGCCATGATTTGCTGAAACCCCAAAAGCAACACAAATAATGATATCCACCACCATTTTGATTTTAATATAACCCAAAGGATTATAAAAAAAAGCAATGCGAAAAATATTAAAGGGAAAACCAGCCCGGGAAAGGCTAGTATCCAAACTTCCCGCGTAGTAGTGAATGGAGCAATGCTTGCTATAAGATAGGCGATGGCAACCCCTATGTTCAATAAAATTAAAATACCTCTGAAAAGAAAAGGCCTGGCCGTCATAAAGATTATTTTCTGAAAGGGTTTATCAAAAAAAAATGGAAGATAAAGATGATAATTTTAATAGAAATATTTTAGACAAATGATTTTGGCGTATGTATTGTAAATTTGAGTTTTTTATTAATAATACAGATAATTGGAAAGTAGAAAATTGAAGCCAGGAAAAATCATCAGGAATATTTTAAAACAGGGTTTTGACAGAATTCGGAATGAAAAACTTAAACAAAATCTTTTGCAGGCGGTACCCTTTTGGGTTGCTTCTCTCATCACAGGATTGATTGCTGTATTCTATTCCCGCATTTTCGCTTTCCTGGAGAGCATAACGTTTTCCGTAATTCGTCTTCATTCATGGCACATATTTATTTTGACACCCGTTTGCTTCCTGGCTGCCTGGTGGGTGATAAAAAGGTTTGCACCTTACGGGGGAGGAAGTGGAATCCCCCAGGTAATGGCGGCTATTGAACTTGCCAATCCCCGTGACGATAAAAAAGTTACCAAATTATTAGGCATTAAAGTATTCTTTGGAAAGATCATTTCCAGTTTCCTTATGATCCTGGGTGGCGGTCTTATTGGAAAAGAGGGGCCTACCATTCAAATCGCGGGAACCGTTTTTAGAAAAATAAATGAATGGCTTCCTTCCTGGTGGCCTAAAATCTCGAAGCGCAATATGATTATGACCGGGGCCGCTGCCGGTCTTGCAGCAGCTTTCAATACGCCATTAGGTGGGATTGTATTCGCAGTGGAAGAACTCACCAAGACTCATATCAGCTATTTTAAAACTGCGTTATTCACAGCAGTAATCATTGCGGGGCTGACTGCACAGGGTTTGCTTGGCCCATATTTATACCTGGGCTACCCGGATGTAACCCATTTGTCCACTTATATCTTTTTTCCACTAATACTGGTTGCCGCTATCTCAGGCCTGTTGGGGAGTACGATGTCAAAAATCATTTTAGCGATTCTTCATTGGAAAAGAACATTTAAATTTCAATACCAGCATGTTTTTTATGTATTGGCCTGTGCCCTTATCATCGCATCAATTGCCTTTTTTCTCGATCCGCGTATATTAGGCTCGGGAAAAGAAATAATGACCACAACCTTATTTAGTACTGAAAAAAGCGTGCATTGGTATACCGCGCTTTATAGGATATTGGGTACTATTTTAAGCTTTAGTACCGGCGCTGCGGGTGGCATATTTGCACCTTCCCTGGGCGCAGGTGCCGGTGTAGGTTCGCTAATCGCCGGATGGTTAGAAGTATCAGCCAACAATGCCAATTTGCTTATACTGTGCGGCATGGTTGGTTTTTTAACCGGCGTAACCCGCACTCCATTTACGTCCGCCATACTCGTTCTTGAAATGACTGACCGCCACAATGTTATTTTTCACCTGATGATTGCCGGCCTTGTTGCGAGTATTGTTTCCATGTTTATAGATAAACATTCTTTATATGATCATTTGAAAGTTCAATGGATGCATGATCTTTACCACGAAGATGAATTACCGGTTGAAAAAGTAACCGTGTAACAATGTATCATATTTTATATTTGGCACCGAACTTGTTTATGTGATACAGACTATGATGAAAAAACACATCTATCTTTTCTGTTTCTTTCTTTTATTTTCTGTTACCGGTTGCGATACTGCCAAAAGTATTTTAGGCTCAATGGGTAACGGAAACCTAAGCAATGCCGATGTGGTGCAGGGTTTGAAGGAGGCACTTGTAGTGGGTACTGATTCATCTACTTTCCATTTGGGATTGCTTAATGGATTTTATGAAGATGATATGATAAGAATATTAATGCCTCCTGAAGCGCAAAAGGTAGAAAAAACATTGCGTGACGCTGGACTGGGTAGTGTTGTTGACAAAGCAGTAGTGTCCATGAACCGTTCTGCTGAAGATGCTTCAAAATATGTGGGTGCTATTTTCATTAATGCTATACAACAAATGACCATCCAGGATGCATTTGGTATTCTAAAAGGTGGAGATTTTGCGGCAACTGATTACCTGAAACAAAAAACCACTGTCCAACTCACCGCAGCTTTTACGCCCATTGTATCCAAGTCACTTGACTATACAAATGCAACCAAATACTGGAAGGATATATTTTCGGTATATAATCGTTTTAGTAAAACGCCTGTAGACACTGATCTTACAGCGTATGTAACGCAAAAAGCGCTCTATGGTTTATTTTATCATATCGGGCTTGAAGAACAAAAAATACGCAAAGATCCTGCAGCGCGCATTACCGATATTCTTAAGAAAGTTTTTTCAAACCAGGGCCTGCAAGCACCCCGTGGGATGTAAATTTGCCATTTATGGCTTACCCACCTCCTTTTCCAGGTTGCCGTGGTGATTAAACTGGTTTTTTAAAAAATAATTTATTACTTTTGCACCCCGTTTGGCGTTTTATGTTTTCGCTAACCGGGATAATTATAAAACATATTACCCACATGGCCCCATAAGTTCCCCGTCTGTTCGGGGGCGCCGGCGAGGGTGTAAAAATAAAATATTAAATAATGCCAAAGGTTAAAACCAACTCCAGCGCCAAGAAGCGCTTTAAAGTAACCGGTACCGGTGAAATTACTTTTCAAAAGGCTTACAAACGACACATCCTGACTAAAAAGTCTACCAAGCGTAAACGCAGTTTGCGTAAAAAAGGCATGGTAAGCGATGCCAACAGGCCCTTTGTAATGCGCCTGCTGAGGATGAAATAAACACGTCGAAAACCTATTAACAAAAAACTTCCTGTATTGAACAGGAAAACAATCAAAAATATTTAATATGCCACGTTCAGTAAATGCAGTAGCATCAAGAGCAAGAAGAAAACGAATTCTTAAAGCCGCCAAAGGTTATTATGGCAAACGAAAAAATGTGTATACCGTTGCCAAAAATGTAATGGAAAAAGGATTGACATACAGTTATGTGGGCCGTAAACTTAAAAAGCGTGAGTACAGGACCTTATGGATTGCCCGTATCAATGCGGCGGTAAGAGCGGAAGGAATGACCTATAGTCAATTTATTCATAAACTGGGAGAAAAGAATATCGAACTCAACAGGAAGATCCTGGCCGACATGGCTATGAACGAACCGGAAAGCTTTAAAAATCTTGTTCTTTCTGTTAAATAGAAATTCAATTTATTTATAGTAACCGTTTCATATGTGGAACGGTTTTTTTATGCATAAGAACATACCATTCTGTTACATTTGTAAAAATTTTTAAAGAGCTTAATATAAATCAATGAATAATTCGTATCTCGATCTCGTTAATCAAACCTTTAATTTCCCCCAGGAAGATTATATCATGAAAGATGATTACCTGCAATACAACGGGGTTGACGTAAAAGCTTTGATAGATAAATACGGTACGCCTTTAAAATTTACTTACCTGCCGAAGATCGGCATGCAGATAAATAAAGCAAAAAAAATGTTTGCCAATGCATTTAAAAAGCATAAATATGAAGGTGAATATTATTATTGCTATTGCACCAAGAGTTCGCATTTTTCTTTCATAGTAGAAGAAGCGTTGAAAAGTAATATTCATCTTGAAACATCCTATGCATATGATATCGAGATCATTAATAAACTGTATGAATCAAAAAAAATAAATAAAGATATATTCATCATTTGCAACGGATTTAAACAAAAACCGTATATAAGCCGCATAGCAAGATTATTGAATACCGGCTTTAAAAATGTAATTCCCGTTCTTGATAATAAAGAAGAATTAAAGGCCTATCGTAAATCGGTAAGGGTGCCTTTTAAAATTGGTATCAGGGTGGCTGCGGAAGAAGAACCGACTTTCCCGTTTTACACCTCGAGGCTGGGCTTCAGAACTAAGGATATTCTCGAATTTTATGTAGATGAAATAGAAGGCAATGAACACCGCTTTGAACTTAAGATGCTTCATATATTTTTAAACAAAGGAATCAAGGATGACATCTATTACTGGAGTGAACTTAACAAGATTATCAACCTCTATTGCCAGTTAAGAAAGATTTGCCCGGAACTTGATTCAATAAATATTGGCGGTGGTTTTCCCATAAAGCATTCGCTGGGCTTTGAGTACAATTACCAGTTTATGATCAATGAGATCGTACGAAACATTAAGGTTGCCTGTAAAAAAAGCAAGGTACCCATGCCCAATATTTTTACAGAATTTGGTAGCTATACGGTCGGTGAAAGTATGGCCCATATTTACAGCGTTATTGGTGAAAAAAAACAAAATGACCGGGAAACATGGTATATGATAGATTCTTCTTTTATCACTACACTTCCTGATACATGGGGCATAGGAGAAAAATTTTTAATGCTTCCCATAAACAAATGGGAAGCAGAATATCAGCGGGTAACGTTAGGCGGTATCACCTGCGACAGTCATGACTATTATGATTCTGAAGAGCACATCAATGAAGTTTTTTTACCTAAGATTGAAAATGGAGAACCACTCTATGTTGGCTTTTTTCATACCGGTGCCTACCAGGACCAGATAAGCGGGTACGGTGGCATCAAGCATTGCCTTATTCCTTCTCCAAAATATATTATCCTGGACCGCGATAAAAATGGCAAATTGATAGATTGGGTGTACGCAAAAGAACAAAGCGCTCAAAGCATGTTGAAGATTTTAGGGTATAAATAGCATTGATAAGGGGCAAATATAGATTCTATTAATCCTACCGGAATCGAAAATACCCGTGTACACTTAATGTGGATAGGTTGCCGCATCGGTAAAGAAAGAATTGCTAAAGACCGGAAACAATTAAAAGAAGGTTTTAATGTAAGCCTCATGTTTAGCGTGGCCGATTGGTGAAAATTGATTTAATTCGTAGCTCATTTTAAACCTGTAAATAAATTACTATGGATCTTAAATTAAAAGACAAAGTCATCATTGTTTCCGGCGGAGCTAAAGGAATAGGAGCCGGCATCGTCAAAATATTGGCATCAGAAGGCGCAATGCCGGTAATAATTGGCAGAAACAAAAAGGATAATGAGGCTGAAGTGGAAGCAATACATAATATCAGAGGCAAAGCTTCCCAGGTGGTAGCAGAATTAGCTCAGCCGGAAGAATGTGAAAAGGCGGTAAAAGAAGTTATTCAAAAATTTGGCAGGATTGACGGATTGGTGAACAATGCCGGTTATAACGATGGCGTTGGGCTTGAAAACGGCAATTATGAAAAGTTTATGGCTTCGCTCCACAACAATATGATACATTATTACCTGTTAGCACACTATGCCTTGCCGGAATTAATAAAATCAAAAGGGGCCATCGTGAACATCACTTCTAAAACTGCCGAAACAGGGCAAGGAGGTACCTCCGCATACGCGGCCGCTAACGGTGGCCGTAATGCACTCACGAGGGAATGGGCGGTTGAATTGTTGAAATACGGAATCCGGGTAAACGCAATCGTGGTGTCTGAATGTTGGACACCCGCTTATGAAAAATGGATAACTACCATACCTAACGGGGAGGAAAAATTAAAAGAGATCACGTCAAAAATCCCACTGGAAAACAGGATGACAACAGCAGAAGAAATAGCTAACGCCACGGCATTTTTATTGTCCGATTGTTCCAGTCACACAACCGGGCAATTGATTTATGTAGATGGAGGGTATGTTCATTTGGACAGGGCGTTGGCTAACGCATGATAAAGACCCAACCTTCGCAGCGGGTCATGTGGACAATCTCTTTCCATCCCGATAACTGCCGGGATGTAGGAATGAGAACCGAACCTGACCGGGATTTTATGGATAGGCAAATTTTGATGGAAACAAATGGGTTGAATACCGTTCACATAAGTAAATAATTGCACTTGCACCGCATATCCTTTTAATAGAAGAGCGGCGGGGCGACGCAAAATAAATATGAAATCATTAATTTGTACAAGGCCAGGTTTATTAGAATACAAAGATATTCTTCCACCGGTTTTACAGCCGGGCCATGCGATTGTAAAAATAAAAAGAATCGGCATTTGTGGCACGGATCTTCATGCATATAAAGGCACCCAGCCTTATTTCAATTATCCGAGAATATTAGGACACGAACTGGCGGGGGATTTAATTGAAGCAGATCGTGCGGATGGATTTGTGCCGGGGGAAGCATTGACTTTTATACCTTATTTCAATTGTGGAAAATGTATTGCCTGCAGAAATGGTAAACCCAACTGTTGTGCACATATTAAAGTTTTTGGTGTACACATTGATGGGGGTATGCAGGAATATATTTCCGTTCCCTCTTATTCATTAGTGAAAAGTGAAGGCCTTGGCTATGAAGAGCTGGCATTGGTAGAACCCCTGGCGATAGGTGCACACGGTGTAAGGAGGGCCAACATCGCGAAAGATGAATTCGTTTTGGTAATGGGCGCCGGTCCTATTGGTTTAGGCACTATGCAATTTGCCGCTATCGCCGGCGCTAAAGTAATTGCACTTGATATCAATGAAAAGCGCCTCCAATTTTGTAGAGAAAAATTGAAAGTAGGTTATATAATCAATGCGGCAACAGAAGATGTTTTTACCAGGTTGCACGAAATCACCGCAGGTGATATGCCCACTGTTGTTATTGATGCCACTGGAAACCGTAAAGCAATTAATAATGCCCTGCAATACCTGGCTCACGGTGGAAGATTTGTTTTGATTGGTTTACAAAAAGAAGAGATAAGCTTCAGCCATCCCGAATTTCATAAAAGAGAAACTACCTTAATGAGTAGCCGCAATGCAACTCGCGAAGATTTTGAACATGTAATTCACTCAATGAAAAATAGCCTGGTGAACCCTTCAACCTATATTACACAAAGGGTAAAATTTGATGATCTGAAAGAAGCGTTTGAAACATGGTTGTATGATCCGGAAAAGGTAATAAAAGCAATGGTTACCATGGAGGAAGAATAAATGTTGTGTTAACTAATATAACGGGTACCCTATTATACCGGCCTCTTGATGGAAATGTGTACTAATTTTAATTTGAGCTAAAGCTCAAATGCTTTCTGCCACGAATTACACGGATTTACACGAATTAAATTTGATACGCAAATTTGTCCGGAGTAGAATATAATTATCGAAATGAAAAAATTTGCCGGGGTAACGCCGATACTAACGGAAAAGAATACCTGTAAAAACACATACTCCCGTTGATTGTAATTTCTCCAGCCTATTACACTACTTGAGCTGACTGTTTTTTTGCAAGATGTAAATAATCAGGCAGCTTCGGCCTCGTTGCCAGGCCATCTTCAATGATCTTTAATACGGCTGTTCTTTCCTTGCCCTCCAGTGGTAGTCTTGGTGCTCTTACATATTCCGAGCTAAGGCCGGTGGTAGTAGCGGCCAGTTTAATGTATTGCACGAGTTTTGGATGAATATCCAGTTCCAATATGGGGAGAAACCAACGATAAATTGATAGTGCCTCACTATACCTGCCGGCTTTCATGAGTTGATAAATAGCCACCGTCTCTGCGGGAAAAGCGTCTACCAGCCCTCCAATCCAGCCATCTGCTCCTAATGCCAATTCTTCCAATGCAAGCGTATCGACTCCGCAAAGAATTTTAAAGCGCCCGCCAAAGCGATTATTCATGCGGGTTACATTCGACACATCCCGGGTGGATTCTTTTACAGCTTTTATAGAAGAGATTTCAGCCAGTTCTTCAAACATATCGGGGGTTACCTCAATTTTATAATCGTATGGATTATTGTAGATCATGATCGGTAATGACGTGGCTGCCGCTATGGCTTTAAAATAAGTAATCGTTTCCCTGCTATCAGCTCTATAACGCATTGGAGGCAATAGCATCAAACCGTCGGCTCCATTTTTTTCTGCATCTTCTGCTGCTTCAATAGCAAACCTGGTAGATTGCTCGGCAATATTTACAATAGCCGGTACGGGTCTGTTCATTACTTGTTTGCTGAATCGCAGCAGTTCATATTTTTCGCTATTCAACAGGGTGCTTGCCTCACCTAATGAGCCACCCATTACGATACCATCAATGCCTGCATCCAGTTGAGCATTCAGATTTAATTTGAACAAGTCAAAGTCGATAGTATCGTCCGCATTAAATGGCGTTAGCAATGCAGGATAAACGCCCTGCCATGTTGGTATCATCATAAAATTTATTTTAAATTATTCAGCAAAAATATACTTTTATCAAAGAGGTAAATTGATTTAAATGAAATAGGGCATACCGATCCAGGGTGGAAAGATAAATTATATAATCATTTACCCGCGTTGATACAGGATCTGAAAAAACGTGGTTACGAATTCGTAAAGATCAATGAATTACTTAACCGAACCTGATTTTGTCCTTACCCATTCATTATCTAAATGCGCTGAAAATCTATTCTGTTATCTTAAATGCTATCGCATAATTTCCTGCCACTTTATTTCTCAATTTTGACGGTACTTGTATAATTATTCCGTCACCTGATGGTTTCCATTTTATTTTTTCTTTAGGAGTATCCATTAAAACAATAGTATTTTTTTTAGTTAACGCAATTTTACTAATTGTAATACTGGCCGGCAGTACAACATCATTTGTTTTATCACTCAGCACATACACATACCGGTATTTTTTATCTTTTGATTGCAGGTACACAATATGGTCATCTTCATAAGGAGCCAAAGGAATAGTGTTATAAACTCCGTCTGCATGGACTTTCATCCAAACGCCTATTTCTTTTAAACGGTTATAAGCCGTATCGCTCCAGTCTCCTTCGGGTGAAGGGCCGATGTTCAATAAAAAGTTGCCACCGCGTGAAACAATTTTCAATAACATATGCACCAGCTCATTGCTGGACTTGTAATGGTCATTCGGAACATAGCTCCATGAATTGCCCATGGTAATACAACTTTCCCATGGATGCTCTAACGGTGTTGAAGGAATCGTTTGTTCGGGTGTTACATAATTTTCAAACTTCCCGCTTACCGTTCTGTCGACCACCAATAAACCAGGCTGATTAGTCCTGGCCATTTTTGCAATACGGGCCATATCAATATCCTGGTCGTAGGTAATACCACGCTGCCATTCAACACTGGTATCAACAGTCGATTTGGGTCGTACCCATCCGCCATCGAGCCAGAGAATGTCCATACTTCCATAACCCATCATTAATTCCTGGATTTGATTGTACGTATAGTTTTTAAAGTCATTCCATCTATCGGGATATTTTTTAGGATCATAATTTACATTCCTGTCTTTCGGTGGAAAATAAGGCCACCAGTAATAGGGGCAATGCCAGTCTGGTTTGGAGAAATAAGCGCCAATCATAAAACCATCTTTTCGAAATGCATCAAACACTTCTTTCGCTATATTGGCTTTTGGATTGGTGGAGAAGGGCGTTTTAGGCGAAGTGATCTTATAGTCTGTTTGCTTTGTATCAAACATACAAAAGCCATCATGATGTTTCGTAGTAAATACCACATACTTCATTCCCGCATCCTTAGCGGCTGCTGCCCATTTGTCCGGATCAAATTTTGTCGGATTAAAAGTGGTTTGGAGATTCTCATAAGCCTTTACGTAATCAAAATAATTGGCGGCATAGGGTCCCCGGCGCTGCGTCCATCCTTCATCTTCCGGGCAGATGCTCCAGCTTTCCACGATACCCCATTCACTGTAGGTGCCCCAATGCATCAACAGCCCGAATTTTATGTCTTGCCAATGTGCAAGCTTTTGCTGCACTAACGGATCGTCAGGCACAATGTAGTTATCAGAGAAATTATGTTGCTGAGCATTTGCTTTTATAAATATCAACAGTATACAAGCAGTAAGAATTTTTTTCATTTTCATATTTTAAAAATAATTGATTTAATTCTATTTATTATTAACCCATGGACGCAGAAATTTAATATTATTTAATCTTAATATATTGCTTCTCTACATTCCATCCATACAATTCAACCATGGCGTTTTCCCGGGCGCCAGGCGCATAGTCTATCGTAATTCTTTTCTGTTCGCCTGGTAATACTGACATATAATTATCACTGTAAAATACAGGTAATATTCTTTGCTTTGTTGTTGCATTTACCACCGATAACCGGTTGAAAAATGCCACAGGATTATCTTTCGGATTGTTGATCGTTACGTCAATTTTGTTGTCACCTTTTTTAATGGCAGTAACATTTACGGGTGCGATTTTCATTTCTTGGAGTCCTGAATAGTTACCGGTGGAATCGGGTAACCAGTATAAATTGTCACTCAGTAATTTTTTGTTTTCATCGAGTAAAGACAAATACAGAAAAACACCTTTGTCTTTTGCCAGCTTATCAAGCATCCTTTTTACCGACAGGTATTTTTT
Organism: Ginsengibacter sp.; assembly: GCA_039933035.1. Lineage (GTDB taxonomy): Bacteria > Bacteroidota > Bacteroidia > Chitinophagales > Chitinophagaceae > Ginsengibacter. The sequence continues at coordinate 14,378 of JBDTOV010000053.1, read as the reverse complement.
AGAAAGGGTTGGCTCAATTTCTGAAAATACCTGTGTAAGAAGCTTTTCTTTGCCATCCATGTCAATGGCTTTTACCTGAAGCATGATGTTATGTTTGGCCGTAAAAGTATTATTGGCAATCATAATCATTCCATCCGCAGGGTTATACATCACGTGAAATGGTTCACTTCCCTTATGCAAACCATACAGGCATGCATTTGGGTCGAGATAATAATCATACATCTGCCCACGTAATGCGGTCCATGGGTTTTGTGTTTTCCAGATGATGAAACCTGTGTACCATTCCCACATGTGTGCGGTAAAGCCCTCCGCCAGGGCGCGGTATTGATCATAATTAACGAGTTGTGCCCTATCGGCAAATTCCTGTACATCTTTTGGTTTGCCATAAAGGTCTATATATTGATCGTAGCCAATGTATTTATGATATTGCCAAACACTATCAATTTTTCTATTTTCAAAACAAGGCACCTTCATATTTTCCTTTGGTATAAATCTTTCGAGTGATGTGTAGTCGCCGATGCCGACAGAGCCTATTTCAGAATTGAATGGAAATGTTTGATGTTCCCAGAATGTGTCAATGTTTTGAATTCCGTAGGGCCCGTCACCATTGCCGCCTAAAGGGTTGAACGACATGCTGTCGGAGTTAGAGTATTCAATCAAATACCTTGTTCCATCCAGTTGAGGCAACAGCGAATCTCTCATAGCAACCAAGATATCTTCGGGTGGTGTTATCTCATTACCGCCACACCACAATGCCAGCGACGGATGATTGCGAATCATCTTAACCTGGTCGGCAACGGAAGTGAGAAATAACTGGTGGTCATCAGGGTATTTTCTCCTGGTCCATTGATCTTCCTTTTTCATAGGGTCGAGCCAGCGGCCATTGCAATCACCCGAGTTCCAAAAGTCCTGGAACACCAGCAATCCGTATTTATCACAGGCGTTATAAAATTCGGGCCGCTCTGTTAAAGCGCCACCCCAAACCCGAATGAGGTTAAGGTTCATGTCGTGGTGAAACCTTATTTCAGCATCATAACGGCTATCGGATAAACGCAGCATGTCATCCGAAACGATCCAGTTACCGCCTTTAATAAAAATCTTTTGGCCATTAACCAATACTTCGCGGCTATGCGTATCCGTGTTCCATCTCGTATTGATTTCACGAACGCCCAATGACACTTGTTCGGCATCACTTGTTTTACCATCACCGGTGATAAAGCTAACAGTAACAGGATACAAATTTTGTGGTCCATAACCATTGGGCCACCAAAGTTTTGGATCTTGCAAAACGTAATCAGGCAAAGGTGCTAAAATTGTTGAACCGGCATCGATAGAAAAATTCTTTACAATTTTTCCCCCACCAATTTCATATTGTAAAACACCGCTGATAGTTTTGTTGCTGCTGTTTAAAAGTTCTGCAGAAACCTGTATGGTTGCAGGCGACTGCCTGCCTTCAACAAATCTTTTGCCCGGCACCAATGTTATTGCATGAACGTTTTGCACATTCACCGGCCCGGTTTTTTCGATCGTTACTTTATCCCAGATGCCGGTGTTGCGGTCTCTTACTGGCTGAATCCAATCCCAGCCTGCAACATATTGATGCGAAACATTTTTGGCTATCGTGCCATCGCCACCCTGCCCTCCATTGGGATTGCCAACAGGATCCGGGGGATAAACAATTACGGCCAGCCTGTTTTTCCCTTCTTTTGCCAGCCATGGGGTAATATTATATTGCTGCCGCAAAAACATTCCATAAAATCTTTTCTCGTTGAGTTTATGGCCGTTTAAAAAAATATCACAACTGTAATTGATGCCCCTGAAGTGAAGCCACACCTGTTCCTCTGCAATGGTTATTTTTTCCGAAAAATCTTTCACAAACCAATAGGTGTAGTAGCCGCTCCCCGTGTTATAGATGTCTGGAATTTTTTCATTATTCATCCCATAAAATGGATCGGGAATCATTTTATTGTTTAGCATTGTGGTAAGCACCGTTCCGGGAACCGTCGCTTTCATAAAACCCTTTAGTTTGTAAGATGGCGCTGATAATTTTTCACCATTATCGCTTATTTTTTTACTGTTGATGCATTGCCATCCTTCGTTTAGTTCATACTGTTGGCCATGTGCGTTTAAAGAAAAAAAGCAAGCGGCAAATAAAAATAGTTTTAAAAATCTCATGCAGTTTTTATTTGTTGATTAATAAGTTATTCTCATTACCAAACTTTCGTTGAAGGTATCTAATTGTTTTAAAGGGAGCATCATAAATTCCATTATAAGGCCTGGTACAATTGACTTAGTGTAAGCCGAATCACCTCAATGGCTCCTGTTTCTGCGGGTAAAGGCTGAAGCGTTTGTAAAATAATGTAATTGTGCAAAATACGTGCTATGCATATGAAAGCTTTTTTCAAATATTTATGCATCAACTATATTACTCATTTGAGAGAGAGAATGGAAAATCCTTGTCAACCGTACCGCGTTGTTTATTAGGTACCGTTGACATTTTAATATTCATAGTTCCTCCATTTTGTAATTCGTAATGGTTGTAGTAATTCTTCGTGTAGGCCTTTCCGTTAAAAGTAACTGATGTAACATAGCGGGTATCGCTGGTATTGCCCGGTGCATTAATAAATAACTTTTTACCATTTTCAAAATCTATTTCGGCATGCTTAAACAAAGGCGCTCCGGCCGCATATTGCACGCTGGCAGGCGTTACCGGGTAAAAGCCCAATGCTGAAAATACATACCATGCAGAAGTTTGCCCGTTGTCTTCATCGCCGCAATACCCATCGGGCGTTGCTTTGTATAATTTGTTCATGGTTTCGCGTGCCCAGTATTGCGTTTTCCATGGCTCGCCTGCATAATCATACAAGTAGATCATGTGTTGTATGGGCTGGTTGCCATGTGCGTACTGGCCCATATCCGCAATTTGCATTTCCCTGATTTCATGAATGACGCTACCGTAATAGCTGTCGTCAAATACCGGCGGCATCACGAATACAGAGTCCAGCATTTGCACAAAATTTTTCTTACCTCCCATTAGCTGTACCAGGCCGGCAACGTCCTGGAATACAGACCAACTGTAATGCCAGCTATTACCTTCCGTAAATGCATCGCCCCATTTGAATGGATTAAAGGGAGATTGAAAACTCCCATCTTTATTTTTTCCGCGCATTAAAAGATGCGACGTATCAAACAGGTTTTTATAATTCATTGCATGTTGCTTGTAAATAGCAATTGCTGATGCTGGTTTTCCTAATGACTTTCCTAATTGGTAAATACAATAGTCATCGTAGGCATACTCCAGGGTACGCGCCGCATTTTCATTAATACCTACATCGTACGGCACATATCCCAACTCGTTATAAAATTGCACCCCGGTACGGCCAGTACCTTGCGGCCCTTCATTATTGGCGCCGTGTAGTAAAGCTTCATACAAGGTATTAATATCATAACCCCGGCCACCTTTCAGATACGCTTCTGCAACAATGGATGCGGAATTATTTCCAACCATCACATCCCGGTAACCCGGGGCGGACCATTCGGGCAACCAACCCCCTTCTTTATAATCGTTCACCAGTCCTTCCTGCATTTCTTTGGCGACAGAGGGATATACTAAATTGAGAAAGGGATACAAAGCCCTGAAAGTATCCCAAAAGCCGGTACCTCCAAACATATAGCCATCTTCCACCTTGCCGGTGTAGGGACTGTAATGAACGATCTTCCCGTTAGCATTTATTTCATAAAACTTTAAAGGGAAAAATACCATCCGGTATAAACAGGAATAAAAAGTGTTGACTTGTTCGGTGGTTCCACCCGAGACTTTTACTTTCCCCAAAACTTTGTTCCATGCCGCTTTCGCATTCTTTTTTAAGGTTTCAAAATTACGGTCACCAATTTCTTTAAAATTAATTTCCGCCTGTTCAAAACTGATGTACGAGGAAGCCACTTTCGCATGAATAATTTCTCCTTTATGTGTATGGGTAAAACCAATAACAGCGCCTGCATGATTACATTTTTGTTCCAAATCTTTTGTAATAACGCTGTCAAGAAAAGTATAGGTATAATTAAATGGTTGATCAAAAACAATCACGAAGTAGTTTTTAAAATTTTTGGCAACACCGCCGCTATTTCTTGTTGTGTAACCGATAATTTTATTTTCTGCAGGAATAATTTTTACATAAGAACCCCTGTCTAATGCATCAACAATTACAGAAGAACTGTCGGCTTTTGGAAAAGTAAAACGGAAACTGGCAGCGCGTTCCGTAGGTGTGATCTCTGTGGTTACATCATCATCTGCCAGGTAAACGCTGTAGTAATAAGGTTTGGCAATTTCTGCCTTGTGAGAAAACCAACTGGCCCTGTCGGCTTCGTTGAAACGCACTTTTCCGGTAACAGGCATTATGGCAAATTCGCCATAATCATTCATCCATGGTGAAGGCTGATGTGTTTGCTTAAAGCCGTTTATTTTGTTGGCGGTGTATTGATACGCCCACCCATTCCCCATTTTGCCGGTTTGCGGGGTCCACAAATTCATGCCCCAGGGGAGCGCTATGGCAGGAAATGTATTACCGGTAGAAAGCTCAGGCCTGGAATCTGTTCCCATCAGGGGATTTACATAATCTACCGGATCAACGATCGCATCGCTATTTTGCGCGGTTCCGGCGTAGTTACTTACCATAAAAAATAAAACAAATATTTTTCTCATGATCCTTTTATTTTTTGCATATGTAGAATTAAATAAATGAAGTAGATGTTCGCTTTGTGGCTGACTAAAAGTAAGCTACCATTTTATATCTACGGCAATACCATCTGCCGAATTCATAAACTGTAGCAGGCAAGTTTTGGATAACTCATCCCAGGCATTTGTACTTTCCCATGCCTTACCCTCGGCATCTGTAATCACAACGGATACCGGTTTTGAAGGTAGGAAAATACGCATAACGTCATTCGTGTTTGAAGGGCTCTTCGTAATAAAAGAATAGTTGTGCCCATTTCGCTTTTCATTATAAACTCTTGAGGCGGCACACAAAACATTCGGAATGGTTTTATCTTTTATCCTGTTTAAATCATACAGCAGGGATTGCTGTCCCGGATTGATAAATTTTTCTGACACGACGGGCAATAGAGGATCAAACAAATCAATTACCGGTCCTTTAATATGAAGGGGTTCTGTGCTTACGCTTTCGTTCATTACAGAAGCGATGTCATAAGGCCCGCGTTCAAGATAAAAATAATTTTTTGTAAGCAGTTTTCCGGCACCTGCTTCTTTTTCATAAGCTCTTCTAACGTTGTTCATAAAGGCGGTGTCTGCATCTTGCGACAGCACCAACTCTTTTGGATCTTCTTTCTCTATAAATACTTTGCCTTTACCGTAAGTAAATTGGCCATTGGTGGAAGACGAAATCTGCATCAATTGAAATAAATGTTCTGAAGGGCCGGCATATGTTTTACTATTTGTGTTCCACCATTCTTTTACCGTCTGAAAGGGATCGTCATCTCTTCCGTAATATAACAACACACCTCCCTTCTTTACCCAGGCAGCTAATTGTACATTCACCTTTATGGATTGAGGTTTCATGTTGGCATAGCTCATCACGAGTACTTTTATATTTTTCAATGTATTGACAAATGCAAGGTTTTCCATGTGCACCGTTTCTACAGGAATACCCCTTTTTACCAGCGGCAACACCATTCCGTAAAAATTTGATAACTGCGGGTCATCGTAACCGTTATGTGTGGGAAAACGCTGGAACATCATGGAATTTCCTACCAGTACCCCGATACCTTTTGATCCGTTAATTTTATTAGATGAAGCCGGCATATGCTGCAAAGCATTTACCATCACCTGCATTTGCGTAGCGTAAGCAGGTGATATAGGTTGCCTTTCATCGCTCCCTTCTACTTTAAATTTTCCAAGATAAATCCTGTGAGGCCAGGGCATTACTTCATAATTGTCAACAGTTGGATATAATAATTCGGCTGTATAAGTTGCCTCGTAATTTATTTTATAATCGTCCCAGGTATGTGCCCTGTCTTCTATCGGGTCAGTTAAAAAATAAACTTTACGCCCGGTTGGAGCCACCATGGATAACATGGAGCCGTATTCCAAAAATGCGTTTTCAAATACGCGTTCTTTTTTAATTCCATTATAATAGACAGGCTCGCGGGAAGTACCGGTCCATACCTGCGCAATATAACCATCCATGCCGGGAAGCGCTGCAAGGCTTGCTTCGGGGCTTACAATAGACCAGGAAGAATAATTGATCAATGAATGAGTAGGCACAAAACATTTTACCCGGATGCCTTTGCTTTCACCGTACGTTTTAGCATATTGGAATACTTCTTTAAGGGCATGAAAATAAAGATGGTATTTAAGTTTTGATGATAAGTAAGTTGCTTCGGGAGATTCATGTTGCGGCATCCAGGTAAAGCCATAATATTTCTGCCATTCATTTTTAAAAGCCACACTATAGCCTCCCCTGGCCCAGAATTCAGGTTCTTCCAAATAGATTGTTGTTATGCCTGCATCAACTACTTTTTTTATAAACGTTTTAAAATAAGTGATATAATTATCTGTAGGAACGATGTAAGGGATGCCTTTTCCATGCCCGATATGACTACCATTTCTTTCAACCTGTCCCTCTTCATCTTCATGGGGCTTACCGTCCCACTTACCGGTAAAATAATCCTGGTAATTACCCCATGCAATGCCCGTCATGAATTGAACATTATAACCATGTTTGCGATAGCCTTCTACCCGTTCATTGAAAGTGCTGTCCATTCCATATACCATAGCAATATCTGTACGAATATCATACGCAGCACTCCAGGGTGCAGCTTCCTGGAAAGATGTTTTATCAGCAGCCGTATTTATTTTAAAAGCCTGGGAATGTACTTTAAAATTTAGCAAATTAAAAAGACAAAGAAATAAAATATATTTTGGGGTATACATACTTTAATAGTGAGTTCTTTATTAAACCAATGTACCACAATTTCCGGTTATTTCATTTTGTTAATAAATTACGCCACCCTATTTCGCCTGTTTAATACATAATAAGGGTAGAAATCATTATAAAAAGAAAAATATCGAAATCCATATTTCGACAACGGGAAAGGGATCCCCCAAAATTTGTCAACATATCTTTGGAAGATTTTATTGCTCTATTACACATAGTCCACAGGGAAGGACCACGGAAACCCGGGCTTTTCTGAAAGCAATAATACGTTAAACCCTCCCTAAGTTACCAGCGCCTTTCCCAAGGTAAGTATTGACAACGTTTATGGAACCGGGTTTGTATTTAATGTAAAAAAGAATAACCAATAAATGGTGATTTCACATATGCCTCTTATGCAACCTGGCAGCGGGTGCAAAAACTTTTTTTACTCCCTGTTTTATTACAGATATTGGTATACTTTTAATTAATGCAAAAAAGAAGTTGAATCATCAATTTTTTTGATCAATTTTTGGGCTTGCGGTAATAAAAGTATTTGGCAAGCCCGAATACCTGCTATTAGATTTTCTGTTAGAAATAAATCAAAAGACGAATGCCTGATTTTTCTTTATCAATTGCACTTGAGAAAAAAATACTGCCTGCTGTTACATTTGACAACGAAGAAAACGTACTACCGGTGGTGGAAACTTTTTTAAAAGCAGGATTGTCTTTAATGGAAATACCTTTTAGAACCGGCGTAGCTGAAAAGGCAATTACGCTTATTCGAAATAATTTTTCAGGCATGTATATCGGGGCCGGCACATTGCTTTCAACAGATCAATTACACAAAGCCATTAATGCCGGTGCCCACTTTGGGTTGAGCCCGGGACTTAATCAATCGGTATGCAATGAAGCCAAACGTTTGGGTTTTCCTTTTATACCCGGCGTAATGACGCCTTCTGAAATGGAACGCGCCGATGAATTGGGTTATACTATTCAAAAAATATTTCCTGCGGACCAACTTGGTGGGGTTTCTTTTTTAAAAGCAATGCAGGGACCGTATGAACAGCTCGGCATTCAATTTATTCCTATGGGCGGAGTGAACATTCAAAACATGGGCGCCTACTTACTATTAAAAAATGTAATTGCGGTGGGGGGAAGCTGGCTGGCGTCAAAAGAATTGATGAGGGTTAAAGATTATAAAGCGATTGCAGATAATATTAAAGCTGCACTACAAAATATTAAACAAATAAATGAGTAAGTATGAAGATTACGAATTACCAACTTTTCCTGGTGCCACCGCGTTGGCTATTTTTAAAAATTGAAACCGATGAGGGATTAACAGGTTGGGGAGAGCCCGTTGTTGAAGGGAAAGCCGCTACGGTTAAAGCGGCGGTAGATGAGTTGATGGAAAACCTGGTGGGCAAAGATCCAATGGATATTGAGGACCATTGGAACGCCATGTACCGCGGCGGGTTTTATCGCGGAGGACCTGTTTTAATGAGCGCTATCTCCGGTATTGACCAGGCTTTATGGGATATAAAAGGAAAATTTTTTAATGCCCCCATTTACCAGTTGATGGGAGGGAAAGCGAGGGAGAAAATGAAAGTATATTCATGGATTGGTGGGGATCGTCCATCTGATATTGGTAACGCTGCAAAGCAGGCAAAAGCAGATGGTTTCTTAGCTGTAAAAATGAATGCAACTGATGAAATGCAGTACATTGATTCTTATGAAAAAATAGAACGGGTATTGCAAAGGGTTGCTGCCTTAAGAGAAGCTGTAGGGATGTCTTTAGAGGTAGGCATAGATTTTCATGGCCGTTTACATAAGCCTATGGCAAAAGTATTGGCAAGGGAATTAGAACAATACCATCCCATGTTTATTGAGGAGCCTGTGCTTCCGGAGAACAATGAGGCTTTAAAAGAAATTGCGCAACTTACTTCAATTCCGATTGCAACGGGAGAGAGAATGTTTAGCCGTTGGCATTTTAAGGATTTACTGGCCGGGGGTTATGTTGATATTATTCAACCTGATGTATCACATGCAGGCGGAATCACGGAATGTAAGAAAATTATTTCCATGGCAGAGGCGTATGATGTAGCGGCAGCGCCACATTGCCCGTTGGGACCTATCGCGTTGGCGGCTTGCCTGCAGGTGGACGCTACCTGTCACAACGCGTTTATACAAGAACAAAGTTTAGGTATTCACTACAATAAAGGAAATGACCTGCTGGATTACCTCTCAGATGCTTCGGTGTTTGACTATGAGGATGGGTATGTCAATATTCCCACGGGCCCGGGACTGGGAATTACCATTAATGAAGAGCACGTAATCGAAATGGCTAAACAAGGACACGTTTGGAGAAACCCCTTATGGCGTCATGAGGATGGGAGCGTAGCGGAGTGGTAAAAAATTTTTAATTGCCATAAATGGAACGATATCATAAAATGTTTTGTTTCAACAGTCACCTGCGGCTAATTAGCTCGTGATTAATTATGCCTGATAATGAATAATAATGCTATTGCCACAAGAGCGAGATACACCATACTGGCCGCAGTGTTTATAAATGTTGTGATCAATTATATGGATCGTAGCAACATTTCGGTAGCGGGCAGTATCATCAGTAAAGAACTGAAACTTGACTCAATAAAAATGGGATATGTTTTTTCAGCGTTTGGATGGACCTATGCATCCCTGCAGATTCCCGGGGGCATATTGGCAGACCGTTTTGGTATCAGGATATTATACAGCATCACCCTGATTTTATGGTCACTCGCTACAATAGCCCAGGGTTTTGTTTACGGATTTATTACATTAATAATATTGCGTGTATTGATAGGTGCATTCGAAGCGCCTTCATACCCCATGAACAACCGGATCGTTACGAGCTGGTTTCCTGAGCAGGAAAGAGCCTCCGCTATTGCCGTGTACACATCCGGTCAATTTATTGGGTTGGCTTTTTTAACGCCGGTGCTCACTTTTATCCAGGTGTATGCAGGCTGGAGAACGTTGTTTTACGTATCGGGTGCTGTTGGCGTTTTGTGGGGTATTGCCTGGTATTTTATCTATCGTTCTCCTATGAAACATAAAAAAGTAAATGAAGCGGAACTGGATTATATAGAAAAAGGAGGAGGTATTATAAACAGGCAAAAAGGAAGTGACGAGTATAAGAAATTTGAATGGGTTAATCTTGCGATTGTTCTTTCGAAACGAAAATTGTGGGGCATTTATTTGGGCCAGTTTTGTGTAGGAGGAACTTTACTATTTTTCCTTACCTGGTTTCCAAAATACCTTGTTGAGTACAAGCATATGAATTTTATAACGTCCGGTTTGTATGCATCAGTGCCTTTTCTTTGTGCGTTTGGCGGTGTTTTATTTTCAGGGTTTTTATCGGATTATCTTGTAAAAAAAAGAGTATCACCGGGGCCTGCAAGAAAAGCGCCGATTGTGATAGGATTGTTGCTTTCTATTTCAATCATTGGGGCCAATTATGTCACAGATCCTGAATGGGTGATATTTTATATGTCGCTTGCATTTTTTGGAAACGGCCTCGCCTCCATTACCTGGGTTTTTGTTTCCCTGCTTGCTCCCAAAAATTTAATAGGCTTAACGGGAGGAACATTTAATTTCATTGGCGGGTTGGCTGCGATTGCTGTACCGGTTGTAATTGGCTATCTCGTCAAGGGCGGAGACTTTTCGCCCGCCCTTGTTTTTATTGGTTGTCTCGCTTTGATAGGAGCGTTGAGTTATGTTTTCCTTGTTGGAAAAGTTGAAAGAATAATAATTGATTAACCGATAATGATACAACAAATTTTAAGTTGCGATTGGGGTACGAGTTCATTCCGCCTGCGGCTCATTAAGGTAACGGATGGTTCAGTGCTTGCTGAAACTGTTGATGGAAAAGGAATTGCCAACGTGCACTATGAATGGCAACAAAGCGGCATGGCTGAAAATGAAAGAGTCGGGTTCTATAAAAACATACTGTTATCAGCAATAGAAAAACTCACTAAGTACACTTTAAATGACGTGCCGGTCATTATCTCGGGTATGGCTTCTTCCAGCATAGGTATCATCGAAGTTCCTTATGCAGGTATCCCTTTTTCTTTTACCGATCACAAGTTCAATATACAAAGAATACCGTCCGACCATCAATGTCAACACGAAATAGTAATTGTCTCGGGTTTGAAAACAAATGACGATGCCATGCGTGGCGAGGAAACCATGTTGTTCGGTTGCGATATCGATGATCATGAGCAGTTGGTGATTTTCCCCGGCACCCATTCAAAACATGTCACCGTTAAGAATACAATATTGACTGAAGTAAAAACATTTATGACGGGTGAAATATTTGATTTGCTGGCTAACAAAAGTATTTTATCAAAATCCGTAACAAAAAATGAAAACTTGCAACAATACGCAAGCATTTTTGAAAAAGGCGTAAAAGAAGGCGCTGCTGGTAATTTACTAAACACTGTTTTTCACGTAAGAATCCATCAACTCTTTGAGTCGTTGACTGCGGAAGAAAATTATCATTATCTAAGTGGGTTATTGATCGGATGTGAACTAAAACAGGTTGCCGGAACGCAACTAAAAATTCTCCTGGTGTGCAGCCAGTCGCTATATGAAAGATACTGGCAGGCATTACAAATTGTATCAATAAATGGTAACCTGGAATACCGTGATGCAGACAGAGCATTAATTGACGGGCATTGCAGGCTCGCAAAACTTTTCTTATAATTATTCATTAACATAAACATAAGCAAATGAAATTTTTCAAACCGATGTTGGCATTATTCCTGGCCATGCAGATATTTGCCGGTTGCGGCAGTAACACAAATGTATCTACTGATAATATACCGGTCAGCGTTTCGTCAATAAGCGACACTACCAGGAGAATTGAAATTCTCAGTCCTGAGGCCTTGAAAATACTGGATTCATCAGCAAGTTTAGAAGTAATTGCAAAAGGATTTAAGTGGACGGAAGGCCCCGTATACATTGCCGATGGAGATTATCTTCTTTTCTCCGATATCCCCCACAACAAAATTTATAAATGGAAAGAAGGTGAGGATACCAGCACCTATCTTACGCCGTCCGGCTACACCGGCGACGTTCCAAAAGAAAAGGAACCGGGCTCCAATGGTTTGCTGCTAAATAAATCAGGAGAACTTGTTTTGATGCAGCAAGGTGATAGAAGGGTTGCTATAATGCAAGCACCATTGGCATCCCCTTCGCCCCATTTTAAAGTTTTGGCTGATAGGTATAAAGGAAAGCGATTGAATAGTCCAAATGATGCGGTGCTTGCCGCAAATGGAGGGATCTATTTTACGGATCCTGCCTATGGTTTGGATAAAGGATTGCAGGATACAAGTAAAGATCTGAGCTTCCAGGGCGTATATTATTTGCGGCCGGATGGAACACTGATTTTATTAACTGATGAATTAAAATACCCCAATGGCATTACACTTTCGCCGGACGGACATTTTTTATATGTTGACAATTCTGACCCTGAAAACAAAATTTGGATGAAATATGAGCTGGATGATAATGGACTCATTAAAAATAAAAGTATTTTCTACCGTGCCGTTGCTGACGAAGGAAAAAGTAACGGAAATCCTGATGGGATGAAGATGAATACATCCGGTTACCTATTTACTGCGGGACCCGGAGGCATCTGGATATTTAATCCTGCGGGTGAGGTGATAGCCAGAATTTTTACCGGGCAGCTTACATCAAATTGTGCGCTGGGCAAAGATCAAAAAGAATTGTTTATAACTTCAAGTGGTTATGTGTTACATGTACAATTAAAATAAGTTGCTTATGTATCCCGGTATTAACCTTGAAATTTTTATTTTAAAAAATTAAATTCATATCCTGATTTATTTGATACCAACACCGGCATTTAAAGAAAATGTCAAAAAAACCGGGAAGATCAATTCCTGAAAATGACAGGTTGAAAAGGACTAAAAGGTTTCTTAGAAACGACAGCTATGCTAATTCGTTATTTCAGTAAAAAAATTGACATGAAGCCTCAATTATGGGATGTTGCTGTTCCAGGTTCAGGGTCATTACGTAATCCATCAAATAGATATCTCGGGCTGCAAGATCGCCGACTAACATAGTAAAGGTTTTATAACAATTTGTTAAGTTTTACCACTGCTAACAGGCGAAAGATTTTTACCAGCGGGAAGGCTACCTGCGGTAAAGTTTGAAAGAGATGCCACCTGCCTTTTAATATTTTCTGACTTCGTATTTGTTAAATAATACACTTCATAGCCCGTTTGAAAGGAATATCGATGCAATTCGGGTATCAAAATCGCTCAATTATACCATCTGCACAATTTCTTATCGTTTAATATGTTATAGATGTGCTAAGTAAAAGTTTTTTGAAGAGCAATCTTTTGTGTTTCAAAATTTTGTAAATAATTTTTTATGGAAACCGCCACCAATATCAGGGCAATTGGGTGTTGATACCTATTGCTGATGAAAAACGACGCAGATATAATTTATTCTGAAACCACGTTTTCAGAAACAGGTAAGCATTACTTATCCGTACGTATCTTCAACGCTATACGCTCCTTAATAAATTATAATTTTAAATTAATTTTTCCCATAAAGGGTTTCTTAAAAATCTTCTTTTATTTTAATCTCCTCTTTTTACTACCGGGTATATTCAAACCCCAGGCTCAGCAAAACACCAACTACGCTTTATATTCAAATATTATTTACCGGTTTACGAAATATATTAACTGGCCCCCCGATAAAAAATCGGGCGATTTTATTATTGGTATCGTGGGCGACAGCCCGCTATATGATGAATTAAAAAACTTTACACTAAAAAAGTGTGTTGGCGATCAAAAAAAAGATATTAAGGAATTCTCCTCATCTGCGACTTCTTTTACATGCCACATTTTGATTATCGGCGAAGATAAAAGTGGCAGCATGAACAAAATAGCGTACGCAACCAGGGATGTTTCGATATTGCTTGTTTCTGAGGCAGACGGACTCGCGCTGAAAAGATCATGTATTAACATTATAATTGTTGACAATCACCTGAAGATTGAAATCAACAAAAACAATATCTAACAAAAAAACCTTGAAGTGGCTTCCGAATTTCATGACCTGGGAACAATTGTTAAAAATGAATAAGGAATTTAAAAAATACCCCCTGTCAACATGAAAAAGACCTTTTTAAAGAATACAGTTGTTTACTTTATACCTGTTTTAACAGGCTTAACAAATGCATTTGGAAAGGCTGATACAGCAACAAAATTTTATGAACAATTGAGTTTAAAAGATTTACAGAAAGTAAAACTTGTATCAGTATCTAAACAATCTGAAATGTTATTTGATGCTCCTTTATATGCATCGGTTATTTCACCCGACACTTAAAATTTACCATAAACCCATGAATGTAAGTATCAGGAACAAAATTTACTGGAGTTTTTC
>JBDTOV010000052.1:0-31396 GCA_039933035.1 Ginsengibacter sp. | reverse complement strand
CGCATGTGGCCACCACCACTATCGATAAATTGGTAGATTATGTAATGAACACCCGGGAAGATCGATTCTCTTCCTCCGAATCGGTACAAACTGTTATCAGCATTGCGGAAAAAAACGCGACCGCTGAACAATATAACGACCACGTGCAAACGCAAATTCATGGTTAGCAGATAATAAAAAGAATACAAAATTGTTCACTCATAATGATATCAAGTCTGCAGCCTCCTTGTGGCAATATAAAAGTGAATTGGAGCATGAGTTATCCGCCATATTGAACTTCTGGCAACAGCATACGATTGACCAGGAATTGGGAGGATTTTATGGAAGACTGGATAATGTAAATAAAGTTGATCACCACGCGCCAAAGAGTTCTGTTGTTAACAGCAGGATTTTATGGGCTTTCTCTGCTGCCTATAACCTTACGGGCAATAAGGATTATCTGAAAACTTCCGAAAGAGCCTTTCAATATATTGTAGACAATTTTATTGATAAAAAATATGGAGGCGTGTATTGGAGCGTAGATTACAAGGGTAAACCTGCCGATACAAAAAAACAAATCTATGCATTGTCATTTGCCATATATGGCTTGAGCGAATTTTATCAATGCAGCGGGAACCATCAGGCAAAAGAACTCGCCCTGGCATTGTATAACGATATTATGACGTACAGTCATGATGAAATGTTTGGTGGATATATAGAAGCATTGTCTGAAGACTGGAAGGAATTAAGGGAACTGAGGCTGAGTGAAAAAGATGCCAATGAAAAAAAAACAATGAACACACATTTGCATGTGCTGGAAGGTTTTTCCAATCTCTACCGTATATGGCCAAACGAAGTTTTGAAGAAAAGAATCACCGAACTGATTCATGTTTTTTTAAATCATATTATTGATGATACAACCAACCACCTTATTTTATTTTTTAATGAAAAGTGGAATGTAAGATCAAATGTAATTTCTTACGGCCATGATATAGAAGCGGCATGGTTGATCCGGGAATCCGTTGAAGTCATTGGCGATAAAGAGCTTCTGGAAAAAATAAAAATGAAATCCGTACTGATGGCGGACGCAGCAGCAGAAGGCCTTGGCAATGACGGCGGCTTATGGTATGAATATGACACCGCTGAACATTTACTTCTAAAAGAGAAACATTGGTGGCCGCAGGCCGAGAGCATGATTGGGTTTTTCAATGCATGGCAAATAAACGGCGATGAAGGGTATCTGCAAAAATCGATAAAATGTTGGAATTTTGTAAAGGATCATATTCGTGACCAGGCAAATGGAGAATGGTTTTGGGGTGTAACGGAAAATTATTCATTAATGGCGGAAGATAAGGTGGGATTTTGGAAAGGCCCTTATCACAACAGCAGGGCCTGTATTGAATTGATCAGGAGAATAAATAGTTTGGATTGTATTTAGTGTACATTTGATTGCTAAAAATTCTTTAATGATGGTTGCTTTTTTTTTAAACCGGGGTCGCTTTTATCATTTGACCGTTTTGTTATTTACTGTTAATCTCATGTCGTAGCATTATGTTTCAAGTACCGTAATTTTAATGAATTATTGTCTAAAAAAGCTTCACTGGTTTTTCAAACATAAATATGCATAATGGACAAAAAATAAATAAATTGATTAAAAATAATCTTTCCTGAATTTTTAAAATTATAGCCATGACAACAAGAAGGTCATTTCTGAAATCAACATCTTTACTTTCCGCCGGTTTCCTGCTTTCACCGCCGGATTTTAAGGATAAAAAGTCGCTTATCGGCTTGCAACTGTATACCGTAAGAGATGCTATGGATAAAGATCCGGCAGGTACACTTGCCCGGGTTGCGGCGGTAGGATACAATTCTGTAGAAGGCGCCACTTATACCGGTTCCGAAAAATTTTATGGTATGAGCCCGGTGGAGTTTAAAAAAGTATTAAAACAAAATGGTTTAATAATACCCAGTAGCCACTACAGGTTGGGCGAAGACAAACAAAATGGTGAAATGCAAAAAGGCACCATGCTTCACGATTGGGGCAGGGCAGTAGATGATGCCGCCGAAACAGGAATTAAATATATGGTATGTGCATATTTATCTGAAACAGAAAGGCCAGACCTGGATCATTACAAGAAGGTGGCCGAAGACCTGAATATTGCAGGAGAAAGATGCAAGAAATCAGGCATCCAGCTATGTTATCACAATCATAATTTTGAGTTTGTAAAACAAGGCGATGTATATCCTTATAATATTTTATTAGGAACGGATAAGAACCTGGTAAAAATGGAAGTTGATTTATATTGGATCAAAAAAGCCGGGCAGGATGCCATTAAACTTTTTCACGAACACCCCGGAAGATTTCCTTTATGGCATGTGAAAGATATGGATAACACGACAGATCAAAACTTTACCGAAGTCGGAAGTGGGATAATAAATTTCAAGGAAATTTTTAAATATAAATCCCTGGCGGGCATGAAATACTTTTTTGTGGAGGAAGATAAATGCCCGGGTTCTCCGTTCGACAGCATTACTAAAAGCTACAATTACATCAAAAATAATCTTGTATAAAAACTAAAAAGATAGTCTAATGATCAGCATAAAAAATTTCCTTTTCCTCAGTGTATTGTATTTCTCAATTTCACCCATGATGTCAGAAGCAAAAACAAATGATTTTTACCAGTTAAAAATTTATCATTTAAAAAATGATGACCAGGTTGCCCAGGTTGATCAATACCTGGAAACTGCTTACCTGCCTGCGTTACATCGCCTGGGCATTAAAAATATAGGGGTATTTAAACCGATTGCCAACGATACAGCAACTGTAAAATTTATCTATGTATTAATTCCATTTACTTCGCTTGATGCGTGGGCAAAGCTTGATCAGAAGCTGGACAAAGATGCGGCATATGTTTCAGCAGCTAAAGGTTTTATTGCAGCGTCTTTTGATAAAGCTCCTTATGAAAGAATGGAGTCTGTGTTGCTGGATGCTTTTTCTGCACAGGGTCATTTGGTAGTACCCCCGACCAAAAGTGCGGAAAGAGTTTTTGAATTGAGAAGCTATGAAAGCCCCACCTTGCATCTTGCAGAAAAGAAAATGGCCATGTTTAATAAAGATGAAATAGATATTTTTAACAGGCTTAAGTTTAATCCCGTCTTTTATGGCCAGGTAGTTTCAGGTAGTCGCATGCCCAATTTAATGTACTTGCCCATATTTGATAATGTGGAACAAAGAAATGCTCAATGGAAAGCTTTTGGCGGCGATCCGAAATGGAAAGAGATTTCTACAGATCCTGTGAACGAAAACAAAGTTTCGGTTTCTCATATTGACAGCATTTTAATGCACGGCACTTCATATTCGGATTATTAATTTTTTATAATGCAAATGAAATTTCCAAACTTAAAAATTATCCTGTTGGCCGTTGGTATGGTACCTGGTATACATTCATTTTCTCAAGCAATTGGTTTATTTGAAGGGCAAAATGATGTAGGAAAGATATTACATGCCGGCGGTGGTATTTATACTGACTCGTCAGGAGAATATATTGTGTCAGGATCGGGAACCAACATTTGGTTTACGCATGATGACTTTCATTATGTATGGAAAAAGATGAAAGGAAACTTTATATTACAAGCCCGGGGCCGTCTTATAGGAAAAGGGTTAGAGGAGCACCGAAAATTTGGCTGGATGATTCGTACAGATCTTGACAGTATTTCCGCCATGGTTGCCGCTACCATTCATGGAGACGGGCTCACATCGCTTCAATACAGAAAGGTGTCCAAAACCGATGTGGAAGAAACCAAATTTACCATCAATGCTCCTGACGTAATTCAGTTGGAAAGAAAGGACAATCAATATATCATGTCTGTAGCTCATTTTGGCGAGCCCTTTGTAACGGAGCGGGTTATGGATGTGAACCTGGGAGATGATGTATATGTGGGGTTGTTTATTTGTTCACATAACAAAGATGTGATAGAAAAAGTTTCCTTTGATAATGTCCGCGTCATTGTTCCTGCAAAAGAAGATTTTGTTCCTTACAGGGATTATATCGGTAGCAATATAGAAACTATGGATGTATTTACGGGTAGACGTCGGATAGTATTTACGGCGCCAAAATCTTTACAGGCACCCAACTGGACCCCTGATGGAAACAGTTTACTGTATAACACGAATGGGTTAATGTACCGCTTCAATCTGCAAACTCACAATCCTTCATTAATTAATACAGGAAAAGTAAATAAGAATAACAATGACCATGTTATCTCTTTTAATGGAAAAATGCTTGGATTGAGCGCTGCAAGCTCAGATGGTAAATATAATTCGGTTGTTTATACCGTTCCAGTAGCCGGCGGTGAACCAAAACAAATCACACCAACCGGACCTTCCTATCTGCACGGATGGTCACCGGACGGTAAGTGGCTAACGTTTACGGGTCAACGAAATAATGATTTTGACATTTATAAAATTCCTTCAACGGGCGGTGAAGAAATCCGGCTGACGACTACGCCGGGTTTGGATGATGGCTCTGAATACAGCCCTGATGGAAAATACATTTACTTTAATTCGGTGAGAAGCGGGCTCATGCAGCTTTGGCGAATGAAGCCTGACGGAAGCGAACAGGTACAACTGACAAACGACGAATACAATAACTGGTTTGCACATGTGTCCCCGGACGGAAAATGGATTGTTTGCTTATCGTTTTCGAAAGACATACAACCAGATGACCATCCATTTTACAAACACGTTTATGTAAGGATGATGCCAGCGAATGGAGGACCGCTGAAAGTTATTGCCTATCTCTATGGTGGGCAGGGCTCGATTAATACACCCTCGTGGTCACCTGGGAGTAAAAAAATTGCGTTTATCAGTAACAGTGATGTTCAACAATAGTGTATAAAAAATTTATTTTTATTAAAAGCCTGATATGGAAAAATTAACGAAAACATACCGCCTGGTAATTTTATTGTTTCTAACGGTTGTTTTACCCGCCTTAGTTACATCTCAACCCCGCAATGCTGCCCTGGAGTCTAAAATTCATGCAATGGTTGCACAAATGACATTAGAAGAAAAAGTGGGGCAAATGGCACAGGTGTCTATCGAATCACTCGGGGGTATTCAAAATGGAGAATTTGTTTTTAACCAGGAAAAATTTAAAGACGCTGTAGTTAATTTTAAAATAGGTTCCCTGTTAAATACACCTGGTTTGCTCAGCGCGCAACAATGGAATGGTATCATTGAGCAAATACAAAATGCCGCGGCAACAACACGCATGAAAATCCCTGTTTTATATGGGCTGGACGATAATCACGGTGTAAACTATGTAGCGGGCGCTACGTTGTTTCCCCAGGAAATAGGACAGGCTGCTACGTGGAATCGACAATTGATTTTTAATGCCGGTGTTATTACGGCTTACGAATCGAGAGCGGCCAGTGTTCCCTGGACATTTTCTCCTGTGTTGGATTTGGGCACCAATCCTGAGTGGCCGCGTATTTGGGAAGATTATGGAGAAGACCCTTATTTGGGTGGGGAACTCGGCGTCCAGTTTACAAAGGGAGTTCAGGACCCACCAGGTAGCAAGGAAAAACTGGCCGTAAGCATAAAACACTTCATGGCATATTCTGACCCCAAATCGGGCCACGACAGAACCGATGCATGGATACCGGAAAATTATTTACGTGAATATCATTTACCTGCATTTCGTAAAGCAGTGGAAGCAGGGGCAAGAACAGTGATGGTAAACTCGGCACTGATCAATGGAATACCAACACATATCAATAAACACATGCTTACCGGTATATTAAAAACCGAATTGGGCTTCACTGGCTTTATTGTATCTGACTGGCAGGATATAGAAAATGTCTATCGTCGTGATCACATTACTATAGATATTAAAGGGGCAATAATGCTTGCTATAAATGCAGGTATTGATATGTCGATGATCCCTTATGATTACAAAGAATTTTGCACAGACCTCGTTGCATTGGTTAAAGAAACCAAGGTTCCCATGAGCAGGATTGATGATGCGGTTACAAGGATTTTGAGGGTGAAAGAAGAACTGGGGATTTTTGACACACCAGTAACTTACGTCAAAGACTATCCGAAATTTGGAAGTGCGGAATTTACAAGGGCGGCTTATAATACAGCGGCGGAATCTATCACGCTTTTAAAAAACACGAATAAAATTTTGCCATTACCAAGGAATTCGAAAGTGCTGGTAACGGGGCCCAATGCCAATTCCATGCGCACGTTAAATGGAGGCTGGACCTACACGTGGCAGGGAGAAAAAACAGACGAATATGCGGAAAAATACAATACAATTTTAGAGGCGGTCCAAAAGAAGTTTGGTCCATCCAATGTGTTGTATGAAAAAGGTGTTGCGTATAATATGTTAGGCAAATATTATGAAGATTCCTTGGTGGATATTGATGCTGCTGTAAAAGTGGCTGCGGATGTTGACTATATCTTATTGTGCATCGGTGAAAATAGCTATACGGAAACACCGGGTAATTTGAACGATTTGACTTTATCTGACAACCAGCTTTTATTGGCAGAGGCAATGATCAAAACCGGGAAGCCGGTAATTTTTCTTTTAAATGAGGGACGCCCGAGAATCATTAGCAAGATAGAGCCTGGCGCTGCTGCCATCCTTGATCTTTACCTTCCATCGAATTTTGGAGCAGATGCTTTAGCGGATATTCTTACCGGCGACATCAATCCGAGTGGCAAACTTCCTATCACGTATCCCCGGCACACCAACTCATTATCCGGATATATTCACAAGCCCTCCGAAGGCGATGGCAATCCGCAGGGTGGTGATTTTTATCCGCAATATCCATTTGGATTTGGATTGTCTTATACCACATTTGACTATAGCAATTTAAATATAAATAAGAAGGTATTTGCTCCCGGTGAAACCGCATCTATACAGGTTACCATAAAAAATACAGGTAAGGCAGAGGGGAAGGAAGTTGTGCAATTATTTGTTTCTGACCTCATTGCTTCTTTAAGCCCTGATGTAAAAAGATTACGGGGATTTGAAAAGGTAGATTTGAAACCGGGAGAATCAAAAACCGTAACATTCCAACTACCTTTAAAAAACCTGGCATTTGTAAATACAGATGACAAGCGTACGCTGGAAGCTGGTGATTTTAAAATACAGGTAGCGGATCAGTCGGCATCATTTACGGTGGATAAAACCATTATTTTTTAGGTATAATTATGTATGCTGTCAAAATCAACGTAACAAATTTTACAAGCGTTTGCTTTCGTGACAACAAAAAATATGCAGTATAATTATGCTCTTAATATCGAACGGTCCTTCTTCCAATGCAAATTAATGCTAGCACAAAAACGTATCATGAAAATTAAAATTTTCTTTATTGCTTTTATCTTTTTCTGCACAAAAATTTCTGCGCAAAAATTCGAAGGCTTGGCACTAAAGCCGCCAATGGGTTGGAATAGTTGGAATACTTTTGAAACCCACATCAGTGATACCCTTGTAAGAGGAATTGCTGATGTAATGGTTTCCTCTGGAATGAAAGACGCAGGCTATTTGTATCTCGTATTAGATGATGGATGGATGACGATGGAAAGAGACGGCATTACCGGTAATTTGGTTCCTGATCCAAAAAAATTTCCTGGTGGCTTGAAAGCCTTGATTGATTATGTTCATTCAAAAGGCCTGAAGTTTGGATTGTATAATTGTGCGGGAACAAAAACCTGTGCCGGCTATCCGGGTACCCGTGGATATGAATACCAGGATGCAAGGTTTTATGCCTCGCTAAATATTGATTATTTGAAATTTGACTGGTGCAGCTCAGAAGGCCTCAATGCGAAAGAGTCTTATACCACCATGAGTAACGCGTTGAAATTGGCAGGTAAGCCCATCATTTTCAGCCTTTGTGAGTGGGGAAGCAATAAGCCCTGGGAATGGGCAGAGAATGTAGGACAACTCTGGCGCACCACAGGAGATATCTCCGCGATTTTCGATGGCTTTATTGATCATGGCACATGGAAGCAGCAGGGCGTGATGCCCATTGTTGATCAGCAAATTGGCTTGAGAAAATATGCGGGACCCGGTCATTGGAACGATCCTGATATGCTTGAAGTGGGTAACGGTATGGTCGTAAACGAAGACAGATCCCATTTTTCTTTGTGGTGTATGCTTGCAGCGCCGTTGATAGCTGGAAATGACCTGCGGAAAATGTCAAAAGAAACAAGCGCAATTCTTACTAATAAAGAAGTTATTGCTATTGACCAGGATAAAGCCGGCATGGAAGGTTTTAAATATAAAGACATTGACAGCCTTGAAACCTGGGTGAAGCCCCTCGACGATGGTGACTGGGTTTTTTGTTTTGTAAACAGGTCCCATAAGCCTGCGCTGGTAAATTTTAACTGGAAAGATGAACTGGTTACCGATACGCTTTTCAACAAAACAATGAACGCAAAAGATCATACCTATTCCATCCGGAACCTGTGGCTGAAAAGCAATGCAGGCGATACGGGGAAACCTTTTTCGGCAATGTTACCATCACATGATGTGATCGTGCTGAGATTGTTGAAATAATATTTTGAAGTGCTTATATTCTCCTTTTATAATAATTTTTTCGAAACAAATTACTGGTTGAGTATGCTGTCAATTTTTTTCAACTCCTTTTTAGTAAAGTGATAATTTTTAATAGCATCAATTCCATTCAATACTTGTTTCGGTTTGCTGGCTCCTAATATTACAGAAGTGATCCGTTTATCTTTTAATACCCAGGCAAGTGCCATTTGTGCCAGTGTTTGCTCTCTTTCGTTCGCCAGTTTGTTTAATTTTTTTACTTTTTCAATTACCGCGTTAGTGACCTGGGATTCACTAATGGCACCGTTTTCAAGATGCCTGCCTACCCTGGAATCAGGGGGTATTCCATTTAGGTATTTATCGGTAAGTAATCCCTGTGCCAATGAAGAAAAGGTAATACAGCCTACCTTCTTTTTTCCCAAAAGATCAAGCAATCCATTTTCAACCCAACGATCCATCATGGAATAGCGAGGTTGATGAATAAGGCAGGGTGTGCCCAATTTTTTTAGAATTTTAAATGCTTTCTCTGCTTCTCCGGGCTGGTAACTTGATATACCAACATACAAAGCTTTTCCCTGTCGAACGATAAGATCAAGGGCGTTCATGCTTTCTTCCAGGGGAGTTTCGGGATCCGGCCGGTGATGATAGAAAATATCTACATAGTCGAGTCCCATTCTCTGCAAACTCTGATCCAGGCTTGCCACTAAATATTTTTTTGATCCCCAATCTCCATAGGGCCCATCCCACATTTCATAACCTGCTTTTGACGAAATAATTAATTCGTCCCGATAGGGCTTAAAGTCTTCTTTAAATATTTTTCCAAATGTTACTTCAGCAGCCCCGGAAGGAGGTCCATAATTATTAGCCAGGTCAAAATGCGTAATTCCGTTGTCGAACGCAGTATGTAAAATCTGCCTGCAGTTTTCATAGTCGTCAATTTCTCCGAAGTTGTGCCAAAGACCCAAAGAAATGGCAGGTAATTTCACACCGCTGTTGCCACACCTGCGGTATTCCATTTTATCGTACCTGTCGGATTGAGGAATGTATGCCATGATTTATTTTTTTAGTATTGGAAAAGAAATTTAAATTGATGTCCAAAAATAAGCCCAAATCAAATCGATTGCTACTACTAATTATAATAGGTGATGATATTTGAAAAAAATAAAACACCCGAAAAATAAAACGATAAATCTTTCGGGCGCAATTTACACAAATTGCACATTTGCAGGAAGTATCAATGTACAGGCAATATCTCTTTAGTATTAATAATCGCTTTTTAATTTTTTTACCGATGCTTTATTTTCATCAGCAACTTATCCTTTCACCTCCAGTTTTATTACTGAAGCAATTTCACCTGGCGCTCTATCCGGTACATTTATAACTATTCCATCACTGGTTGATATTGATTCTAATTTTTTATTGCCGGCTAATATCGTTACAGATATTATTTCATTTTTCAAGCCTGGTATCGTCAATTTACTATCCTTAGGCCAATCAAAAACGGAGAGATACAAAGTTGTGGTATTGGCATTTTCTTTTTTGGTACAGCGACCCCAGGTCAACGGAAGTAAAGGGCTTGCTTTGGTGTCATAGATCGCTTCATGGTTTGCTTACATCCAGCTTCCGATTCCTTCCAGGAGATCAGCACTTTCCGGCGGAAATGTTCCGTCTGATTTTGGCCCTGCATTTAATAAATAATTTCCACCCTTGGATGCAATGTCTGTAACGGAAATGGGTAACTGATGCATAGCTCATGCGACTTCTTTTTTGAATGAGGAAGTATCAACAGCCTTATATGGAGCAGGGCAGGAAAGAAATAAACTTGCTATTAAACTTAATTTAATTTTCATTTGTAATTCCACTATTACAAAGTGGTAACCTAAAGATCAACAGTCATAAATTATAAAAACCTATCGCATTATTACCGAAAATATTATCTTGTTCATCTTGCGTATAAGAAGAAAAATACTCCTTAGCTACATTAACGACTGTGCCGTAGTTTCCACCCAACAGGCACACCGGCCAGTCAGATCCGTACAAGATGCGATCGGTACCAAATGCATTTACTGCAATATCAAAATAAGGAATGAAATCTTCTTTCTTCCAGGTCTTCAAATCAGCTTCGGTTATATAACCGGAAATTTTACAACATACATTTTCATATTGTGCTACCTGCTCAATATCGCTTTTCCATTTATCTATTTTTTTTTCTTTGATATATGGTTTTGCAAGATGATCTATTACAAATTTCTGCCCAGGTAATTGAGCGACAAATTGTTTCGTAAAACCTAATTGATCCGGGTATATGAGAATATCATACGTGTAATTAAATTCTTTTAATGCTTGTACACCTCTTAAAAATTCGGGATTCAGCATGAAATCTCTTTGTGTTTCTCCCTGCAAAATATGCCGAAAGCCTTTTAGTTTTTTGAACTGACAATAATAGTCAAGTTTTGCTGCCACATCCTCCGCCTGCAAGTCTATCCAACCAACAACCCCTTTTATAAAGTCATGTTTTTCGGCATGGGCTAACTGAAAAATATTTTCTTGTTCGGACTGATCAGATTGTATGGTTACACAGCCATCAAACCCATTGTCCGACAAAACAGGCTCAAGATCGGCGGGAAGAAAATCTTTCCTGATCAGTGACATGTCATCCGTTATCCAGTTGTCTCTAACCGGATCAAATATCCAAAAATGCTGGTGTGCATCAATTCGCGGCATAGGCCTTTAGGTTTTGTCTAGATGTACCCAAACCATCAATACCCAATTCCATAGTATCACCCGCTTTTAAATACAGGGGTGGATGCATACCTAAACCAACACCGGCAGGAGTTCCGGTAGAAATAATGTCCCCGGGAAGCAAGGTCATAAACCGGCTTACATAAGAAACAACGAATGGTATTCCGAATATAAAATTGGCCGTATTGCCATCCTGCATCTTTTGGCCGTTAACGGTTAACCATAAACGCAAATTGTTCACGTCGCCAATTTCGTCCTGTGTAGCCATAAACGGCCCCAGTGGCGCAAAGGTGTCACAACTTTTTCCTTTCACCCATTGCCCGTTTTTCTCTAACTGAAATTCTCTTTCACTCAGGTCATTATGCAAACAATATCCGGCCACATACTGCAAGGCAACTGTTTCATCAATATAAGAAGCCTTTTTGCCAATTATCACGGCCAGTTCAACTTCCCAATCAGTCTTCGTTGAATTCTTTGGGATGACCACGTCATCGTAAGGCCCTGACAAAGCCGTGGTAGATTTAAAAAAGATAATTGGTTCAGTTGGAATGCTGGCTTTTGTTTCTTTGGCGTGGTCGGCATAGTTCAAACCGATACAAATAATTTTAGATGGTCGGGTAACGGGACTGCCTAAACGCACATTTTTTGAAACCACGGGCAACAGGCCTTTATTGGATTCAATATATTTTTGCAAACGGTTCAATCCGTCCGTTTCAAAAAAAAGTTCATTATAATCCTGCCCGAATGTGGAAGTATCATAATATTCGTCATTAATATTCACACCTGTCTTTTCGTTATTGATTTCACCAAACCGTATCAGCTTCATAATATTGATTTTTAAAAATAAATTTTAGTTATTTAACTTGATGAAACCACCATCGATTGGATAATCGCAGCCAGTAATAAAGGAAGCTTCGTCAGAGCACAGGAATAAAATGAGATTGGCAATTTCTTCCGGCTCCGCCATTCTGCCTATAGGCTGGGTTTTTGATAATTTTGCAAACATGTCAGCTTCCTGACCGGGATAATTTTTTTTAATAAAATCATCTACAAAGGGTGTATGCACTCTGGCGGGAGAAATGCAACTACATCGAATTCCGTCATGGATGTAATCTTTTGCCACTGATAGCGTCATTGCATATACTGCCCCCTTACTCATAGAATAAGCAAAGCGATCCTGCAGGCCTACATTACTGGCAACGGACGCAAGATTAAGGATTACGCCATTTTTATTTTTTTTCATAATGGGCACGGCAGCGTGCAGGCAATTATAAACTCCCTTTACATTTACATTATAAATTCTGTCAAAATCAGCTTCTGTTGTGGTTTCGGCATTTCCAATATGCGATACCCCGGCACTGTTTACCAAAATAGCAACGTCGCCGATAGAGGCAAACGTGTCTTTTACCTGTTGCTGATCAGTAACATCACAAATATGTGTAAACGCTTTTCCGCCGGTTTGCATGATTTCATTTACCGTGGCATTACAAGCCTCCTCATTCCGCTCTATAATATGCACTGTTGCACCTTGCTTTGCGAATAATAATGCCACCGCTTTTCCAATTCCGCTGCCTCCGCCGGTAACTGCTGCAATTTTTTCATTTAACTGAAACATGATGTATGCAATTTTAAATTAAAGAGAAACACCCCGTTTCCACGGAATGAAATCATCCTGGCCTAATAACACAGCTTTCGGTATGATTTCTCCCCCCGCCGCTTTAATGCAGTATTCCAATATCTCTTCACCCATTTGTTTAATTGTTTTTTTCCCGCTTATGATGTCGCCGGTATCAATGTCAATGATATCGTTCATTTTTTCGGCAAGGCTAGTATTTGTCGCAATTTTTATGGTGGATGCTACGGGGTTGCCTGTAGGAGTTCCGAGGCCGGTAGTAAATAAAATCAAGGTGGCGCCGGATGCCGCTTTACCGGTAGTAGCTTCCACATCGTTACCGGGAGTACACACTAAATTCAATCCGGGCTTACTCGCGGCTTCCGTGTAATCAAGTACGTCTGTTATAGGGGATGTGCCGCCTTTTCTTGCAGCACCCGTCGATTTAATGGCATCGGTTATCAAACCATCTTTAATATTACCGGGTGAGGGGTTCATGTGAAAGCCGGAGCCTGCATTTTTGGCCAGTTGATTATACGACTCCATAAGAGTAATAAACTTTTCAGCTATTTCACCGTTTAAACACCTGTCTATAATTTCCTGTTCTGCTCCGCATAGTTCAGGAAATTCTGCCAGTAAAACAGTGCCACCTAACGCCACAAGGAGATCAGCCGCATAGCCAACAGCAGGATTCGCGGAAATGCCGCTGAAGCCATCACTCCCCCCGCATTTCACCCCAATGGTCAATGCACTCAACGATGCCGGTTCCCTTTTAAGCTTATTAATTTCTGTTAAGCCTAAAAATGTTTCCCGCATGGCATCGCATATTAAATGCTCTTCGCTTTGTGTTTTTTGTTGTTCAAAAACATGCAGGGGCTTATCAAAAGAAGAGTTGCGTTTCTTCAGATCGTTTAAAAAATATTCTACTTGTAAGTGCTGGCAACCTAAGCTAAGTACGGTAACCCCGCCAACGTTCGGATGGTCTGCATAAGCAGCCAGCAATGAACTCAGTGTATCGGCATCCTGCCGTGTACCCCCGCAACCGCCTGAATGTTTTAAAAATTTAATGCCATCTACATTTTTAAAGTACCTGTCTTTTTGGGAAGAAGAAGAAATTAAATCAATCTTAAAAAGATCTTCGCCTTTTTCGTAAGCATTTATTAATTGTTTTGTAAACGCATTATATTTTCCGGAAGCAGCATATCCCAATTCCTTTTGCAAGGCTTCCCTTATAACATCCAGGTTCCTGTTTTCACAAAATACCATTGGGATGAATAACCAATAATTTGCCGTTCCAACTTTGCCATTACTACGCTTATAACCATTGAAGGTCCGGTTAACGAACCTTGAAATATCAGGTGCGTCCCAGTGATAGTTGTAGCCCCTGTAGGCATACGAACCTGCCGCATGTTTTGTATTTTCAATTGTCATCAATCCGCCCCTGGGAATATTGGATTGAACTTTTCCTACCAGCGTACCATACATAATCACGTTTTCACCTTCGTTCATTTCATTGACAAAAAATTTATGTTTGGCGGCAACATACTGTGGTAGTATTAACTGATCATCCTCCAATGAGAAAGCGGTTCCTGGTGAAAGGTCTTTTAAAGCCACCAGCACATTATCATCAGGGTGTATTTTTAAATACGGGACTGCTGCATTTTCTGACATAATGGTGTTCAGGATTCTTTGAGTTCAAATATTTTGTCCATAAGCTTCCATTTCTCTCCTTTTGCAGATCCCGCTAAAGGTTGCTGGTATTTCCACATCAGTTCTTCCCATTCCCGGACTTTTGCATTATTGGCATCTGCCTCTTGTTTCTTGTCAAAACTAAAATCATCATTTACTTCCATTATCATAAACAATCTCGTTTCATAACGATAGATTTGCATGTTTTGTATATCGGCGTCTTTTATAGAGCTTAATATCTCGGGCCACACTGCTTTGTGAAATTCCTCGTATTGCCGGATCAATTCAGGATCATCTTTAAGATCCAACGTTAAAGAATATCTTTTCATGTATGTGCTTTTATTTTATAACCATACATCGCAAAAAGGAATACAAATACAAAGCAAATCAGCGGGACAATATATGAAAATGGCGTTGAATGAGATTGAGCCAGTGATCCCATAAGAACCGGAACCAGGGCACCGCCCACTATTGACATAATAATATAAGACGCGCCTTTCTTTGTGTAGATGCCCAGGTTTTTAACACCTAATGCAAATATGGTAGGAAACATTATTGATTCAAAAAAGAAAATAGCCATGAGCGAGTACACTGAAACAATTCCCGGCGCCATAACTACCACCGCGCATAAAAAAACATTAATAAACGCATATAATGCCAGCAGTTTATTCGGCGCAATTACTTTCATCAGGCCGGTTCCCGCAAACCTACCTATCGTAAATAATACCAGGCTTCCTGAAAGTAAATACGCAGCCCGCTCATTGTCAATCCCCACATTTTTTTCGGTACAATAATTTATAAATAACGCTGCAATGCCTACCTGTGCGGCAACATAGAAAAACTGTGCAATAACCGCCCAGACAAAATGCGTATGCTGAAACAATTTCCTGCCTGAATGTTCATTTTCATCTATTACCAAGTCTTCTTCTTTAACTTCCGGCATAGGTGTTTTAAAAAACAAAAACGCAACTAATAACACAATAACCGCAATAGCGATATATACATATTTTACTGTATCTAATTGGGATGAGCCTTCAGCGGCCTTACCACCAAAAAACAATGCTCCGCCAATAACTGGCCCAAGGAAAGACCCAACGCCATTAAAACTCTGAGCAAGATTTAAACGAAACTCAGAAGTCTCAGGCTTTCCAAGAACCGTAATATAAGGATTAGCCGCTGTTTCTAAAAAAGCTAACCCACTGGCCAAAACAAATAACGCCAATAGGAAAAATGGAAAACTCTCATTTTCAGCAGAAGGATAGAAAAGAATGGCGCCGGTTGCATACAATAATAACCCGGTAATAATTCCTTTTCTATAGCCAGCCTTCTGGATAAAATAGCCGGCAGGCAATGCCACTAAAAAATAGGCGCCAAAATAGGCGGCCTGGAGCAATGTAGACCGTTCCTTAGTTATATTCAGGGTTTCCTGAAAGTGCTTATTAAGTACATCTAAAAGTCCATAGGCAAGTCCCCATAAGAAAAACAATGAGGTTACCAGGATGATAGGCAGTGCGTAGTTTCGGTTATTATTCATAAGTAAAAAATCATGATGATCGTTTTATCTTGTTTAAGGTATTAGTGCCATCTTATAATCCTGCATCAAATATTTTTTATGGAGGCTCATACCGGGAAACAAATAAAGTATAAAAGGAGTTTACGATAATACCCCTTATTGCCTTTCCATTCAACTATTTTAGCATGCGTAGTTATTGTTTTTTTTAAATAGAATTATAAAAGTATATATTTTTTTATGTGAAAACATAAAATTTGACCGGTTATAAATAATTTACGGGTCGTATGAACAATTTTTTTATTTGGGGACCTTTTTTTCATTTCGTATCCCTGGCTATTGTTTTTAACCGGGGTTACCCCGGGAACGTTTGCGTAATTTATTTAAATGACAAAATAAAATAAGCTAATTTGGCACTGAAAAACGATTTATTCAACAATCCATGTTAATATAGCTTAATGAGACCCCATTTGCTTAAAGTAGCTAAAGGACCAGGACACTCTTTCAGTGTACGCCAGGATTTGGTTCCTTATGTAAATAATCGCTGGCATTACCACGATGAAGTAGAACTCATTCACTTTAAAAAGGGTGAAGGCACTCAGTTTATTGGTGATGATATAAAAAGATTTAAATCGGGCGATGTTGTAATCGTAGGAAGTAACCTGCCTCATTACTGGAGGTTTGATGATGCTTATTTTGATGAGCATACGGAAATAACTGCTGATGTAAGGGTTGCACATTTTACTGAAAATTTTTGGGGGGAACACTTTCTTTATTTGCCGGAGAATAATGTCCTCAAAACTATTTTGGAGAAGGCAAAAAGGGGATTGCAAATAACGGGTAAACCCAGGCAGCTAGTGGCTGATTTACTGGAGAAGTTGATAACTTCGAGCGGGTCAAAAAGAATTATTTTGTTAATGGAAGCACTATCGTGTATCTCTGACTGTAAACAATTATCCTCACTATCGTCTATTGGCTTTAAACCTGATTTTGTAGAATCGGAAAATGACCGGATTAATGCTATTTATGAATATTCAATTAAGAACTTCAGGAGCAAAATCCAATTAGAAGAAATTGCAGAAGTTGCCAATATAAGCCCGAACTCATTTTGCCGCTATTTTAAATCACGTACCAGGAAAACCTATTCACAGTTTTTGATAGAATTAAGAGTAGGCCATGCATGCAAACTACTGATTGAAAATAACCAGTGTATTAAGCGCCTGTGCTACGAAAGTGGCTTCAATAATTTTACCAGTTTTCATAAATATTTTAAAATGATCACTGGTAAAAGTCCGCTCATCTACCAAAAAGAATACACGGCCAAGTGATGTATATAGCCATGGATATATTAATAAAAGATGGTTCAGTCCCCATTATGGCCATTTTTTGGAGAACCAGCGCGTGCGTATGTTCCCCCAAGGGCGGCAAATTAGTTTAGTTAATTTTTAAGCTAATTTGCTAATTAAGAAAATTGTGCCTACATTTGCCACCGGACTCAGGTCTATCCGTTCGTTCCCATTATCTACTTGAAAATCTTTTGCTCATAATTACATTGTCGGCGTAGACTATACTTCCAAAAAAGGTGTAATTTTTTAGCGATAATCCCTTATTTCATTTTTTACTGTTTACTGAATATTTATCAATATATTCCGATTGAAATTATCAAGGTATATATGCAAAGGGCTCTCTAAGTTAAAAAAAAGATTATGACAAAAAATTTCGCGCAACAGCAAATTTTATTGGTTACGGGTACAAGCTTTTCGTCGCAGGAATTTTGCGCAACTTCTGACGGAATTAGTTATAACCATCTCTCGCAAAAAGAAAAACTTGAAGTAGCCTGCTGGAATGGGCTTCTTCCTGTAATGCTTCCTGAAATATTTAAAGAAAATGAAGAAAATAAAATATTGTACCTATGGGAAATAAAGGAAGCTTCTTCATTCATCGAACTCGAATTGGGAGAACAATATATTGAATTTGAAGAGCAATTTTCTATAGATCCTTATGTATTTTTGCCCTCGATACTTCTTTCCTGATATAGATTGTATTAAGATTTCGTTGTTACCCAATGCGCCATTCATCCTATCAGCTTTTACTCATATAAACAGCTTTCCGCAATTTGTGTTGCTGGTATTAACCTAACTAGATTTTATTTAATTTTAAAGTGCCTGTAATGTAAATAGGCAATCTTCAAATGGAATGTCGAAATGAGAGTGTTTTATTGCACATTGGAAATTTAAAGTCCCCTTGTACAAAATATGGATGCTCTTGCCGATTCACTGCATGACCACAACGGTGAAAGAATGTATATAAGTTAGCCAGGACTAAAGAATAGCCAATATAGACTCACCGGCAGATCCATGCTGTTGGAATAAAATAAATTTTCTAACAGAAATTTAATTTTTTTATAAATAATTTATCTTTGCCTGATGAATATGAATGAAAAGCAAACTGTACGTATCGCTATTTTGGATTTGTATGAAGGAGTGGACAACCAGGGGATGAGATGTATTCGTGAAATTGTTAAACGGTTTGCTACAGACAATGACTGCAATGTAGAACTGGACGAATTTGATGTTCGCCTGCAACATCGGGTTCCCGATCTTAGTTATGATGTGTATATAAGTTCAGGCGGTCCTGGCAGCCCGTTGGAGAGTAAGGGCTCTGAATGGGAAGCTCATTATTTTCGTTGGTTGAATGAAGTAGAAGCATGGAATGCGGATGAGACGCAGTTACAAAAGAAATTCGCTTTCTTTATCTGCCATTCTTTTCAGTTAGTTTGCCGCCATTGGAGCCTTGCCAATGTGTGCAAGAGGATGTCAACATCATTTGGCGTGTTCCCTATACATCTTTTGGAAGATGGTAAAGACGAACCAGTATTTGCCGGGATGAATGATCCTTTCTACGCAGTTGATAGCCGGGATTACCAGGTAATAGAACCGCAAAT
Source organism: Ginsengibacter sp. (assembly GCA_039933035.1). Lineage (GTDB taxonomy): Bacteria > Bacteroidota > Bacteroidia > Chitinophagales > Chitinophagaceae > Ginsengibacter. Next base: position 12,356 of record JBDTOV010000052.1, on the reverse strand, counting down.
GAATGTGTTATACAAGGGAGCCAAAATTTTATGCATAGAAAAGGACAGGCCGCATCTTCCTTATGAGCGGGCTATCATGGCTATTCGTTTTAGCGATTATTTTATAGGAACACAGTTTCACCCTGAAGCAGATGCAATTGGGATGAGTATCCATTTGCAAACCGATGAGAAAAAACAAACGGTTATTGAAAATCATGGATTGGAAAAATGGAAATCAATGATTGAGCAACTCAATGACCCTGATAAAATTTTATGGACCAATGCTCATATTCTCCCTAACTTTTTAAATATTGCGCTGAACACATTTTATTTAGTTCCCGCATAGGATATAGTCTGGTGGCCGTTACCTGGCCTTTATGGATTCATATTCTTTTGCTTACCCTGGCAATTAACTGTAGCGGTATTTGTAATATTTAGTCTATAAATCCCACCGTAATTTTAATTTTCTTATCTTCCAACCTTTCTTTTCTGTAAAAATTACAACATCATGATACCCGAACTCAGGGAACAATTCAATCAAAATTTTACTCAAAAAAAATATGAAGATTTTTTGAAAGACCTGGATAGTAAACATCCCGGTGATATTCTATTTCGTATAGCTGAAACGCCCATCTTTATTCCAAAAGAGTTTACTAAAAAAATGATTGAAGCGTGTGAAAGAATTGTTGATTTTATAAAAGATCCGGGTTTTAATAAACTTACCAGCCGTGCTATCCCTGCCGGTGAAAATGTGCCGGGTGAAAATGAGCATAGCCACTTTATTGCTTTTGATTTTGGAATATGTGAAAATGACAATGGCGGGTTGGAGCCGCAATTGATAGAAATGCAGGGATTTCCTACCCTTTTTGCCTTCCAGGCATATTATCCAAAGGTTCTTGAAAATCATTTCGAAATTCCAAAAAACTTTAGTCATTATTTAAATGGATATAACAGTGAATCGTACCTGCAGTTATTTAAAGAAATTATTCTTGGGGATCACGATCCCGAAAATGTTATCCTGCTTGAAATAAAACCTCATGAACAAAAAACAAGAATTGATTTTTACTGCACGCAGGATTATTTACACATCCCTGTTGTTTGCCTCACAGAGCTTTTGCAGGAAGGAAGCAAATTGTTTTATATGAAGGATGGAAAAAGAATTGAAATAAAAAGAATTTATAACCGCATTATATTCGACGAACTTACACAAACAAGGAAGGACCTCGGGAATGTTGTAGATATTACGCAGCCCTTTGACGTGGAATGGGTGCCTCATCCCAACTGGTTTTACAGGATCAGCAAATTCACCCTTCCTTTTATAGACCATCCCAATGTACCAGAAACTTTTTTCCTCAATGAAGTAAAACAGCTTCCCGGTGATCTTGAAAATTTTGTTTTGAAACCATTATTTTCGTTTGCCGGCCAGGGCGTAATTATTGATGTTACCAAAGAAGATATCGATGCGGTACCCGATCCTGAAAACTGGATTTTGCAACGAAAAGTAAAATATGCGGATGTGATAAAAACGCCCAACATACCGGCAAAAGCGGAGATACGGATCTTTTATTTCTGGAAAGATGGCATGGAAAGACCGTTGGCTGTTACCAACCTGGCAAGGCTTAGTAAAGGAAAAATGATTGGTGTGAGGTATAACATGGATAAGGACTGGGTAGGCGGTAGTGTTTGTTATTTTGAAAAATAATATGTCAATAGTCACTTATGTAGATGGAACGTAAAAATTATTTTAGTATCCCCTGTAGGTTACCGAAGTCGGTATTATCAAAAAACCTATCTTTAATTATCACTAACGCATTGAGCATCTAATATTTTAGTATAAAAATTTGCAGGAAGTAAAGAAATATAACGAAGTAGAATTAATATTCCTCTTAAAAAACAGGGACCAAACCGCATTTGCATATTTGTACGATAATTATTCAGCAGCGTTGCTCGGGGTAATTTATAAAATGCTTGAGAACCGCGAGTTGTCTGAAGATGTTTTGCAGGAAGCTTTTATAAAAATCTGGAATAATTTTTCGAATTACGATAGCGAGAAAGGACGGCTTTTCACATGGATGCTTAATATCACCAGGAATTTAACAATTGATACTATAAGAAGTAAGGGATATAAAAAGCAGTCAAAAATCCAAAATTCAGAGAATACCGTAAATAATATCAGCGACAACGCCCATACTGCTGAAAGTTTTGATGCCCTCGGAATAAGAAAGCATCTATCCCTTCTCAAAAATGAACAGAGGAATATTATCGACCTTGCCTATTTTGGAGGTTTAACACAGGAAGAGATATCCAAATCATTGGCTATTCCTTTGGGCACCGTGAAAACGAGAATGAGGGCGGCAATTATTGAATTAAGAAAAGTTCTGACAAATTAAATTGAATAAAGAAAACATCATATCATCCGGTTTACTTGAGCTATACGCCCTGGAATTATCTTCTCCTGAAGAAACGGTGGAGGTAGAAAAGGCTTTACAACACTATCCCGAAATTAAACAGGAACTTGAGGCAATAGAAATGTCGCTGGAGTCGTACGCACTGGCCCATTCTGTAGAGCCTTCTCCTTTTTTAAAAGATAACATACTGTCCCACATATCGCAACCCGAACAGGAGAATATCAGGCATCTTTCTCCAGTTGGTAGTGGTTCCGAAAAAACGCGGATCTATCGCATTCCATCCTTCCTTAAATTTGCCGCAGCGGCAGTTTTTATTTTATTAATTGGAAGTATAATACTCAACTTTTCCTATTATAACAAATATCAAAATACGAACAATGAGTTGCAGGTAGCACAGGAAAAAATTAGACAAAACGACCAGGCTAACCTGGCCATGAGTAACCAGTTAAATGTTGTGAGTGATAGAAATGCGCGTCCGGTTGTACTAAATGGAACACCTCATGCGCCTGATGCAATCGCAAAAATTTACTGGATGAAAAATACGGGTGAGGTGTACGTAGATCCTACCAACCTGCCTGCCGTACCGGAGGGGAAACAATATCAACTTTGGGCAATAGTCGATGGAAAGCCCGTGGACGGAGGAATGATAACCACTGAAAAGGGTATTTACCATATACAAAAAATGAAGTCTTTCGGAAGCGCCCAGGCATTTGCCATAACATTGGAAAATGCCGGTGGTAGCGCTACGCCCACTATGGATCAGTTGTTTGTCATCTCTAAAATCTGATTTCTAACAATTTACGACCACTTTTTTAACATCTTTATTTACCATTACCTGGTAAATATATTTGCGTTTAAGCCTATCTGTTAGTAATAATTATTTTATCAAAATAAATCCATCTCTTTTCAGAAAGCGTAGATGATATTGATAAAAATAAAATCACTAAATAAAATCACGAAAATGAAAACTATTAAATTATTAGGACTTTTTATTCTTTCGGCAGTTGCTACCTCGGCAACATTTGCACAGATGGATAAAACCGTAATGGTAGGCGGGGCCGCCATGTATCCCACAAAAAACATTATTGAAAATGCAGTGAATTCAAAAGACCACACAACTTTAGTTGCAGCGGTAAAAGCAGCAGGACTTGTTGAAACACTGCAAGGGCCAGGTCCATTCACTGTTTTTGCCCCGACCAATGAGGCCTTTGATAAATTACCAAAGGGAACCGTAGAAACATTGCTTAAGCCTGAAAACAAATCCATGCTTACAGGTATTTTAACCTACCACGTGGTACCGGGTAACTTGAGTTCTAAAGAGCTGATGAAAATGATAAAAGCCGGTAACGGAACCGCAACATTAACGACAGTAGCCGGCGGTAAATTATTGGTTATGAGTAAAAGTGGAAAGCTTTGGATTAAAGATGAAAAAGGGGGTATTGCAGCCATCACGATTAAAGATGTAGATCAAAGCAATGGTGTAATACATGTAATCAACAAAGTATTAATGCCCGGATAATTATAAACAAAATATTGTGCCTTATTGAAAACTAAACTAAGCCGGCTTTTGCCGGCTTTTTTTTAAGAATTGAAACGATTACTTTGTGAATAATTACTTTTGATGAATTCCCTGAAAGGGACAGGAGTAATTTTATTTGCAAACGGAAAATATAAATGTACCAGGATAAAAAAGTAGTTGTAGTGCTTCCGGCCTACAACGCTGCCAATACCATCGCCCAAACCATTTCAGAAATTCCCCGGGATATTGTGGATGAAATTGTGTTGGTAGACGACAAAAGCTCCGACAATACCATTGAAGTTGCAGGCGAGATAGGCATTAAACACATTATTAAACACGGTGAAAATAAAGGGTATGGTGGCAACCAGAAAAGCTGTTACCACAAGGCATTGGAATTAAACGCCGATATTATCATCATGCTGCATCCCGATTATCAATACACGCCAAAATTGCTGCTGGCGATGATTTCAATTATAGGGAATGATTTGTATAAAGTAGTATTTGCAAGCCGCATCCTGGGTAAAGGCGCATTAAAGGGTGGCATGCCCATGTATAAATATGTGTCTAACAGGTTTCTTACTTTATTTCAAAACGTTCTCATGAATCAAAAGCTTTCTGAATATCACACGGGATACAGGGCGTATCATCGCGATGTGTTGGAAACAATTGATTTCGACCGGAACTCAGACGACTTTATTTTTGATAACCAGATGGTAGCACAAATTTTTTATAACAATTTTGAAATAGCGGAAGTAACCTGTCCCACCAAATATTTTAAAGAAGCTTCTTCCATTAATTTGAGAAGAAGCATAACTTATGGCCTTGGCGTGTTAAAAGTTTCAATGCTTTATTTTCTTACAAAGCTTAAAATATATAAATGGAAATTGCTCACCCGCTGAATTATAAATTGCAAAGTAAAACATACCTTACTATTATTATTTTGTCTGGGATTTTTTTCTTTATTCCTTTCCTTGGCAATGTGCATCTCTTTGACTGGGATGAAATCAATTTCGCAGAGTCAGCTCGTGAAATGATCGTAACCGGAAATTATCACAGGGTTCAAATTAATTTTCAGCCATTTTGGGAAAAGCCACCCTTATTTTTTTGGCTGCAGGCCGGGTGCATGAAGCTGTTTGGCATCAATGAATTTGCCGCAAGACTCCCCAATGCATTGTTTGGAATCATTACGCTGGTTACACTATTTATCATAGGTAAAAAACACAGAAGCCCGCAGTTTGGTTTTATATGGGCCATCAGTTACCTGGGAACTTTCCTGCCACATTTATATTTTAAGTCGGCGATTATAGATCCTGTTTTCAACTACTTTATTTTTCTTGGTGTTTATTTTATGTTCAGGAATCTTAAGGGTTCTGATGCAAAGACTACTATATGGTTTCCGGCATTGGCAGGTCTATTTATAGGGCTTTCCACCTTAACAAAAGGACCTGTGGGATTGCTCATTTTCCTGGTAGTATTTTTTGTTTATTTTATTTTCAAGCGGTTTAAGAATTTTCCGGGTATAAAGAAAATTCTTGTATTTATGGTTTTGTATGTGGCAGTATGTTTTTTTTGGTTTGGGATAGAAATGATCAACAATGGATTTTGGTTTCTGAAAGAATTTTTATCTTACCAGGCAGATCTTTTTTTACACCCGGTTGCCAGCCACGGTGAACCCTTCTATTATCATTTTGTCGTGGTTTTCATTGGTTGTTTTCCAATCTCCATCATGGCACTTCCCGTTATGTTTGGTAACAAAATTGCAGGCCGGAATGATTTTAAGCTTTTGATGAAAATACTTTTCTGGACGGTTATGATCCTGTTCAGTATTACCACAACAAAGATTGTACATTACTCTTCCCTCACGTATATGCCGCTTGCTTTCCTGGCAGCAGTGTACCTGAATAACCTGGCAGAAATCCATGCCAGGATAAAGAATTATGTAATCGGGTTATTGGCTTTTATGGGATTTGTATTTTCACTTTTGCTGGCGGGGTTACCTTATATAGCCATGCATAAAAATTTAGTTATTCCATACCTGCATGATCCGTTTGCTGTTGCCAGTCTTAATGTACCCGTGAACTGGAGTGGTTATGAAAGCCTTATTGGTATTGCCTATTTTCTGTTGGTAGTAAGCGCTATCGTATTGCTTTATAAAAGAGAAATCCTAAAAGGTATCCTGTTTCTCTTTTACTCAACAGCCATTTGCCTGTTTATTTATTTGCTGGCTGTTGTGCCAAAAATCGAACGGTATTCACAAGGACCCGCCATAAATTTTTATGAAAGCCTGCAAGGTAAAGACGTGTACGTTTGGCCAATAGGATTTAAAAGCTATGCACAATATTTTTATGCAAAAAAACCTGCCTCACCTGTGTACGGTGAAGCAGATGAAGATTTTTTATTAAAGGGAAAAATTGCCAGGCCAGCCTACTTCGTGGTAAAAATAACCAACGCCTCATTTGATACTACCTGTAACGGTTGTACGCTGATTAAACAGGAGGGTGGATTTAAATTCTATAAAAGAGAAGCGGCGATGAAATAAATTAAGCTACTGCCTTGTTCACAAGGTCTGCAGCTTCGCTTAGTAAAATAGCCGATTGTACTTTCAGCCCGCTTTTATCTATCAGGTCTTTGGCTACTTCTGCATTGGTACCCTGCAGGCGGACAATGATAGGGATTTCAATATTGCCAATAGACTGGTAGGCATCTATGACGCCCTGGGCCACACGATCGCATCTCACGATACCGCCAAAAATATTAATAAGGATAGCTTTTACTTTCGGATCTTTTAAAATTATCCTGAATCCTGCTTCAACAGTTTGCGCATTGGCTGTGCCACCAACATCAAGAAAGTTGGCGGGTTCACCACCACTCAATTGAATCATATCCATGGTGGCCATAGCCAGCCCGGCACCATTTACCATACAACCAACATTCCCGTCAAGCTTTACAAAATTCAGATTGAATTTTGCAGCTTCCACCTCTGTAGGATCTTCTTCTGAAACATCACGCAAAGCAGCGATATCAGGGTGGCGCATCAGTGCATTATCATCAATATTCATTTTACAATCAACAGCTAATATTTTATTGTCACTTGTTTTAAATAAAGGATTTATTTCGAGCATACCACAATCAAGTCCTACGTAAGCATTGTATAAATTGGTTACAAATTTTACACAATTTTTAAAGGCATCACCTTTCAGAGAAAGATTAAAACCTATTTTTCTTGCCTGGAAGGCCGGAAGGCCGCCACCCGGATGCACCCATTCTTTAAATATTTTTTCCGGGGTATTATGTGCTACATCTTCAATGTTTACACCGCCTTCGGTACTATACATAATTACATTTTTGCCTTTTGACCTGTCTAATAAAATTGATAAATAAATTTCTTTTACTTTATCCGGGCCATCGTAATACACGTCCTGCGCTACCAATACTTTATTTACCAGTTTTCCTGCTTCACCAGTTTGCACGGTTACCAAGGTCCCGCCTAAAATATTCTGAACAATATGTTTTACCTCTTCAGCATTTTTTGCTACAGCCACGCCTCGTTGATCGGTTCCTTTAATCGTTCCTTTACCCCTTCCGCCGGCATGAATCTGCGCTTTTATAACTGCAAACCTGCTTCCATACTGGCTGTTGATGAAGCGGTAGGCTTCTTCTGCTTCAGCAACGGTGTTGCAGGCTATTCCCTCCTGCACGGGAACATTATATTTTTTAAGTAATTCCTTCGCCTGGTATTCGTGTAAATTCATATCAACTGTTTTAAGCGAAGATAAAGTCTAATTAGTAAATTGAATAAATTTTTGAAAATGAACAAGCCTTTGTATGGCGTATTTCTATATTTAATTATTATGTCAGCATGTAATTTCCCCAGGCACCTTTTATTACGGGGGCGTGATGATACTGCTGAAAAAGGAAGTGAATTTTATAAAGAAGTTGTCGCAATGAAAAGGACTCAAAGAGAAGAATTGGCAAAAAAATTAATATTGGAAGGCGACATCCCTTCTTTCTTAAGAAGGTTTGTAAAAATTAAAACTTTCATAATCACTACTGACGGTAAAAAAATAAATGCAGTTTATTTTGTGCTTCCGGATTATATATCCATTGGTTCTGATAAAGATTTTGCGAGAATTCCTTTATCTCCAATGGCGGCACAATTTATTGCCGACAGCCTTCATTGTTTTCTACCAACAAGAAAAATGGTTGATGATATTTATAAGGCTGCTATAGTAAAATTAGAACCCGTTCCTATGTATGCCTTTCGCGATAGTGCCGTTACCATGTACCAGCACAACCTTATAATTGAAGGCCAGCGCAGGTTGCGAAAAGGGTTGATAGCAGGTATAAAAAAAGATGTAGTAATTACCGGCAAAATTTCAAGAGACCCGAAACCCAATCGTGTAGCCATTTACGGATGGCATAAAATGGATGGTAAGGCAATACAACCCTTATACACAGGGCATGTAAACTGGTATGTAGATTATAGTCATGGTATCCGTTTGGTATATCGCACTATTTATGTAAACAAAATACCGTTGGACTATATCGACGTACTAAAAGATAAAACTTTGCGTGGTTTATTGTGCGATGAAGATGATTGCGACTTTTACTGGTATACGACCGATTAAATTTTACGGGCCATCAATCGCTATTACGGAACCATAAACCGCCTCGGCCTGTTTCATCTCTCAACTTACCAACCCATTAACAATTACGGTTATTCAACCATTCAGCCATTCACCTATCTTTGAAGCCATTTAAACGCTTATGCTGAAAAAAATTAATGAAGCTGTTGATTTTATCAAATCAAAATATAATAGTAAACCTGCAGTCGGCATCGTATTGGGCAGCGGCCTTGGAAGTTTTACCGGTGAAATAGATGTTGAGTCAGAAATAAGTTACAGCGATATTCCATACTTTCCGACCAGCACAGTAGAGGGCCATACCGGCAAGCTTATTTTCGGGAGCCTTTCCGGGAAGAAAGTGGTCGCCATGGCTGGCCGCTTTCACTATTATGAAGGATATACCACGCAGGAGGTTGTTTTCCCGATAAGGGTTTTAAAGTTTTTGGGAATAGAAACGCTTTTAATCAGTAATGCTGCAGGAGGCACCAATACTAGTTTCCAGGTCGGGGATCTTATGATTATCAAAGACCATATCAGCATGTTTGCTGTAAACCCGCTTGTTGGAAAGAATGACGAAACTTTTGGGCCAAGATTTCCGGATATGAGCGAGCCCTACAATAAATACCTGGTAGAAAAAGTAAAGCTTATTGCGCAGGAAAATAAAATTGAACTGAAAGAAGGGGTATATGTTGGTGTTACCGGACCTTCCTTCGAAACAAGATCGGAATACAAAATGATCAGGCTTTTAGGAGGCGATGCGGTGGGCATGAGCACGGTGCAGGAAGTGATTGCTGCTGTTCACCTTGGCTTACCCGTATTTGGGATGAGCGTAATCACAGATGTAGGTATAAGGGAAGAACAAAATAAAATTACCCATGAAGAAGTGTTGCAGGCAGCGGAAGAAGCAGAGCCGAAACTTACCTTTCTATTTAAAGAATTGATTGGCCGGTTATAAACGGGATTTTGAATGACTAATGATACTCACATAAAACAGAAGCATTTCAAATTGCGACTCCTGGCGTTGCTTTCGGGCATGCTTTTATCTGCGCAATTGCTGCATGCGCAAATCCCCAATATGTTGAAGCGGCTACCTGGAAGTCCATCGCCCTCCAGGTCTGCTAATTCCACTGCGCAATCGAAGGGTGGTGATTCACTCTCATTTGCACACCGCGATGACCTGGCAGATTCTATTACCATCTCGTTCCGCTACCTCGACTCTCTAAAAACTGATCGGCTTGATTCAACTATTGATGATTTTAACAGATTTTTTACCGTTCCTGCCGATTATGTAAATCTCGGAAACAATGGAAACGCCGCTTTCCCTGTCTTATTTACACCCACCCTGAAAGCCGGATGGGATGCGGGTTTCCATGCCTATGATCTTTATAAGTATACATTGGAAGATACCCGCTTCTTTAAAACCACCCGTCCATATACACAACTTACTTATTTACTGGGCACCGGCAAAGAACAGGTGATAGACGCGCTGCTAACGCAAAATATTAAACCCAACTGGAATGTCGGCATTCAGTACCGGTTGATATCTGCACCAGGTCTTTTTCAAACTCAAAATACCAATCACAATAGTTACCGTTTTTTCAGTAATTACCAGGGAAAGAAGAAAAGGTATGCCGCATACCTGGTGTTGGTGGGAAATAAATTAAATTCATCAGAAAACGGGGGCATCCGAAATGATTCCTTTCTCACAGACCCCACGAGAAAAAAGCGTTTCGCCATTCCCGTTAACCTTGGTGGAGATGTAGGTCAAAGCTTCAATATATTTTCTACCAAAATAAATACGGGGAACTTCTATAGCAACTTTACTACATTCTTCAGGCAGAGTTATGATTTTGGAATTAAAGATTCCCTGATCATTAACGATAGTACCACCGAGTATTTATTTTACCCGAAATTTCGTTTCCAGCATACTTTAAATTTTAGCAGCTATGATTATCGATTCCAGGATCATGTGTCAGGAATATCCAATGCACAACCGGATTCTGCCTTATTCCATGATTGGTACGACACTACCCTGATAATAGATAATGCCGCGCTGAATTTTCAATTGGAGGACAAATGGAAATTTGTATCCAATGATTTTTCAATAAAACAATTTCCTGAAACAAAAAATCCTGCTCAATTTATTGAGGCCGGCTTACGACTTGAAAATTTTTCCGGGCAGTTCCTGCAATCAAAATTTTTTCCGCAGCTAGTGGTATTACCCGCTTATCGCGTCATAAGTTCGTTCAATAAGAAAAATTTTTACAATATTGTTTTGCATGGAGAGTATCGCAACAAGACGAGAAACAGGAAATGGGATGCTTTACTAAAAGGAGAATTTTATGCGACAGGGTTAAACGCGGCCGATTACAGCGCTCATGCGACGCTTACCCGGTTTCTAAATACAAAGCTCGGAAACATACAAGTCGCTTTTCAAAATGTCAACCGCTCACCTTCTTATATATTTGAAGGAAATTCTTCATTCAACCTGGGTAACAGCCTTAATACAAAAAAAGAAAATACCACGGTCATTTCCGCTGTTGCCAATAATCCGCGATTCACATTGATGGCAAGAAATATTTCGATAACCAATTATACGTATTTCAAAAACTATTACCAGGCAGACCAGTTCAATGGCCTGGTAAACATTACCCAATTCAGCGCGTCAACAAAAAATAAAGTTGTTGGCCATCTTAATTTATACAGCGATTTTATTATACAGCAAACTGCCGGCAATAATCCTATAAGGGTTCCTTTGTTTTTTACCCGTCAGCGTCTTGCATTCGAAGGAAATTTTTACAAAAATCTTTTTTTAAGTACCGGTATTGATGTTAGGTACAATACACCTTACAAAGCCAATAATTATTCCCCGGTGATGGGACAATTTTTTCCACAGGATTCCATTACCATAAGCAATCGCCCCAACCTGGATGTCTATTTTGATTTTAGAATTAAATCATTTACAGGGCTGGTAAAAATTGAAAACATTAATACGGTTGATGTAACAAATGGCTTTGGATTTAACCACAATAATTTCGCAGCGCCCAACTATCCGACGCCGGGCTTTATGTTCAGAATTGGTGTGGAGTGGAATTTTGTGAATTGATTAAAAAAATATTTATTTAATAATTTGCAAAAAAAAGAGTTGTATTGAAAGAGGAAATAATCATACGAAAAATTGTTGCGGATGATGACGCGATTATGGCCTCTATCATCCGGAATTCTTTGGAAGAGTTTGGTGCTGCAAAGGCTGGCACCGTTTATTTCGACGAAACTACCGATCATTTACACAAGCTGTTTCAAAAAGATAAATCTGCTTATTTTGTAATTGAAATAAATGACGAGGTCTGCGGCGGCGGAGGAATATTCCCTACAGACGGACTCCCTGGAAAAACATGTGAGCTGGTGAAGATGTATATATCTCCGGTTGCAAGAGGCAAAGGGCTCGGAAAGGTACTGTTACAAAAATGTATGGAAGTAGCAAGAGAAAACGGCTTCAACAGCATGTATCTGGAGACAATGCCAGAACTTACCCATGCCATTGCGATGTACAAAAAAAACGGGTTTACCAGCCTGCCGGCTCAACTGGGGAATAGCGGCCATTGTGGGTGTGACTTGTTTATGCTGAAAGAGTTGTAAAATTATTACGCTATTAATTCGTGCCATTATGTACGAGTTCCACTTCGGCAACCGGGCTAAACAGAAAAAGTTTACCTGTTGAAATTTCTTTACACAAAAAACGTTTTCTTACCTTATTCCCTTTACTAAATGTTTTGCCACCCTTTACTTTGAAAAGGCTGTTCAAGGGAAGTTCTTCTACAAAAT
>JBDTOV010000051.1:0-31595 GCA_039933035.1 Ginsengibacter sp. | reverse complement strand
TGCATCAGTTATTTGATAATTCCATTTGGTAACAGGCGTTGTAATGTTAATGACATCAGTTTCCTGGAAAGCATCTGTTCCCAGCAAATGCGCGTATACCTGCCCTGTTATGCAAACAAGAGGTGTACTGTCAATCATGGCATCGGCCAGGCCTGTCACCAGGTTGGTAGCACCCGGGCCGCTGGTTGCAAATACAATTCCCGGCTTTCCGGATGTTCTTGCAAAGCCCTGCGCAGCATGGATTGCACCTTGTTCATGTCGAACCAATACATGGTTAAGCCTATCCCGATATCCGTATAAGGCATCATAAACCGGCATAATAGCTCCACCCGGATAACCAAAAATAATATCCGCGTCTTCTGCAATAAGGATCTCAAGCAAAGCAACGGAACCAGAAACGGAAACGGCTTCTCCAAAATCCGGTCCCGGAGAAGGGGCTTTTGGCTGATCTTCCCTGTTCGAAACCTCTTTGGATTTCAATTTTTCAATTTTTTTAATTTCAGTGATTGTATTCATAAAATTTTTTTAATAATTAAGAACTTTACAGTCCTCCCCCGGAGGATTTAGGAAGCCTTATCAGTTATACAACCCTCAGCGGCTGTGGTAACAGATTTTGCATACTTAAACAAAACGCCTCTTGTTGCCAATAACTTTGGCTGCTTCCATTTTTTTCTTCTCTCTTCGATTATTTTCCCGTCAACTTTTAAAGTAATTTTTTTACCGGGAACATCCAGTTCAATAATATCATCATCTTCTACCAATGCCAGTAAACCTCCGTCAAAAGATTCAGGAGTTATGTGTCCGACGACAAAGCCGTGCGTGCCTCCGCTAAATCTTCCGTCCGTAATTAATGCGACGCTATTACCGAGCCCGGCACCAATAATCGCCGAAGTCGGTTTTAGCATTTCCGGCATACCCGGCGCACCACGCGGACCTACATGTTTTATTACTACTACATCTCCTTTTTTTATTTTGCCTGAATTGATTCCACTAATCAAATCATGTTCGCCGTCAAATACTCTTGCAGGGCCTTCAAACATATCTCCCTCCTTACCACTTATTTTTGCAACGCTTCCGCCTTCGGCTAAATTGCCATAAAGTATCTGGAGATGCCCCGTTGACTTTACAGGATTTTCTATTGGAAGAATAATTTTTTGTGTTTCAAAATTCAGATCAGGAACATGCTGAAGATTTTCTTCGATAGTTTTTCCTGTTACTGTCAGGCAATCACCATGAAGCATCTTTTTTTGCAATAAATATTTCATTACTGCAGGCACTCCGCCAATATTATGAAGGTCCTCCATTAAATACTGACCACTTGGTTTTAAATCCGCTAATACCGGAACTTTATCACTTATTATCTGAAAATCATCCTGGTTTATTACCACGTTAACGCTATTAGCCATAGCAATCAAATGTAAAACTGCATTGGTACTGCCACCCAACACCATTACAATAGTTATGGCATTTTCAAATGCTTTTCTTGTCATGATATCGGACGGCTTAATATCTTTTTCAATCAGCAACCGAATAGCTGCACCGGCGGCGGCACATTCATTTTTCTTCGCTTCGCTCAATGCAGGATTTGATGAGGAATAAGGCAAACTCATTCCCAATGCTTCAATAGCACTGGACATGGTGTTAGCGGTGTACATACCACCACATGCTCCTGCACCAGGACATGAATGCATCACAATTCCTTTAAAATCTTCCTCACTCAGATCACCTTTCATTTTTTGCCCCAGTGCTTCAAAAGCGGAAACAATGTTCAAATCTTTTCCTTTGTAATGGCCTGGCGCTATAGTTCCACCATACACCATAATGGACGGTCGATTTAATCTACCCATTGCCATTAGCGAGCCTGGCATATTTTTATCACAACCCGGAACTGCGATTAATGCATCGTAATATTGAGCGCCGCAAACGGCTTCTATAGAATCAGCAATGATATCGCGGCTCACTAATGAATAACGCATACCATCCGTACCATTGCTCATTCCATCACTCACACCAATAGTATTAAAGATGAGTCCAACGAGATCGTTGTCCCACACGCCCATTTTTACAAGTTTTGCCAGCTCGTTCAAATGCATGTTGCATGTGTTACCATCATATCCCATACTTACGATGCCGACTTGTGGCTTTTTAAGATCATCATCAGTGAGGCCAATGCCATAAAACATTGCCTGGGCAGCAGGTTGCGTAGGATCCTGCGTAATTGTTTTGCTGTATTTATTTAGTTCGTTCATATAGTAACTGCAGCGGTTGTAAATTCTTTTTCTACAACCAGGTTTTTATAAGCGTTTTGAATTTGTATTCCTAAAGTATCATTCCATTTTTTAGTAAAAAAAATATCATCGAGTGATTCCATGCCAATTACTTCAGCGGCGGTACCGCAAAAAAATGCACCATCCGCGCCATGAATTTCGTCCGAGGTTATTTGCTTTTCTACGACAGGAATATCTAATGCCCCGCATATCGCCAAAACAGTAGCCCTGGTAATGCCGGGTAGAATATTACCTTTTTGTGGTGTGTATAAAACACCATCTTTTTCCATAAATACATTAGCTCCGGGACCTTCCGCTATAAAATCATTCATATCGTTGAGCAATGCTTCATCGAAACCTTTTGCTTTAGCTTCCTGGCTTGCCAAAATAGAATTTACATAATGGCCGGTTGCTTTAGCCTCAATTTTAAAGCCCTTAGGATTCGGTCTTTGAAAAGAAGAAGTCATAACACGCAATAATTTTTCGCCCAAAAACGGCTGCATTTCCCATGTCTCAATTACAATGTAAGATTCTTTATTCAGGTTAAAACTCATGTTGGCGGGTGCATACACTAATGGCCTGATATAAGCATCCTGCAAACTATTTCGGCTCAGTACTTCATAGCTGGCCTTTATTAATTCGTCACTGCTCCATATATAAGGAAGGTTCAGGGCATTAGCTGAATTTTTCAATCTTTCAAAATGTTCCGTTTCCTTAAAGATTTTTGTTTTGCCTGTTGCGGTTTTGTAGGAACGAATACCCTCAAAAACGCCATAACCATAATGGAGTGTTTGACCGTACAAATCTGTTGTTGCTTCCCGGGCTTTTATGATTTCACCGTTCCGGTAAATAAAAGTATTTTCATCATAATACATAGAACGTATCTTTTTCTTTTTAAATAATGGTTGTTTTCCCGAAGGCAATATTTTTTGCGTTAATATTTACGGGGATATCATTGCTGATATAATCGCTCACAAACTCACCAATAGTAGAAGTATAATGAGGATTTTCAGGATCAATATCCTGGGAAACAAAACCGTTGGCCAATGTCCATGCCACTGCGTCCCGCACGTCTGTTGCTTCTTCAGTTAATCCAAAATGATCCAGCATCATCGCTGAAGACAAAATTGAACCAACCGGGTTGGCAATATCTTTCCCCGCGGCCTGGGGGTAAGAGCCATGAATGGGCTCAAACAATGCGGATGAAACACCCATAGACGCAGAGGGTATCAAACCTAATGAGCCACTGATAACACTTGCTTCGTCACTTAAAATATCGCCAAACATATTTTCAGTTAATACTACATCAAATTGTTTCGGATTTACAATTATTTGCATGGCAGCATTGTCCACAAACATATAATCTACTTTTACATCCCGATAATCCGCTGAAATATCCTGCACTGTTTTTCTCCAGAGCCTTGATGTTTCCAACACGTTAGCCTTATCTACCAACGTTAATTTTTTTCTTCTTTGTTGCGCCGATGCAAATGCCAGGCGGGCGATACGCTCAATTTCATTTTTATTATATATACAAAGATCTGATGCCTCAGTACGTTCCTCATTGGTTTCTTTTTTTCCAAAATAAATGCCACCGGTTAGTTCCCGGTAAATAATAAAATCCACTCCCTGCAAAATTTTTTCTTTTAAAGGAGAAAGATGTTGAAGCGAAGCATATGTAGTGATGGGCCGTATATTGGCGAATAACTGCAATTCTTTTCTTAGCTTCAGCAAACCCTGCTCGGGGCGAATGGTAGCAGACGGATCATTGTCGTATTTGGGATGCCCTATGGCTCCAAATAAAATAGCATCACTTTCAAGACAAACATCAATAGTACGCTGTGGCAATGGATCTCCGGTTGCATCGATAGCAACTGCCCCCATCAGCACATAGGTAAAATTAAAATTATGGCGATACTTATAGGCAACTGCATTCAATACTTTTATGGATTGCAGTGTTACCTCCGGCCCTATCCCATCTCCCATTATAACGGCTATCTTTTTTTTCAATCTGGTTATGTTTTCAAATTTGTATTTCTTTATGCTGCTACTTTACCCCGCACAAGTTTTAACGTATGGGTAACACAGGATGGAATTTCTTCCTCGTAATGACTAACATATATTAATGTTTTTCTCATGCTGACACATATATCATTTATCAAATCAATGAACCATCCACTTACGTCTTCATCCAAACCCTGGCAGGGTTCATCCAATACAAGCATGGGAGGATTTTTTACCAATGCGCGGGCCAGTAAGACGAGTCGCTGCTCCCCGGTAGATACCTGGTTAAAATATCTTTTTTCAAAATCATTTATTTGTAATAGCAACATCCATTGCTTTATGAGAAATATTTGTTCTTCATTTAATTGTTTAAATAACCCGATCGTATCAAACAAACCTGATGCCACTACTTCAAAACAAGTACATCCGGGTTCAAAATAATGATGGAGTTCAGGAGATACATATCCAATTTTTTGCTTAATATCCCAGATAGATTCACCAGTTCCCTTTTTCCTGTCGAACAGATAAATTTCATTTGCAAAAGCCTGTGGGTTATCGCCGGTAACCAAACTGAGTAGGGTTGACTTTCCTGAACCATTGTGCCCCGTGATATTCCAGCATTCGCCCTTATTTACCTCCCAGTTGATGTTCGCAAGAATTTGCCTGTTATTATACGCAACACTGGTATCAACCATTTTTATTGCGACAGAAAATTCATCATAACAATATGCCGGACTCAATTTATTAAGCAGATTCAAGTCCGGCAATGGAAACCGACTCTTTATCCTGGCTGTATAGTTACTCTTTTCAAATGCTTTTCGGGTCCATTTTTCTTTTAATTCACCATTTTCGAGCAAAGCAATATCTGTAACCGACGCAGGCATATCACCGTATGAAGTAACCAACAGTATATGAATACCTGTGGCTACCAGTTTATCTATAATTGTATTCAGCAATTTTCTTGCAGCCATGTCAAGACCGGTGTAAGGGCTGTCCAGTAATAACCAGTCGGGATTTTGCAAAACTGCTTTTGCAAGTTGAAAACGTTTATGCTCACCGTTAGACAATTGAATCAGGCGTGTATAACGAATATACCTTATTCCTAATAATTCAAGTGTTTCGCATAATGCCCTTTCATCAGCACCTAAACTTTTTAAAACATCGTTTACCATTAGCGCATCTTCCGCGTCGCCCGAATTAAAACGTTGCTGGTAATAAAAAGTGGTTGTATTAGAAAGATTTTTAAAATGGTGCTGTTGTGAAATAATTATAATGTTGGGAGCAATCCCGTTTTTGGTTTGAAAATTAACGCTATCCCCGCTGAAAAAATTCCCAGCGAGGGTCTTTATCAAGGTTGATTTGCCACTACCAGCAGGGCCGATAATCGCAAGGCATTCTCCTTCACTCACAAAAAAGGAAACATTTTTCAACACAGGTTTTACCGGCGAAGGTACCGTCAGGTTTTTTACTTCTAAAAGAAATGTCTGTTCCATTGTATTTAGCAGATTGCACGAGTCATGGCAAAGTTGATTCAAACGCTACTATCTCCTTTTAATTATTTATTAAATAATCAATATCGTCATAGCCATTTAACAGGCAGGTCTTTTTATACTCATTAATATCAAATTTTTCCGTTTCCGAGGTTGCATCTATTGTAATAGACTGCATTTCCACATCAATAGTCAGCTTTGAAGCCGCATCAAGCTTAAATATTTTCTGAAGAAAATCATCGGTAACCACAACGGGTAATAGTCCATTATTGAGCGCATTGTTCTTAAAAATATCTGCAAAAAAACTGGACACCACTACATTGAAACCGTGACTGGTAATGGACCATGCCGCATGCTCCCGCGAGGAACCGCATCCGAAATTTTTTCCCGCAACCAATATGCTTCCTTTATATTCCGGCTTGTTTAAAATAAAATCTGTTTCAGGCAGTCTCTCATCATCATTACTATATCGCCAGTCGCGAAAAAGATTTTTACCAAAACCATCGCGGGTAGTCGCTTTTAAAAACCTGGCCGGGATGATCTGGTCTGTATCAATATTTTCCAACGGAAAAGGAACAAAGGTGCTATGTATATTTCTTAATGGTTGCATGAATTAAGTTGCCACAATTTTTTTCTCTTTATATGCCTTTGCAAGTGCTGAAAGGTCAGGGTCTTCAATTTCTTTTTTACTATCTGCTACCTGGAGGAACCGGTCATATAAAATATCAACATCATTTCTATCAAACTGGAAACCCATTTTATGAAAGCGATGGGCCAACGCACTGCGTCCACTTCTTGCTGTTAGCACAATTTTGGAACTATCAGCGCCCACATCGTCAGGATTGATAATTTCATAAGTAAGCGCATCCTTTAAAAATCCATCCTGGTGAATGCCCGAAGAATGCGAAAATGCATTGCTGCCGACGACAGCTTTATTGGGTTGCACAGGCATTCTCATGATATCCGAAACTTTCCTGCTCATCGGGTTTAATTGTTTTGCGTTGATACCCGTATAAAAATTAAGATCCTTATGTTGTTTTATTATCATTACTACTTCTTCCAACGAAGTATTGCCGGCTCTTTCGCCAAGTCCATTGATGGTACATTCAATTTGCCTGGCGCCATTCATAATTCCTGAAATAGAATTGGCGGTAGCCACGCCGAGGTCATTATGACAATGACAGGATATAACCGCTTTATCAATATTGGAAACATTGTTTATCAGCCACGCAATTTTTTCCCCGTATTGATAAGGAAGACAGTAACCTGTCGTATCCGGAATATTTACAGTACTGGCGCCGGCTTTTATTACGGATTCTATTACCTTCGCCAAATAGTCATTACCTGTTCTTCCGGCATCTTCTGCATAAAATTCTACATCATCCGTATAGTTTCTTGCCCATTTTACACATTGAATTGCCCGAGCCAAAATATCTTCGCGCGTGGATTTAAATTTGCTTTTTATGTGAAGATCAGATGTGCCAATGCCCGTATGAATGCGTGGGCGTTTCGCATACTTCAATGCCTCGCCGGCAAACTGTATATCTTTTTCTACCGCCCTGCTTAATGCACAAACCGTGGCATTGGTGATGCTTTTTGAAATCTCATTTACCGACGAAAAATCCCCGGGGCTGGATATCGGGAATCCTGCTTCAATAACATCAACGCCAAGGTTTTCAAGATCCAGCGCCAGTTCTACTTTTTCCTTGGTATTGAGCTTGCAACCCGGAACTTGTTCGCCATCGCGGAGCGTAGTATCGAAAATGATTATCTTATTCATATCAAAATGATCTGGGAGAAAAATAAGGCTTTCTAAAAGAACAACCTGTTTCTATATAATATAAAAGTAAAATATCTAATAGAGAGATTTTAAACAAAATAACAGAAATTTACATTGCCGAAAAGAATAGTAATTTCACCAAAGCCTTGTTACCACTACTATTCCAGGTAAAAATATTACGATGCCCAACAGATCAACAGATGCCGTATTTCAACTGATTCATTCACTTCAAAAGTCAGAAAAGAGAAATTTCAAGCTATATGTACAAAGAAATTCATCTACCACTGATCTTAAAATTGTACAGTTATTTGATGCCCTGGACAAGATGAAGGAGTACGATGAAAAAGAACTTATCGAAAAAACCATCTCCATAAAAAAGGAACAGATCTCCAACATGAAGGCCCATTTGTACAGGCAATTGCTAGCCAGCCTGCGTGTGCTCGAAAGTAGCGAAAACATAGACATCCAATTGCACGAGCAACTGGATTTTGCGAGGATTCTATACAATAAAGGTCTTTACCTGCAAAGCTTGAAAATACTGGACCGGGTTAAGGAAAATGCGAAGACACATAACCAGTTAACCTTCCTGATAGAAGTACTATTTCTTGAAAAGAAAATTGAATCCTTACACATTACCCGCAGCATGCAGGATAGGGCTGATGCATTAGCCGGAGAGTCGGGTAATGCAAATGTGCAGTTGGAAAGGGTGACTAAACTATCCAATCTCTCTTTGCAATTATATAGCTGGTATATTAAGAACGGCCATGCAAGAAATAAAACTGATGAAAAAGAAGTGGAGCATTATTTTCATGAACACCTCAGCGGTGACATAAAAAAGCCGGAAGGGTTTTATGAAAAATTATATTACAACCAAAGTTATTGCTGGTACGCATTTATCAGGCAGGACTTTTTAATGTATTACCGTTACACGCAAAAGTGGGTAGATTTATTTACGGATGAATCCATGATGAAAGAAATAGAAACCACTAATTATATAAAAGGATTGCACAATTTATTAAACGCACATTTTACCTTAAGAAATTATAGCGGTTTTGATAAAACAATCAAGCTGCTTGAAGTTTTCAGGGATTCCGATATTGTAAAACGAAGTAATAATAACCAGGTGCAGATTTTTCTTTACCTGTATATTTCAAAACTTAACCAGCATTTCCTGGAAGGAACTTTCAAAGAAGGACTGAATATTGTGCCTGATATAATGCAACAGCTGAAAGAGTTCAACATTTACCTGGATCACCACCGGGTACTTGTTTTTTATTACAAGATCGCTTCTTTATATTTTGGAGCCGGAGATTATAGTACCGCTATAGATTATTTAAATAAGATCATCAACTGGAAAATGGATCTCAGGAATGACCTGCAATGTTATGCGAGGTTGCTTCATCTTATTTCGCATTATGAACTGGGCAATTTTCAATTGCTGGAATACCTCATCAAATCAGTATACCGCTTTATGGCCAAGATGCAAAACCTAAGCCTCGTAGAAGAAGAAATGTTTAAATTTTTGCGAAAATCATTTTACCTGTCTGCAAAAAAAATGCAACCAGAATTTGAAAAACTCCTGCACACCATTAAAGACCTCGAAAAAAGTAAGTTTGAGACAAGAGCCTTTGCCTATCTCGATATTATATCATGGCTGGAAAGTAAAGTGTATAATAAACCTGTGTATGAAGTAATTAGAGACAAGTATTTGAAGGGAAAAAGGTTGGCATTGCATTGACCATTTCACTCCTAGCCGTTACCTGGGCCCGTTGTATACATAAATGAGGTATTGGCAATTGGTCCGTGAAGATTGCCCACACCGGCTACTTATATTATTGACGAAGACTTTACGATCGAGTATACTTTTGTAGAACCGGATGATCTTAAAAGATCGGAACCGGCTGAGAAATACGACACCAGGGATGGTAAAGATTTGTAAAATGCATAAATACTTTTAAAATAAAACATGAAAAAACTACTCATCATTTGCAGTGTATCATTTGTTTCTTTTACTACATTTTCGCAAACTGATACGTCAAAAATTGAACAATATTGTGAAATAATCGCTACGCCAAGATTGCTTAGTAATAAGGTAACGATTAACATAAATTATGGAGAAGCCAAAAGTATCTGGAAGGATAACCGTCTTAAAGATGATGAGGGAAAATTAAAAAAATTTAATACCGTTGTAGATGCGTTGAACTACATGGGCAAGGATGGATGGATATTTGTAAATGCTTTCCCTGTGTTAAATGGCACCGTCGAATTGTATCATTATATTTTTAAAAAATGGTTCTTAAAATCAGAAGCGGGCGAATAAGCAATTTATTCAATCCAATATCTATTGCGCATAATCCAACTCAAAATTCCCTTTTATTCTTTCAATAGAGGGATTGAAATAACCGAATTTTAAACCCGGAAATTCTTCCCGAAGCAGGTCCATCATTTGCGGAATACCTATACATTCCCCGGTATCGGTTGCGCCTATTTTCTTTAAATACCAGTCAGGGTCAATGTTGAAATTGCGCCATTGGATCATTTGTAACCCGGTAGTTTTTATAAGGCTTCGCAATGCTTCATATTCTTCCACGCTGTCAGTCATTCCCGGGAAGACGAAATAATTAATGCTCGTCCAGCCGCCAAAACCGCTCACCACTTTCAGACTTTCAACGATGTCATTAAATTCATAATTATTGGGGCGGTAATAAGGAGTATATACTTTTTCCCGCGCAGAATTCGTACTGACACGGATACTATTTAAACCCGCTTCGCACAAGGCTTTTACGGCTTTTGGATCACTGCCATTGGTATTGATATTAATGCTTCCTTTTTGAGTATGTTTTCTGATTTCGCAAATGGCATGCTTAATAGTCTGCCACATCAGCAACGGCTCGCCTTCACAACCCTGGCCAAAACTTACTATAGGAAATGGCGCCGTTTCCAAATGCGGCACAGTGTATTCTATTATTTCTTCAGCTGAAGGTTTAAACATCAACCTGTCCTGGGTCGAAACGATCGCTTCTTCCTGCGGCTGAAAAGATATGCAGCCAATGCAATTAGCATTACAGGCGGGCGAAGTGGGAACCGGGCATTCCCATCTTCCCATAAAGTAATTACGGGCAGCTGGACAATGATAGGTATTGCAGCAATTATTGGCAAGGTGAGCAACCAAACGGTTATGCTTGTACGCAGTTAAATAACCGGCTACGCCCTCCTGTATGCGCTCATCATTAAAGCCGGCACTCTCCTGCCGGATGTCCTTTTCAATGCGGATTGCAGGCACATAAAATTTTTCTTTATACCATCCTGCAGCAGTGTAACAAAACAACGGGAGGGTTTCGGCACCCGGCATTGTTTCATAAGCTGCCAGGTAAATTCCGGTAAACGCTGGTGGAATAAAGGCCGCGACAGCCCAGCCTTTTTCACACAGTCGCATTTCCCCTGACTGTACGTCAATACCGATACCACGCCTGCCCGGTAATTCATATAACTGTCCGCCCCCCGGTAATTCAATCCACGCCTCTTTTTCAACGGGGAGTGCATCCCAGCCACTTCTGCCACACGCGTACAATGAAGTATCTTCAAAAATGTTGCCTTCGCCGTCTGAAAATAATATATAAGGGCTATGTTTCAACAGATTTTTAATTTAAAAAAATGGTCTTTTCCGGGTGAGAATATTTAAATAATTGTTGCCCGGCAAATTCATTGAAGTCCTTTTCACTAATACTTTTTTCGTTTTCAATTTCTACCTGGATCAATTTATTATTGTTAAAATCAAGCGTTAGAATATTATCTTTCAACAGCACGTTATTAAAATTGTCCCATGAATATTCGGAAGTAGGAAAATTCATTTTTTTTACAAAATCATTATTAAAAACAAATTGAAATTTTTGCAGCGACAAGTGGTACAGAATACCCATTAATATGCAGGAAAATGATAAAAGATAATTTTGCAGCCCCACCCAACAACCGGCAAGTATAAAGAAACAAATTTCATCTAAATAAAATTCACTCTTATTTTTTTTAACAAGATAAAATCTATAAAGTCCATATAAGGCTACCAGGAACACAGATGCTGCAGCTTCAAAAAAATGTACATCTGAGAACAGCAAAAAAATAAAGACTGCCATGTTTGAAAGCACAATTAGCAGCGCAATAAAACGATAGGATTTTATTTTATAATTTTTAAGTACGATCTCAAACTGTTGCATGGTTATTTATTTTTCCGGCTACCATCAAATTACACAGTTTAAAAAGAACTCTTGCGCCTACATTTTCATCCCATTCATTTGCGCTTATTCCCACTTCATTAAGATCGAAGCCTATTATCTGTCTCCCGCTTAAGGCTACTTTTTTAAAGAGATAAAAAATTTGTTCTGTCTCAAACCCGCCCTGTACCGGGGTTCCGGTGTTCGGACATAGTTTAGGGTCGAGACCGTCAATATCAAAACTTATATAAACTTTTTGAGGCAGGTTACCTACTATTTCATCCACGATCTCCTTCCACGAAGCGCCTTCAAAAATCCGTTCTTTAATATCTTTATCAAAATACGTAATTACTCTTTTATTGCTATCCTGGATATAATCATACTCCAGGGGAGAATAATCTCTTATGCCTGCCTGCACCAGTTTCGTGATCTGTGGAATTTCTTCCAGTGCATTGTACATGATAGAGGCATGAGAATACTTGAATTTTTCATACGCTTTACGAAGGTCGCAATGAGCGTCAATTTGCAAGATTCCAAAATCGCCATGCTTTTCTGAAATGGCTTTAAGAAATCCCAAAGGTGTGCTATGATCCCCTCCTATAACACCTACCAGTTTACCCTTATCAAGCAAATCTTTTGTTTGCTCATACACCCAATTATTCAAAAAAACACTTCCTTCATTGACTTCTTTCAGGATTTTACACATGAACTTACTATCCTCCACCACTTCACCCAGGGTAATGTAATTAATAAAAAGCTCGGCCTCTTTGCGGAGATAGTCGCTCTTCATCAAAACTTTTTTATCCATGTCACGCATATAAAATCCCTGCTTCCAACCGTCTTTAATGTCAGTATCAACAAGATCAACCTGTAGACTCGCTTTACATATATGCTCTGCAGCCCTTGCAGTACCTGCAACATAGCTTACTGTAACTTCCCAGGGCACTGGTAATAAAACCAGGGCAGCCTCGTCTTCGGTAAAAGGAAGGCCGAAAATATTGTTATTGGGATTTCCAGCCGAATTAGCATCAAAATTGGATAAGTCTGTCATTTTTTTCTAAAAAAAATTTTAAGAGCGGCAAAGATAATGCAAACACACAGGATAAAGGTTTTTAGAAAAGATGTATGTCAGGTAACCTGGAAAAATTAACGCTTTTAACTGAAATGTATCGTCACCATAAAGGTCAGAAGTTTTATGAATTATAAGTTCATTTTACAGTAAATTTGCGCTTTGATAAAAAGAGTATGAAAACTTCCAGCATTATTATTTTAGTAGCGATCGCGGCCGCCATTGGCGTATTGCTGATGTATTCAGTTGATTTTTCAACATATGATACTATAAGTTCTGCGAAGGAAAAACAGGGTAAATATGTTCATCTTATTGCCAGGCTCGATAAATCGAAACCGATTCAATACGATGCTATAAAGGATCCTAATTATCTATCATTTTATGCTACCGATAGTCTTGGCGGCAGCACGAAAGTAATTTACAGAAATACAAAACCACCTGAACTGGAACAAAGTGATCGTGTAGTTTTGAAAGGAAAAATGGAAGGTAATATTTTTGTATGCGATAATATCTTACTAAAATGCCCTTCGAAATATAAAGATGATAAAAAACAATTGGAAAAAACGGTCACTCAATACTAAACCGCGTCATGATTTTTGAAGGTGAACATTTATTACCGGGCCAGGTAGGACATTTTTTTGTATTGCTTGCATTTGTAGCCTCACTGGTTTCCACAATCTCCTATTTTAAAGCATCGTTCGTCACGCAGGAAAGTGAAAAACGTTCCTGGATACTTTTTGCACGGGGCGCTTTTTTTATCCAGTTTATATCTTTGCTTTCTGTTTTTATTACCATTTACTATATTTGCTCCCATCATTATTTCGAGTACCTGTATGCCTACAAACATGCGTCTAAAGAACTGGAACCAAAATATTTACTGGCTTGTATCTGGGAGGGACAGGAAGGCAGCTTTATCTTATGGTCTTTGTGGCACGGTATATTGGGAAGCATACTAATTTTTACCAACAAAAAAAGAGAGGCGCCAATATTGGGCGTTATTAGCCTTGCCCAGTTTGTACTGCTGATAATGATTGTGGGCTTGTACATTTTTAATGTGAGAATTGGCAGCAGCCCTTTTGTTTTAACAAGGAACGAACTCGCCGGCCCGATCTTCAGCCAGCCCAATTATTTATCATTTATAAAAGATGGTATAGGGCTAAATCCCCTGCTTAGAAATTACTGGATGGTTATTCACCCGCCGGTGTTGTTCCTTGGGTTTGCCAGTACCATTGTGCCCCTGGGATTCGCTTACTCTTCACTTAGCACAAAACGTTTTGGAGATTGGGTAAAACCTGCATTGCCCTGGGTTTTATTCAGCGGCTGTGTGCTTGGTGTCGGAATCATGATGGGGGGAAAATGGGCGTATGAATCTTTATCTTTTGGTGGCTATTGGGCATGGGACCCGGTTGAAAATGCAGCATTGGTTCCCTGGATGATCCTCATTTCAGGGCTGCACTGCATGGCCATTTATAATTCTACGGGTAATGCCTTGCGGGCTTCCTATTTGTTTATTATTTTAAGTTATTTCTTTGTCCTGTACTCTACTTTCCTTACCCGCACCGGCATTCTGGGCGATACTTCCGTTCATTCATTCACCGAAGCCGGAATGGCCATGAATGTATTAATTGGAATTTATGTGTTAATTATATCTGTCCCCATGTTATTCCTTTTTATAAAAAATTATAAAAAGATCCCTTCTATACAAAAAGAGGAAAATATTTCTTCAAGAGAATTCTGGATGTTTATTGGTTCTCTTATTTTTTTCCTGGCAGCTCTTTTCATCATTGCGGTCACTTCGCTACCTGTTTACAATAAGGTTTTCGGAACTAATTACGCCGACCCGCAGGACAGGGAATTTACTTACAATAAAGTACTGGTGCTGGTTGCTTTCATTATAGGTGTACTTACTGCACTATCTCAATACCTTAAATACAAGCAAACAGATAAAAAATATTTAATAAAAAAATTAGCGCTTCCCCTAAGTATAGCCGCAATAATTGTTGTTTTGCTGGCCATTTTTTATCCTATAGAATATAGTAAAAAAGGCCCGGGATTTTTGGGCGCTATTTACCTGGCGTTATTCGCTTCTGTTTTTTCCGTGGTTGCCAACGGGGCATATTTAAAAACTGTTTTGAAAGGAAATGTAAAAGCCGGCGGAGCTGCAATAGCTCATTTAGGTTTTGCCTTAATGATTACCGGCATGCTGATTTCATCAGGAAATAAAAAAGTAATAAGCGATAACCGCAGAACGGGCTTGTTTATTCCTTTTGACAAAGACCCAACTGGCAGAGAGACGGAAAACCCGCTGGAGAACCTTACCCTGTTAAGAGATGTGCCCACGGCAATGGGAAAATATACCGTTACTTATTTAACTGACTCTGCAGCTTTTGAAAAAAACCGGACTTTTTATAAACTTCATTTTCAAAAAATTGATACGGCCACGGGAAAGGCAGTTGAGGACTTTATATTGACCCCTGATTCTTACCGCATGAAGGATAACAACTTAAGTTCCAATCCCGGTACAAAGCACTATCTATCCCACGATGTATTTACCTATATCTCTACTATTTCTGTAAAAAATGAATCGGCAGATACGGCACAATTTACCGTTCACGAGATGGCAATAAATGATACTGTGTTTTATTCCCGGGGGTTTTTTGTTTTGGATAGTTTACTTAAAAATCCTGTTAATGGCAGGTTTCATTTTTCTCCCACCGATACCGCTTTGGTTGCCGCCATTACGGTTTATGGAAAGGATAATTCAAAATACCATGCTTATCCGGGTCTTAAGATAATCGATCAACAACTTAATTATATTGATGACACTGTCGTGAGACAAAATCTTTATTTGAAACTTATAGGTCTTACTTCCGGCAAAAAATTTAAGATTGGTGCAAAGGAGTCAGATACATTAACAGATTTTATAACACTCAAAGCCTACGTTTTCCCGTATATAAACCTGGTGTGGGCAGGATTATTGATCATGGCTTGCGGTTTTGTCGTGTCGATCGGGCGAAGGGTTAAAGCAGCGAATTATATAACTGCGTTGTCAGTTATATTAGTCCTTGGCGGTTTGGTTTATATGTTTCTTATTGCCAACAGTTAAAAAAAAATTTGGTATTATTTTGCAATTAAATCTTTAACAGAATCGTTTAAAGTTTAAATTTACAGGTGAAATGCGTACCAGTTCCAAACATATTTTCACCAGTATATTGCTGCTTGGCATTTACTTTTTAAGCATCCCTGGTCGTGCGCTGGCACAGGCACGGTACGGCCCGCACGATACCATTCTGACTACAGCAGTTATCTATGAAGGTGATACTATTGAAGCAAAGATTTTAGCTGGTGTATATGTTTGGGGGAAAAGTAAATTCACAGCCAGGCAGCGATGGACTAGACTTAGAAATGCTGTGTATGTAACCTATCCTTACGCAAAAAAGGCGGGCATCGTTTTCAATGATATTGAAAAACACATAGCAGGAAACCCCGACAAACAATTTGTGTCCCGGTACATTAACAGCCGGGAAAAGGAATTAAAAAAAGAATTCACTGATCCGCTCACGAATTTATCGGTTTACCAGGGCAGGGTTTTAATGAAGCTTATTAACCGGGAAACGGGCGGCACCAATTGTTATGATATTCTCAAAGAATTGAAAGGCGGATTTAGTGCACGCTTTTGGCAAACCGTTGCTTTCTTTTTCGGCAGCGACCTCAAACAGCCTTATGACGCCCAAGGGCAGGATGCAGAAATGGAATCCATTGTAAAAGAAGTGAAGCGGATGTATGGTTATTCGGGGTAGATCGCCTGTGTGGTAACATCTTGCAATCTTACAAATAAAATTTATTAAAGGTACCGGTACAAACGAGGCTGTATATAATAATATTTTTAATACATCTTTCAAATCGTTAATCTCGCACGACAACTCTTTTTTTTAACTACCTTTGCACCCAGTAATATGTTTTAAGGGGGGATTTCTGTTCACAGTTTGTTATTTTTTAGAATGAAATTAGATCTTTTAGCATTTGGTGTTCATCCCGATGATATAGAATTAAGTTGCGCTGGTACTCTTCTTGTTGAAAAAACAAATGGCAAAAAAGTTGGCATAGTTGATCTTACTGCCGGAGAATTGGGAACACGGGGAACCGCCGAAACCAGGAAAGAAGAGTCCGGAAATTCTGCGCGGATACTTGGCGTAGCAATAAGAGAAAATCTTGAGATGGCAGATGGCTTTTTCAGGAATGATGAGGAGAACCAAAAAAAAATAATAACCGTTCTTAGAAAATATAAGCCGGAAATTATTCTTGGCAACGCCCCTGAGGACAGGCATCCGGATCATGGACGTGCGGCCCTGTTAATGAATGATGCCACTTTTCTATCCGGATTGATGAAGATAGAAACCATTGATGAAAACGGAAATCCACAGGAAGCATGGAGGCCGAAATATATTTTCAATTATATACAGGATACATACTTTACTCCCGATTTTGTTATCGATATTTCTGCAGAGTTTGATAAAAAAATCGAGGCTATTGCGGCTTTTTCAACTCAATTTTATAACCAAAAAGCTACTGGTGATGAACCGCAAACGTATATTTCCTCGCCGGAATTTTTAGAGAGTGTTATCAACCGGGCTAAAATGTATGGAAAGATGATAGGCGTGAAATATGCAGAAGGCTTTCTTTCAAAAAAGATGATAGGAATAAAATCGTTTGATGCTTTCGTTCAAATAAGTACTTAAACATAAAAAAAGGCGTTTAATAGCGCCGGATATAAATAAAATATTAAATAATACAAATGGCAAATCCAAAGTTTATTCACGGAAAAGGTGAATTTCATATAGAATTAAAAAATCGCGTAAATCAATATTTTAGCGACCACAAACGATCCATGACAGGTAATAATGCTTTGCTTTTTAAAGCGATCTTATTTTGCCTGGGCTATGTTTTAATTTACCTTCACCTGGTATTTTTTACTCCAATGGTTTGGATAGCAATACCGGAATGTGTATTATTTGGAGGCCTGACCGCGGCTATCGGTTTTAATGTAATGCATGACGGGGCACACGGAAGTTTCAGCAAATTTAAGTTTGTCAATAAAATGGCTGGATTTTCACTAAACTTTTTGGGTGCAAGCGCCATCATGTGGAATATGAAACACAATATCATCCACCATACCTATACCAATATTGATGGAGTGGATGATGATATTGAAGCACGCCCCTGGCTGAGGTTTGCTGAAACACAAAAAAGATTGAAGATGCATAAATTCCAGCACTATTATTTCTGGTTTTTATACACCCTGCTTCACATACTGTGGATATTTTTAACGGACTATAAGAAATATTTTTCGCATAAAATCGGGACAATGCCTATAAGAAAAATGACCGTTAGAGAACACATTTCTTTCTGGGCTGCCAAAATAATTTATGCTTTTATGTTTGTGGCATTACCCATTTGGTTGTTAGGTTTTACAACCTGGATTGTGGGCTTCCTGATAATAACAATGGTTACCGGTTTTGTGATAAGTATTGTATTTCAACTTGCACATACGGTCGAGCATACTGATTTCCCGATGCCAAACGAAAGTACCGGAAAAATTGAAAACGAGTGGGCAATTCACCAGGTGGCAACCACGGCGAACTTTGCTACCGGCAACAAGCTGATTTCATGGCTAGTGGGGGGCTTAAATTTCCAGATTGAACATCATTTATTCCCAAGAATTTCTCATGTGCATTATCCTGCAATCAGTAAAATTATCAAGCGCACTTGCAAAGAGTATGGCCTTGCCTATATTGAATATCCTAAAATGCGTCACGCCATTCTTTCCCATGTTGCGTATTTAAGAAGATTGGGTAGGGCTAATTAAAAATATCTTTTTATTTCATTTAAGGATCTAATTACTCCCTAACTTCAAATTATGAATACTAAATTCCATGAATTAATACCGGCAGATTTCAATGACAATTCTCATGTATGGGTGTATCAAAGCAGCAGAATTTTTAAGCTTGATGAAATCCTTAGCATTGATGAACTTCTGAAGGATTTTGTTAATAGCTGGAAAAGCCATGGAACCCAGGTAAAAGGTTATGCCAAGTTACTTTTTGGACAGTTTATAATTTTTATAGCTGACGAAACAGCCTCAGGAATAAGCGGATGCAGTACAGACAGTTCAGTAAGATTAGTAAAAAATATCGAACAGGATTTCCAGGTGGATTTGTTTGACAGGCAAATGCTTGCTTTTATCGTCAAAGAAAGAATTCAGCTTATTCCACTTTCCCAGGTAAATTCTTCCCTGGAGAACAACCTCATTTCCACGGATACTTTATATTACAACAACACCATACTCACCAAAGAAGAACTGTTGACGAACTGGATCATTCCGGTAAAGGATAGTTGGCTTTCGAAACGAATTCCCCATTTGAACAAATCATAATTCATTCCTGATTCCAAATATTACCGCTTTAAATTTATCGGGAATAAATTCATTGCCTAATAGTCTTAAGGTAGCCAGCCTTATTTTTATCCGCTTTTTCGATTACTATACTGTAGAAGCAAACAAACTTTCCGGATTATTAACTTTCTGCCATCCTGTCTCCATATTTAATTTTGCTATATTTGCCATCCGGTTTAAACAATTAAGAAATGCTGGATTTTGTTCTAAATAAAAATCATGATGAAACCAGGCAGGGAGAGGCTTTTGCTCCTGGTATTCCTGTATCGTTTGCTGCGCCAAAAAAGTTTTACATAGAAAGTTATGGATGCCAGATGAATTTTGCTGACAGTGAAGTAGTAGCTTCTATTTTGCAGGAAAATGGCTTTGGATTTACCCGCCATTTCCAGGAAGCAGATATTATCTTTATTAATACTTGTTCCATCCGTGAAAAAGCTGAACTTACGGTACGGAAAAGACTGACTGAATTCAGGAAAATAAAAAAATACAATCCTGGCCTTTTAGTAGGCGTTTTAGGTTGCATGGCGGAACGCCTTAAACATAAATTTATTGAAGAAGAAAAGTTGGTTGACATCGTTGTTGGCCCGGATGCCTACCGCACTTTACCCGGCTTAATTGAAGAAGCTGAAAGTGGGCAAAAAGGCGTAAATGTATTATTGAGCCGGGATGAAACGTATAGCGACATTTCACCAATAAGATTAAACAGCAACGGTATTACGGCTTTTGTGAGTATTATGAGGGGTTGCAACAACATGTGTTCTTTCTGCGTAGTTCCATTTACCCGTGGTCGTGAGAGAAGCCGCGATCCTGAATCAATTTTACAGGAATGTAGCAATTTATTTGAAGAAGGCTATCGGGAAGTTACCTTGCTTGGACAGAATGTTGACAGTTACAACTGGCAAAATTCTTCTGAAAGTGAGATGGTTTCTTTTGCAGACCTTCTTGAAAAAGTTGCGCAGGTATCTCCGTTATTACGTGTCAGGTTTTCTACTTCTCATCCAAAAGATATTACGGATGAAGTATTGTTTACCATGCGTAAATATGAAAACATCTGCAAGTATATTCATTTACCTGTACAAAGTGGAAGCA
The DNA here is from genome assembly GCA_039933035.1 of Ginsengibacter sp. Lineage (GTDB taxonomy): Bacteria > Bacteroidota > Bacteroidia > Chitinophagales > Chitinophagaceae > Ginsengibacter. Next base: position 11,237 of record JBDTOV010000051.1, on the reverse strand, counting down.
CCCGGATGTTACAAATGATGAACCGCACCTATTCCCGTGAATGGTATATATCAAAAGTGAACAGGATACGGGAAGTGCTGCCCGGTTGCGGAATATCAACCGATATTATTACAGGTTTTTGTACAGAAACAGAAGAAGATCACCAGGAAACATTGAGCCTGATGGCATATTGTGCATACGACCTGGCTTACATGTTTTTTTATTCTGAACGCCCCGGAACGCTTGCTGCAAGGCGATTTACGGATGACGTACCGGAAGAAATAAAAAAAAGCAGGTTACAGGAAGTGGTTGCTTTGCATCGCATACAATCTTTAAAAAGTATGCAGAATGAAGTGGGTAAAACGGTAAAGGTTTTGATAGAAGGAAATTCGAAAAAAAGTGATGAGCATTGGGCGGGAAGAAGTGACAATAATAAAGTGGTGGTATTTCCAAAAAATGAAATTTTACAGAAAGGTGATTACGCCGTTGCAATTATTGAAAGTTGTACCGCAGGAACGTTGATCGGAAGATTACAGTGAATGATATGGTGATGCTTAAAAAATAATTATCGCAGCGTAAGAAAAGAAGCCTTTCAATCATGGGGAACATTCTATGAGGCTGATAAACTTGAAAAAAATTTACTGGTATTAAATTTGAAAAATACAATTGGGATAAAACATATTGTTGTTCATGACTATGATATGATAGAATCTGAACGGCTTTATATAACCCTCAAACAATACATAACTGTCTTAAAGGACGCAATACAAAAATATTTAGATTAAAAATGGATCAGCAATTAATTAAAAACCGGTTTGGAATAATAGGCACATCGCCCTCGCTTGTTTATGCGCTTGATGTGGCCATACAGGTTTCCAATACAGACTTGAGTGTATTAATAAACGGTGAAAGCGGCGTGGGTAAAGAAGTTTTTTCCCACATCATACATTCGCTTTCTGCCCGTAAGCACAATCCTTTTATCGCGGTAAACTGCGGAGCCATTCCGGAAGGGACTATCGACTCCGAATTGTTTGGACATGAAAAAGGTTCATTCACCGGGGCTGTAGACAGCCGTAAAGGATATTTTGAAACCGTAAACGGAGGCACTATATTTCTTGATGAAATTGGTGAAATGCCATTAGGCACGCAGGCCCGGTTACTCCGCGTATTGGAAGCGGGTGAATACATTCGCGTGGGTTCCTCCAAAGTACAAAAAACGGACGTAAGGGTTATCGCGGCTAGCAACAAAGACTTGCTGGAATCCACACATACGGGCAGGTTTCGTGAAGATCTATATTATCGCTTAAATACCGTTCCAATCAGGGTTCCGCCCCTGCGGGATCGTAAAGATGACATCTATTTACTTTTCAGAAAATTTGCAGTTGATTTCGCCGAACGCTATAAATCACCCCCGGTACAACTCGATGATGATGCAAAAAATGTGCTAATGAATTATCCGTGGCCCGGCAATGTTAGGCAGTTAAAGAATATTGCAGAACAAATTTCCGTTCTCGCTAAAGATAAAAACATTTCAGGCGAAGATTTGAAGAAGTTTTTACCGGAAACCAATTTTACCAGGTTGCCTGTTCTTGCCTCAGCTAACCCCGGTGGGAACCAAAAAGAATTCAATAACGAAAGGGAGATATTGTATAAATTATTTTTTGATGTAAAGAAAGACGTTACAGAATTGAAAAGGATGTTTTTTGATGTATTGCAAAATTCTTCCCCGATGAACGGGAATAATAATTACCAGAATGAAAAATTATTAAATGATTTTCATAGTGAACAGATGAATACCGGGATAGCAAGTGGGCAGCCGGTTGTTCTGAACAATAGCAATAACAATAACAATATTGACGAACATCACGAGGTGGAAGAATCACTAAGTATTATGGATGCGGAAAAGGAATTAATTATTAAAGCATTGAAAAAGCATCGTGGTAAAAGACGGGACGCTTCCAGTGATCTTGGCATCAGTGAACGTACTTTGTACAGGAAATTGAAGGAGTATAACATTAATGAGTAAATGCAGTTTATAGACCCGCCTTTTTGATACATCGTTTTATTGCTTATTTGCCAATGGCCTCTTTATCGCTAATGGATACTCTGGTAAAAAAAATTAATACAAAATGAAATTTCCCTTACAGATAAAATTGATTGCTACGGTAAGCATACTATTATTTACGCTGAGTTTTGCTACGTGTAAATATTCTACAAAGGACACTGCTCCTATTCCACCGGAAATAAAAACTTTCCGGGTGAATTATCTGGAAAATAAAGCCAGGTATGTAAATCCTCAACTTACACCGGCAATTACTGAAAAGCTGAAACAAAAAATAATCGGCCAAACCAGGCTAAGGCAAACCAACAATGATGATGCTCACTATGATATCAGCGGTTACCTGTCAGATTATAGCGTTACCACCACGGGTATTTCGGGTCAAACAGCCAGCACCAACCGACTGAATGTTACCTTCCATTTGATCTTTAAAAATACGCTGGATTCGAAGAAAGATTTTGAATCTGATGTTACAAGTAATTATGATTTTTCCGCCCAGCTTACTTTACCACAGGCAGAGTCGCAGCTTAGCGATGAAATCGTAAAAAATGTAACTGACGCCATTTTTAATAAAATATTTTCTAATTGGTAGCCTTCTAAAAAAAATTTAATGATCGAAAGAATTATCTATTCTGAACATTTTTACCAAAGGTCATCAAATGATACCGACATATTGATAAAAAATGCCCATGAATATCCCTTCAGCTCGCTGGCGGGATTTTTGCTTTTATACCATTATAAAAAAATTGCCCATCCGGACTTTCAAAAACTCGCAAAAAAAATTGTATTGCTTTTTAATAATCCGCACTGGCTGCAATTTCAGTTATTTAACGATGAGGTAAAAAAAACGGAAGAGGAACCAATTATACGGGAACCGCCTTCCCGGGAACCAGCAATAACCGGTGAATTTAATAGTTCCCTGCCAGGAATAATTACTGAGGAAAGCCCACCGGGAGAGAATGACAAAGCATCTGAAGAAACAAACCCTGGTGAAAGTGTTGAAATAACGGCCCAGGTTGGTGAAATATCTAACGAACCTCTACCCGAAACTGCGAATGAAGCCGATATTCAACAGGCAAATGACACAATGGAAAACGGCGAAGTAACCGGGGTAAGTAATTTTTTGCAATCGCCCGGCATAATCAAAAGTGAAATTTCTCCCGTTGAAGAAAACATTGCATTTGAACCTTTGCATACAGTCGATTATTTTGCATCGCAGGGAATTAAGATAAATGATGAATTGGTAATAAATGATAAATTGGGCGGCCAAATGAAAAGTTTTACGGAATGGCTAAGGAGCATGAAAAAAATTCACCCGGGGAGACTGCCTGAGCAAAATATTGCGGAGGAAAAACTAATTCAGAGCGCCGCGGAAGTGTCGAATGTGAATACAGAAGTACTTACCGAAGCCATGGCTGAAGTGCTCATAAAGCAGGATAAAAAGGAAAAAGCAATAGAGATGTTCGGCAAATTAAGTTTGATTAATCCCTCAAAAAGCGCTTACTTTGCAGCTAGAATTGAAAGTATAAAATCAAGTTAATATGTTAATAATTTTCGGAGTGCTGATCATTGTAGCTTCCATTATTTTGGGTCTCATAATTCTTATTCAAAACCCAAAAGGGGGTGGCCTTTCATCTTCTTTGGGTGGATTTGGTAACCAGCTTATGGGCGTAAAACAAACTACAGATGTCCTTGAAAAAGGAACCTGGCTGTTTGCAGGTATTATTGGAGTTTTATGCCTCACCTCCGCTATGTTCATTCCCAAAACCGGTGGAAGTATAAAAGACAATAAGATGTATGAAGCGCCTGTTAGTAATCCAACACAACAACCGCAAACCAATACGGTTCCCTTAAATAGTCCGTCGACACAGCTTCCTGCCAAACAGCAAAATTAATTTATCATAATATTTCATAACCCTGTCTTACAAAGGCGGGGTTTTTTTATTTACTTTGAAAGGTCTAAAAAGCATTTGCTGATAAATATGTAAAATGAAACCCCGAAAAATTATTTTATTTATATCGCTAACACTGTTTATTATTGCAGCCTTCTGCGCCTGGATGCTTTTTGGGCCGGCCATTCAAGCCCCCCCGGGGAATTTTTTTTACATTCATAGCGGCGCTACCTATGGGCAGGTAAAAGACAGTCTCAAAAAAAATAAAATCATCGGTTCCGATTTTTGGTTTGATAAAGTTGCTAACTATGTAAATTATGGCAGGAATGTAAAGGCAGGAAAGTACAGGATCAGCGAGGGCATGAGTGTTGTAAACCTGGTAAAAATGTTTCGGTCGGGAAGGCAAAGCCCGGTAAATCTTATTATTACCAAACTTAGAACTAAAGAGGATCTTGCCAAAAAAATAGGCGACAATTTTGAAACGGATTCACTAAGCGTCATTAATTATTTAAGCAATGTTGATTCCATTCTGGCGTTTGATGTAGACACCAACAATGTAATGACGATTGTAATTCCCAACACCTATACTTACACATGGAATACACCCATTTCAAAAATTTTCAAAAAATTATATACAGAAGAACAAAAGTTCTGGAACGATGAAAGGATGAAAAAAACAGAACGACTGCACCTCTCACCCAAAGAAGTTTATATCGTTGCGTCGTTGGTTGAAGAGGAAACAAATCACCAGGAAGACAAAGGCAAGATTGCCAGTGTATATATTAACAGGCTAAGGAAAGGCATGAAACTGGCGGCCGATCCGACGGTTAAATTCGCTATGAAGGATTTTGCCCTGAAGAGAATTTATTACAAATACCTCAGTTTCCCCTCGCCTTATAATACGTATATCCATGCGGGGCTTCCCCCGGGGCCTATTAATACGCCTTCAATAAAAACAATAGATGCGGTGTTGGAAGCACCCGAAACAGATTATTTATTTTTTGTCGCCCGCTCCGATTTTTCAGGTTATTCAGAATTTGCGGCTACTTACCAGGAACATTTAATCAATGCAAAAGCCTATCAGCAGGCGCTGGATAGCATGATAAAATCGAGACAGGAAAACCAATAATTTATTAATGACTATTTTAGATTCTTACAATCTGAATTTTGTTACAAGAAAAATAAAAATCATCTAATTAAGTTTTGATAAAAGCCGCCCGCATATTTTTGAAGATACATCCGTTGAATTACTTAAAAGAGAAAAGTAAAAAATGGATTCCCCCGGGTTTCCAGGGCTTTTCAGTTTTCGAGGTAGTCAGGCATTTTAGCAAAGGATTCAGTGTTCCAAATCTTACCGAAAGGGCAGCTGCCATTTCATATAATTTCATCATGTCTGTGCCGCCTACCTGCTTGTTTCTTTTTACACTTATACCCAGTCTTCCCTTTGTATCCAAGAAAGGATTGAAGCATCAATTGCACGGATTGATAATTGATATCATTCCCGCGCGAGCCAACAACCAGGGTTTAATACAATTCGTGGATAGTTTTATTGATGGCTCAAAAATTGGCCTTATCTCCTTCACATTTATCTTATCACTATTTTTTGCTTCTAATGCTGTGATAGGATTGATGCGATCATTTAATAAAAACTACATAGGATTTCAAAATATTAAAGGATTAAGAAAAAGATGGATAGCGATAAAATTAACAATTTTGCTTTTCGGTTTGATACTAATTTGCCTGATTTTGCTATTGGTGCAAAATAACGTTTTGAACCTCATCGGTATCAAAAATATCAAAATAAGACATTTGATTTTATATGGAAAATGGATTTTCATTATAGGCCTTATTTTTTATTCCTATGCATTTATATACAAATATGCGCCTTCCACTAAAAAGAGATGGAAACTGGTATCGCCCGGCACTGTCATCGCTACCTCTTTAACCATTATTGCCACTATTGGATTCTCTGAATTTGTGAATAATTTTGGCCGTTACAATATCCTCTATGGATCAATAGGAAGTGTAATGATATTAATGATCATGATCTTTCTCAATTCGCTGGTTGTTTTAATCGGCTTTGAATTTAATGTAAGTATCCATTCGCTAAAAGCGATTTCCGAAGGACATGATGAGCCAAAACAACCAATGAAATAATAGTCTCTAAAAAAATATTTTGATATTGATACAATCAATAAACGCGTGGCGGGAAATAGCCGCTATACACCTTTTTGCGCTTTGCACAATCTAAAGTAAATTTGCAACGCTTTTCATAAGCCTTTTTATAATTAAAAAAATAATACCATATGGCATACGATGTAATAGTACTGGGTAGTGGCCCTGGAGGGTATCCCGCAGCGATCAGAGCTTCGCAACTTGGTAAAAAAGTTGCGATTGTTGAACGCGAGAGTCTTGGTGGCATTTGTCTTAACTGGGGATGTATTCCCACAAAGGCGTTACTCAAAAGTGCGCAGGTAATGGAGTACGCAAAGCATGGCGCAGACTATGGGATCGAAATAAATGACTTTAAGCAAAATTTCGGCAATGTTATCAAACGCAGCCGGGGTGTAGCCGATAAAATGAACAAAGGCGTCACCTTCTTAATGAAGAAAAATAAGATTGATGTGGTAATGGGAAATGGGAAATTAATAGCGCCCACCAAACTGGAAGTGACCGCTGCTGATGGAACCAAACAAACTTTAGAAGCCAAAAATATCATTATCGCAACAGGCGCAAGAGCAAGGGAATTGCCAGCGCTGAAATTAGATGGCAAAAAAGTAATTGAATACCGGGTAGCGATGAGTTTACCCAGCCAGCCAAAATCAATGATAGTAGTTGGCTCCGGAGCCATCGGAACCGAGTTTGCTTATTTTTATAACAGCCTTGGAACTAAAGTTACTATCGTTGAATTTTTACCAAGAATTGTTCCTGTAGAAGACGAAGAAGTTTCTAAAGAGCTTGAAAGAAACTTTAAAAAGCAGGGAATCGACATAATGACTAACAGCGAAGTAACCAGCGTGGATACCAGTGGCAACGGAGTGAAAGCAAAGATTAAAACACAGGATGGGGAGGTAACGTTGGAAGCTGATGTATTGTTGAGCGCCGTAGGCATTACTGCAAATATTGAAAACATAGGTTTAGAAGAATTGGGAATAAAAAAGGATAAAGGAAAAATAATTGTAGATGCTAACCTGCAAACAAATGTTCCCGGGATCTATGCTATTGGGGATTGTACACCCAATCAGGCGTTGGCACATAAAGCTACCAAAGAAGGCATCAATGCTGCAGAACACCTGGCGGGTAAAAATCCAGACCCTATAGATTATAACAATGTACCGGGTTGTACTTACTGCACTCCGGAAATTGCATCGGTGGGTTATACAGAAAAAGCGGCTAAGGATGCGGGTTATGAATTGAAAGTTGGAAAATTTCCCTTTATTGCCAGCGGAAAAGCAACTGCGGTAGGTGCCACAGAAGGTTTTGTAAAAATGATTTACGATGCAAAATACGGTGAATTACTAGGGGCACACATGATTGGATACAATGTAACGGAATTAATCGCAGAAGTAGTTACTGCCCGTAAGTTAGAAACTACCGGGCATGAGATTCTCAATGCAATTCATCCGCACCCCACCATTAGTGAAGCTGTAAAAGAAGCTACTGCTGTGGCTTATGGAGAAGCAACTGATATCTAAACGATTTTATTGTAAAGTTTTTTGAATAACGGGGGAAGCATAAGTGCTTCCTCTTTTTATTTTGCTTTAGAAGACTTTTGAAAAAATCATAAATTTCCCGAAAGTTCAAATGGAATTCGCCACCGCTTCTTCGCCATACATCTGGTCTTTAAATTTCAAGGAGGGTGAAGGAATAAACGAGCCAAGTCCAAGGCTATTCCATTTTTCATCAACAGACGCAATCGTTGCATCATCTGCAATAATAATATTTGGCCAGTCACGATAGAAATCATCAAATTCTTTTGTTTTATTCGTTCCATCAAAACCCATACACGCAAAGTATTTAGCAGGGTCTTTATAAGAAGGCTGCCTGAAAAGAAAATGATCCCTCCGGGGATCAAGATTATTACAGAAGCGCCATAACGCCACGGTAAGATCATTTGCATCCACGGTGTGTTCAACATATAAAATCATTTTTATTCCCTGTAAGTCTTCTATTTTCATAATGGATTCATGCAATTCTTTCACGTGATTTTTTCTATTTTTTTTAATAGAAATAATTAAAACAGGAATTTCCTTTCCGGGTAACGAAAAATTAATCTCCTTAATTTCAGGAAGTGTAGTTTTCAGAAGTTTCAATGTTGCTGAAGAGAAGATAGAATGCGGGGAAAGAAAACTATCATCCAATTCTTCTTCATATTTAAAGGTCCCATCAATGCACATTTTTCCACCAAAGCCCATCTTGCTGCAGCTATGATCCAGGACATCCATAGGTCCTTGGGAAAAATAAATATCAGTAGCTGGGTTTAAGTTTTTAAAAATATACCTGGCTAAACTGCCGTAGTCCGTAATTGAAAGCACTTCGAAAGTCCCTCCCACGGAGGGGTTTGGGGAGGCAAGCACCAGGATTTTGTTAAACATCATTTGCCCCGCACCCCACATGGCATTCATCACTTTTTGGCCCTGCCCTGCATATTGTTTGTCAATCTTAGCAATAACCAGGTTATGAAAAACACCTTCTACCGGCATTTCCATGTCAACGATTTCAGGGACCATAGTCATCTTCATTGGCGCTAAAAATATGCGCTCCGTGGCCTTGCCAAGCCACGCATCTTCCTGCGGAGGTATGCCAACAATGGTAGCGGGATATATCGCATTTCGTTTGTGTGTGATGGCAGTTATATGAAATTTAGGATACCAGTCCGGCAAGGAATAATACCCCGTATGGTCACCAAAAGGTCCTTCCCAAATCATTTCATCATTTGGATCAACATAACCTTCTATAACAAAATCTGCGTCAGCCGGAACTTCTATGTCAGGTTGTGAAATGCATTGTACCAGTTGCACTTTTTTCTTTCTTAAAAATCCTGCAAGCATGTATTCATCAACATTTTCGGGCAAGGGTGCCGTTGCGGAGTACGCATAAACAGGATCACCACCCAATATCACGGCAACGGGCATACGCTTATTCAACTTCTTATATTCATTAAAATGCTTAGCAGAAACTTTGTGCTTATGCCAATGCATACCGGTAAGTTTCGGTCCAAATACCTGCATGCGGTACATGCCCACATTTCGAATATGGTTGTTGGGATCTCTTGTATGAATAACCGGAAGTGTAACAAAGGGACCACCGTCTTTCGGCCAGCAGGTTATTACGGGAAGTTTAGTGATATCCGGTTCCTGCATAATCACTTGCTGGCATTCTCCTCTCCCACTGATAACTTTAGGCATCCAACTGGCAAACTGGCCCAGCTTTGGCAATAGTTTTAATTTATCAAGTATATTTTCTTTAGGTGAAGAGAGCAGATGAAAGAGATTTTCAATATCATGCGCTACATCATTGAGATCACTTACGCCCAGTGCGAGGCACATCCTTTTCTCACTTCCATAGGCATTCATAAGCACGGGAAAATCATAACCCGTATTTTCAAATAATAAAGCTTTGCCGCCGCGATCGCTTTTACTTATCCTGTCCGTAATTTCAGCAATTTCCAGGTGAGGATCAACATACGCATTGATCCTTACCAGTTCGTTTACTTTCTCAAGAACAGTAATAAATTCAGAAAGATTTTTGTAAGCCATAATTATCGCAAAGGTAACCCGGAAAAAATTGATCCATCAACTACCAACGTGTATGCATTGACTGGATAATTATAACAACAACTATTTGTATATGTTGAGAATAAAGAAAAAATAAATCGAAGCTAATTTACATTCACAGGGCAACCATATTTAGAATGGCCGCCGCCTAATCCACTTCCACTAAACAATCGGAAAGATGCCGTGATCCCTGTAAAATAATACCAATCTTTTCTTTTTGCGCCGCCTCGAATGCTGCCATCGGGTGGATAGGGTGTTGTACTTCCGTTTTTTAGTTCATCACCCCGGTAAGCCAGTTCTACAGCTTCAGGTCCACGATTGGCAAGTAGTAATGACTCGTCAACATAAGTACTGCTAACGTCGTCCAGGTAATCGGTAAATAATTTTCTATATCCAACCTCGATACCTACATTAATGTTGTCGCTCAACGACAGCTTAACACCAGCTCCAAAAGGAATGGCTATTTGTGTAAGGTTGTAATAATTTTTGCCGGCGACAAATCCCTCGCCTTCGGTGCTTAGTGGTCTTAAATATGTTTTTTTACCGGAAGTATCCGTAGTGTACGGATTAAAATGATAAACCGATATCCCCGCAAAAACATAGGGGGTAAGAAAATGATCAGCGAGAGGGGTAATGTAATATTCAAGACCAAGATTAACTTCTATAAGCCGGGAAGCGAAGTTAAGATTTCGAAGACTATTTCTTCCGTACTTATCATTAGCTGAAAGCTTACCGAAAGTAATTCCGGATCTTACCGAAAAGTTATCAGAAAGATCATAAGATAGACCTATTCCCCCGGCAAAATTCGATTGAGAAAAAGTAAAACTTTTGTCCTGCAAGTCACCGTTGTAATTAGCCGAACCTGCAAATACATTAAGGTGCAAATTTTGTGCATTTATGTTCAAACTGAGTAAGAAGATGCTTGCCGCAAGCAGGATAAATTTCATTCTTATTATTATTACTTTCAGGTCCGAGTAGGATACAATTTAATTTACAAAAATGATACCGCAAACAGGTAAACATTATTTTCAAGTTAATTGAAGAGAAGATTGCAGGGTTTTGGAGCAAATATGACAAAGATTAACCGTACGTTATATTTTTCACAATGATGAATTTTGAAATATTAAGAAATATTAAATCTATGATAACCTCTCGAAAATAAAATCGCCAACTTTCCTGCATGGAAAAAAAAGAAAATTCTGTTAATCGCGGATGCTGTTTTCGAAAGGGCTAACCAGGCAAATCATCGCATAAAATCAACTCTACCGGATCTCCATAATAGCCCATTAATATTCTTCTATATACTTAATTGATAATTTCATATAAATTTGCTCGAAATTCGGGATGTAGCGCAGCCCGGTAGCGCACACGTCTGGGGGGCGTGGGGTCGCAAGTTCGAATCTTGTCATCCCGACTTCACAGGACAAGCTGGAATTATTTTCGTTTGTCCTGTTTTTATTTTCGCTGTAATCCTTGTCCAGCCTGTATATCATTCGGGCGACTTCATTGATGCGAGAAGTTCGAAATGAA
>JBDTOV010000050.1:0-31696 GCA_039933035.1 Ginsengibacter sp. | reverse complement strand
AAATTCATGCAGGGCCCATACACGGAATCATACTTGCCGATGGCTGATCTTCATATTAATTATAAAAACATTTACGATTCGGCTGAATATAAACGAATATTAAATCTTGATAGCGCGATTGCAACAACTACATTTCAATCAAACAAAATTGGATATAAAAGAACCGTCTTGGCAAGCTTCCCGGATAATGTTATCGTGATAAGAAATGAAGCGGATAACAAAGCCTCCCTTTCATTTAATGTGAGGCTTTCAAGTAAGCTGCATTATTCAGTAACGACAATTAATAATAATGAAATCATTCTAAAAGGCAAAGCGCCGAAACACGTGGTGCCGGCTTATTTATGGAAGATTCAAGGGGATGCCGCAGTTCAATATGCAAGTGACTCAACCGGCGAAGGAATGACGTTTGAAGTTCATTTAAAAATTATAAATGAAGGCGGAACAATCAACGCAAACGATTCATCGTTACATGTTGCAAATGCAAACGCCGTTACGATGTTAATAACATCAGCTACAAGCTTTAATGGATACGATGTATCACCGGTTAAACATGGAAAAAACCCATCACTTATCGCTGAAGCGGCTATGAACAAGGCTTCAGCAAAGTCATATTCGATATTACTTTCTAATCACCTTAACGATTACAAGCCTTTATATGAAAGAGTTTCTTATGATTTTGGAAAGGCCGAAAATGATAATCTTCCAACGGATGAACGCTTGCAAAAAATGCCTTCATCATTCGATCCCGAATTATTATCAATCATTGTTCAGTTTGGAAGATATTTATTGATTGCATGTTCAAGGCCCGGTGGACAGCCTGCTAACTTAAAGGGTTTATGGAATGAAAAACTTCGGCCAGAATACGCCAGCAACTGGTGTATAGATCATGATGCGCAAATGTTTTATTATCCTGTTGAAACGAATAATTTATCTGAGATGCATGAGCCATTTCTGCAACTGATAAAAGAGCTTTCGCAAAATGGTTATCAAACGGCAAAGGTTAATTATAATATGGATGGTTGGTGTGCACACCACAATACTGATATCTGGCGTAAGTCATCGCCGGTTGGTAATTGGGGCGAAGGCAATCCGCATTGGGCAAACTGGAACATGAGCGGCGCATGGTTATGCGAACATTATTTTGAGCATTATCTTTTTACATTGGATAAGAATTTTTTACTTAACAGTGCGTATCCAATTATGCGGGGTGCTGCACAGTTTTGCCTCGCCTGGTTAATACCGGACAGCAATGGAAAATATTTAATTTCTGTTCCATCTTTTTCACCTGAAAATACTTTTATAACAGCGGATGGCGATACAGCTCAAACAAGTGTAAACACAACCAGTAATATAGAATTGATAAAAGATTTATTTTCCAACATCATTAAAACAGCAAACATCCTGCATATTAAGAATTCATTTATTGATAGCATTCGAAACGCTTATAAAAAGTTGGCGCCATATCCTATCGGTAAGAATGGAAACTTGTTAGAATGGTCACAGGATTGGCGTTCCACAGACCCTGCACATCGCCATCTTTCACACATGTATGCCGTTTTTCCCGGCTCAGAAATTTCGCCATTAATAACGCCACAATTAGCAGAAGCTGCGAAGAAGGCATTAAGCTTACGTGCCAAAACAAACGGTAGTTGGGGCTTTGCGTGGAAGGCTGCATGCTGGGCTCGTTTGTACGAAGGCGACAGTGCTATGCAAACATTGCGATATCAATTACGCTATGTGAGCGCAACAGCAGCAACACCTGTAAATAACCTCGGCTTGTATCCGAATTTATTCAACAGCGAAGTGCCCGGCGTTATTCTAAACGGCAACACTTGCATCACGGCCGCGGTTACAGAAATGTTGTTGCAGTCGCAAACAGGCATCATAGATTTATTACCTGCATTGCCAACTGCCTTGAGGCAAGGATCGGTGAAGGGGCTTTGTGCCAGGGGCGGATTTGTTATAAACATTGACTGGTTTGATAACCAGTTAACGACTGCAAACGTGTTTGCAAAGAATAACAGCGCATGTAAAATCAACCTTAAGAATCATTATAAAATATATTTGAATAATATTTTAGTGCTGTTAAAAGGCCTGGGAAATGGCATTGTTTCTTTCCATGCGATAAAAGGAAAAAATTATATCATAAAGAAATAATAGCAGGCATAAATTACAAGCACTTTGAAATAATTTTATAAAAAAAATGGAAGACGTATCTGTAGTTGATAAAACTTATAACGAAAATGACTTTGCAAAAACTTCTTTTCAACAGGGCGAATATGAAAATTGTGTTTTTAATAATTGCGATTTTTCGGCGCATGATTTCTCATTCTCCCAATTTGTCGAATGCGTATTTAACAACTGTAACCTGAGCCTCGTAAAACTAAGTAGAACCGCTTTTCGTGAAACTAAATTTATCGGATGTAAAATGTTGGGGTTGGTTTTTGAGAGCAACAAATTGGGCTTATCTTTCAGTTTTCATAATTGCACGCTCAATCATTCATCTTTCTTTCACACTAAAATTGCAAAGGCAATTTTTGAGAATTCGCAATTACTTGAAGTGGATTTTGCGGGTTGTAACGCAACAGGCGTAGTCTTTAATCAATGCGATCTATCAGGAACAAAATTTGAAAATACAAATCTTGAAAAAGCTGATTTTCGTACAGCTTTTAATTATTCATTTGATCCGGAATTGAACCGGGTAAAACACGCAAAGTTTTCCCATGATGGACTGGCAGGCCTTTTAGGCAAATACAATATCGAAATTGAGTGAATATAAATTGACCTGATATAAAATTATTAAACCTAAAATATGTTTTCATGAAAAAATATTTTCTTGTTTTTTTCTTGTTGATCTGTTTGCATAGTTTTTCACAGTTCACCAGTAGTGAGAATCATCGCTATCTTTTGAAAGATGGTAAACCTTTTTTCTGGATGGGCGATACCGCATGGGAACTTTTTCACCGGCTGAATAAAGATGAAGCAGATGAATACTTTAAAAAGCGCTCTGAGCAAGGTTTTACAATAGTTCAGGCAGTTGTGTTGGCCGAGCTTGACGGGCTTAATACACCAAACGCAAACGGTGATAAACCTTTAATAGATAACGATCCGACAAAACCCAATGAAGCTTATTTTAAGTTTGTTGACTATGTGGTTGACAAAGCAAATACTTACAATATGAACATTGCTATGTTGCCTGCGTGGGGCGACAAAATCGAAAAAGGAACATGGGGCAAGGGGCCTGAAATATTTACCGTTGCTAACGCAAAAATTTATGGCGAATGGATTGGCAATCGTTATAAAGACAAAACAAATATTACCTGGATCCTGGGCGGCGATCGAAATCCACGCAATCAGTCAGATATTGACATTTGGAATGCAATGGGTGATGGTATTATGAAAGCAACGAAGAATAAAGCCGTAATAAGTTTTCATGCGCAACATAGTGACTCCGGTTCGGTGACATGGTTTGCACACCAGGCCTGGTTAAGTTTTAATGTTTTTCAAAATGGACATTGCAGGGATAACGCGGTGTACAACACAATTCTGATGGCCTATCAACTGCAGCCAACAAGGCCTGTTATAGATGCAGAGCCAATCTATGAAGATCACCCGGTTTGTTTTAACGCAAAAGATTTGGGTACCAGTAGTGCTTACGATGTGCGCAAATATGCTTACCTCGAATTGTTTGCAGGAGCCTTCGGACATACTTATGGCTGTCATGATATCTGGCAAATGTATTCGCCAAAATATGAGCCGCTCAATGGGCCGCACATGTATTGGAACGTCGCCATGGATCTACCTGGCGCCAATCAAATGAAATATGTACGCAAGTTGATGGAGTCGCATCCGATATTAGAGCGAGTGCCTGATCAATCATTAGTAAAAGAAAATGATCTTACACCGGCGCAAAGAATTCAGGCAACACGCGGCCACGATTATGCATTTATTTATTCAACGCAAGGTTTGCCGTTCACGGTCTATTTACAAAAAATAAAAGGCGCAAGCCTACAGGCTTATTGGTATAGTCCGCGCAATGGCGAAGCAAAGAAAATCGGCGATGTTGCAAAAACTATTTCCAGGAAATTTACTCCACCGTCATCAGGTTACGGCCAGGATTGGGTTTTGGTAATTGATGATGCAAAAAAATATAAGATGTTGTGAGGAGATAATATAGCGATATCATCTTTTAATAATGATGTCTTTGCCCGGAACAGCATCGAAGGTTAAGGTATTATTTATGATACTAAACATTATTGATTTTTTGTTTTGCATAACTCTTTTCACTTTTCCATTCAACTTTACATTAATTGTCAACGGTTCGTTCCATGTTGAATTGTTGAGTGTATCCGTTAATCGAAGTACCGTCTTATGTTTTTCATCTTTAATGATTTTTATGTTAGCGCAACTTCTTTCTTTTATATACTTTATAACATTTACAAAAGGCGCAATCCATAATAGATCTTTGCGTTCATTTATTTGTTGTAACTGTTTTTCAAAGTCCTCTTTCTTTACTATCAACCAACCGTTTTCAATGCCATGGTAAGTTGGTGCATACCATGCGCCGAGTTTGATAGTTGAATCTAAATGTTGCGGAAAAGTTTTAATAGAATTTGAATCAACAATCATTTCGCTGTTTACTCTGTAATAGTCATCATTAGTTTTTGCAAAATCATATTCATTATAAAATACACTACGATATTGCACGGCACGGGCTGCAATAAAATATTTATAAGCAACATCTCTCACAAGTTGATCAGCGGCTGACGAATCACCACCATCACCATAGGGATAGGCCATTGTTTCAGCTTTTGCAAATGGAATGTTTTGTTTGATCAGCCTGTTACATTCATCAAATTCAAAAGCCATACTATCAGTTAACAGATTATGCATAAAAGGGTGTGTCATGGTATGGTTGGCAATTTCGTGACCATCTCTCGCCGCTTGCTGGATAAGGCCCCAACCACCTGCCTGCGGCTGAACGTTCTTTATAGTTAGAAAAAAAGTTGACTTGAAATTGTACTGATTTAATAACGGCAACGCAACAGTGAATTGGCCGTTAATGCAATCATCAAAAGTTAAACTTAAAGCAGCCTTCTTACTGTCTTTCCATCTCGCAATTGATGCACTGCTATTTTGCTGCCCCTCAACATTTGAAAGAATTACCTGTAAACAGAATAGCCAAAATATTTTTTTCATTTGCTTATAAGATCTTTGTAGCTGATAATGGTTATTCCTTTTTTCTCAATCGCTTTTTTTACTGCGTCACTTGTGAAAAGATCAACAACACCTTGCCTGTCTTCGGCAACATTTTCATAACCGATGTGATGTATGGCCTGCATTTCAGGTGAATTAATTGCAGGATGGTCAATAAACAGGTATGTTTTACCAGGCTTTAACGTATCAAGCATAGCGATAAAACTTTTAATTTTTTCTGAGCTTGTTGTGTGTGTTCCATCATAGCTAACATCAATCAAATTGAAGTCTTTTGGTTCAATATTTATGTGATATTCTTTTGCAAGTTTTGTGGCAAGAGCATGAACTGAATCAGTCATGTCCGTACAACCCATGTGTGAAGAAATATGGCTGATGCGTGGAATTTCTTTTAACGCTAATTCAATTTGTGCACGCCATTCTTTTTCTATGTCTGATAATTTCCATTGATGCGCTAATAAATTTCTATTAGGATAATTTTTGTTTGTCCATATCATCGGTTAAAAATATCCAACTGAATCTTCAAGGCTTTTGCAATCAGTAAGCGGGCGCCACTTTATATTATCCCATTCACTGGTTAACGTAAGATGAATGCCCACATCAACTCCGGGATTTTCTTTCAGCATCTTTACCGCTTCAGGAAACCATGGCGACGGCACTAATACTTCAATTGATTTTTCAATACCATTTTTATAAGATTCGATTACACCGAGATTACCGGCGTGCGCAAAGCCCATATCATCTCCGCGAATAATTAAACGTGCAGGTTTTGTTTGTGCATGAAGCAAATGGGCAGTTAAAGTGAAAATGATGAATGCAGATATTATTTTCTTCATTTCAGTGTATTTAAAAGTTTATAGTTCTCTTTTCATTTTTATCATTGATAATGTCGATTGACTTCATAGTATCGTTTACAGAAATAAATGAAGATGATTGTGATAAGAACGAGTCACCATGATACACTTCTTCTTTTCTTACCTTGCCATTTTTTAAATGGATGAAAATTATTTTGTCATCAGGTTTGAGGGAAATATTTTTTTGAGGAGATTTTTTTTGCTCAAATAATTCGAGTGGGCCACGGTTTTGTGAGGCCGCGATTAGATAATGATTGTCTACTCCTCTTAATTTCACGAGAGCCTTTGCATTGCCCGGTATATAAATGCCGCTTCGTAAAATAGTTTGCGGATTAAAATTTCCTTTGCCATCACCCAATAAAACAAGGCCGTTCATTCCATCGTACCTGCCATTGGAAACTTCATTTCCAAAATCATTTCCGCAGATCATTACATCAAGGTTTCCATCATTATTAAAATCATCTTCTACCATACCAAATACAGGAGCCACCTGGGCTATAGCAGGTAATAGATGCATTGCAAATTTCCCATTGCCCAGGTTTTCAATATAACAACTGTTGAAATTATTAGCCTGTAAATGCAGGGCGCCTTTCACATCTTCTTCTGAAAATATATTATGAAAATCTGCGGTAGCAAATTGTTTATAGGTAAAGAATTTCTTCTTGAGGCCCGGTAACTGTGCTATTATATCGTCCCGGTTAAAAGCCGTGTATTCCTTTTTATTTCCATGCTGGTCCTTTAAATAAACTGTAATGATAGCATCGGATGTGCCGTTGCCATCAAAATCTTTTGCATACATATTTACAGGGTATTGCTGCGATGCCTGGAAAAAAGAATTCTCCCCAAGGTTACCAACTATGTAGTCAATGTCTCCATCGTCATCAAAATCACCGGCAACAATACTGTTCCACCATCCTTTCTCATTTTGTAAACCTGTTGATGCAGTTATATTTTTTAATTTGCCATTTTCATTCTTAAAAAAAGTTGGTGCCATCCATTCGCCTACAACAATTAAATCGGTCCATCCGTCATTATCAAAATCGGTCCAGGTTGCATCGCAAACTAACCCCAGGTTTTTTAAACCCGGCGCTACAAAATCTGTAACATCGGTGAATTTTATTTTGCCAGGTTTAGATTCATTTCGATATATAAATGAACTAACGGGCTGCGGATAATTGCCCGGCGCCACTCTTCCGCCAATAAACAAATCAAGGCTGCCATCATTATTAATATCAGCGGCTTTAATGCAGCTTTTACTCGTATAATTAGTTGGTAAAGCTGATGTATCTATTGTGAAATTCCCCTTGCCATCATTTACGAAAAACTGGTCCTCATAATTTTTTGTTTGCGCCGGCCATTCATTGCTGCCGCTTACGCAATACAAATCATTATCGCCATCATTATCGGCATCAAACAAAAGAAGCCCCATATTTGCTGGTCTTCGAATATTTCCACTAACAGGAAATGCTAACATCTTTTTAATAAATTTTCCATCTTTCTGCTGGAGAAAATAACTCCGGGGTAAATCACCTGTGCCACCAATAAAAATATCATCCAAACCATTTCCATCTATGTCTGCTACAGCCAATCCAGGCCCATAGTCAGAAAACTTATGTGGCAATAACGGTTCTTTACTGAAATCAACAAAATCATTTTCGTAATGTGTGTAATCAATATTTGCAGTTTTTGTTATGTTTGTAAACATTGCATTTGAAGAAACAAACTCCGTCTTTTTCAAATACGATTCGGCATTTTTAATATCGACGTGTACTAACTGGTTTGCCTTTATATTGTATAATGCCTGTTTTTTATTTGCCCAGTCAATAACCAGAGAATCCACAAAGGGAATAGTTCCCAATCCAAAAAATGCTTTTGTATCTACTGTTGAAAGGTAACCACGGTAAGGAGAATTTTCATATAGCTGCATTTTACCATGGCCATAATAAATTGTGGCTATAGCCCCTAACCCAAACAAATTTTTGCTGCCGCCATTAAATTGTACTTCAAGATAATTTGCATTAGTCTTATCTTTTGAATTAATAGTATTTTTATAAACAAAGGCTTTATCATTTATATTATTTACTACATAATCAAGGTCGCCATCATTATCTAAATCTACGTATACTGCACCGTTAGAGAAGGACGGTTCATCCATTCCCCATTGTTTGGTAACATCTTCAAATTTTAGCTTACCTGTATTTCTATAAGCATAATTCGAAACTTTTATTTGAGGTATCTGGTTTATAAGGTCCTGCTTGGAAACAACTACTGCATTGTTGCGATAAGCTGCAAAATCATGGTCAGTAACATCACGCGGGTATCCGTTAGTAATAATAAGGTCGCGGTAACCATCGTTATCAAAGTCGGCCAACGATGTATTCCAGCTCCAGTCAGTTTGCGCAACTCCGGTATAAAAACCTATATCAGCAAAAACGGGATTAGCAATTGAATCGTTATTCATGATGCATGGCCCCATGTTAAGTTGTAAAGTATTGCGAACATATTGCAGCTCGAGATTTTGAGCCATCATATTCTGGTAAATGAAATAATTGGAGCCACCCATATTTTTTTTCTTCCTGTAATTATCTTCAGGGTTCATGTCAACAGCAACAACATCGGGAAGCCCATCGTTGTTAATATCGGCAATATCATTTCCCATCGCATTTTGTGAAGTATGTTTGAAATACTCTTTCACTTTATCGGTAAAAGTTCCATTGCCATTATTAATATATAAATGATCGCTGCCATAAAAGTCATTCGTTACATACACATCTTTCCAACCATCATTATTCATATCTGCAACCGATACACCTAATCCAAATCCATATTCTGTAATGCCTGCTTCTTTTGAAACATCAGTAAATACAGGATGTTTCAACGAATCGTTCCAGTCGTTCCTGAAAAGTTTGTCAACATCTGAATTGGAAGTATCAAGCGCATTATTATTGAATGAAACACTTGCACGTTGTGCAATTTTAGTAGTAACAAGGTACATGTCGAGGTCGCCATCATTATCATAATCAAAGAAAGCTGCGTGCACTGATAAGCTGGTATCAGCCAGCCCGTATTCAGCGGCCATTTCTTTAAATACAGGAATTTTATCTTTATTCAATCCCTGGTTTACATACAGTAAATTTCTTCTTTGCTGCGGATCTTTTTTAATAGTGGTGCAAACATAAATATCTTCAAGCCCGTCATTATTAATATCAACTACAGAGGCTGCGTTGCTCCACTCACCTTCACCACCAACTCCGGCAATTGCTGTAATATCTTTAAACTTTAGATTGCCTTTATTAAGATATAATTTGTTTGCAGTGGTGCTGGCAGTGAAATAAAGATCCGGCAGGCCATCGTTATTAAAATCACCTACGGCTACGCCACCTCCGTTATATAAAAATTCAAGATCAATGGGATTGATAGAATCGTTTTCAACTATCCTGTTGTTGAATTCAATACCAGTTTGTGAAGATGATAGTTTTTTAAAAAGTGTGTGAGTTTGATTATTGCAGCCGGGGAAAAATAATAAAGGAATAATTATACGTAATCTTTTCATTATATAGTTGCATACCATAGCAGATAAATATTTTACAATGATTTTCTGAGAATAAGTTCGAGTGGATTTTTTATTTTTTCATGGCTGTTCTCGAGGATTAATGTTCCTGCGGTTTCTCCCATCTTTGCATGGCCGGTTGAGATGATTGAAATGCCTCTATTATTTTACAACTTGATTATGTAAATATTACAACGAATTTATAAAAATTTCTCTAAATGGCATGCAGCACAATTTCTTCCCTGGTAAGAAAGATCGGTTGCACAACTTCTTTTTTCATTTCATACCACAAGCTTACGTTTGGCTTCAAACACTTTAGCCTGGTAAGTGTCCGGGTAATTGTTTAATGTCTTTACATTTTGCTTGGTACCTGGCGCTCTTCCTGAATAAGGATTCCACCGGAAGGATCACAAATTCTTTTTAAAGACAATTCCTTTAAAGTGTCGTCTACCGTTATTCTCAGGTAGAAAGGAACCTCACATTTCACATAATTTTTGGTCTTTTTCAAATAGAAAAGCAAACCGAAACTTTTGTCTAACAATCCAATTAGTTTTTTGGTTAACAAATTTCGATTTACAATTGCTACCAATCAAGATGTTCAGCAATTGAACAAGTTGTTTATCAGTGTTTTAAAAGGTGTTCAGTGAGTTAATTTTTTATTAATTACGAACTCACCGAATCACTCACTGGTTTTTGGAGCGAAAAGGAGTGATTTGGATAAGTACAAAAGCACAAAAGCCTGCAAAATCAACGATTTGCAGGCTTCTGGTTTGTTTTGAAACTGACTTAAGCGGACCGGACGGGACTTGCTCCCTCGATCATGTGTCTCCGGCTATCAAAATGACTATGCATAAATTTTTTGTTTGATTAATTTCAGCTATTAAAACCAATCCTTTTTTTTGAAACTTGGTATTTAACCAGATGGTAATAATCCATGAACCTGCGACTTAAATAGGAAATGACAGTTATATCCGTTTCAAATAAACTACCTCGAGGTTTTACCGATATACGTCAAAGTGTACGAGTAAGCATGTTCTTAACCTGCATAAGCCCGAAGCACTATAAATTAAATATCCCAATATAAATTCTTAGATATATATTTATATCTCTGTTGACTTACCCTTTAAGGAAGTCGTTTTACGGACAATAAACGGAGTCGGTTTACCTAGTATTTGATGTTGTCGGTTGTAAGGACTGCAACACCATTATGTTCTAATGGAAAATTCTTTTGCTTCGACGCAATCCCTTTTTTTAAACAATTACTCTTCTTCGTATCGAAGGTATTCTCTTTTTTTCATTGAATGCACTCATACCTCCTCTATTCACCCAAAGTTCTTTAATTTTCTGCCCAGCCTCTACAGGCGTAATTCGGATATATTTATAAAAGTCCTTTACACTTTTATGACCGCTAATTTTCATAATCAGTTCTACAGGTGTGCCTGCTAAGAATTCATTTGTACAAAACGATCTTCTGCAGGTATGAGATGTTACCAAGGTATATTTCGGTTTAATTTCTATAATATCCTTTCCTTGTTTCTTGTGAGAAAACTTAATGGGCTCTGTAATACCTGCCAATTTTATTATTGTTTTAATATGCCTGTTAAATTCTGCATTTGTTAAAATGCCAATATTTTTATTAAACCTGTTTTTAAGAATTTTCAGTGCTTCGTCTCTTAATGGTATTACCACCCAATGATCTGATTTATTTTGTTTTTTATAAAGCATGTCTTTTCTTACATCGTCTTTCACAAGTTCGGAAAAGTCCGAAAATCTAAGCCCTGTTAAACACCCAAGTACAAAATCATCACGATAATTGATCAGGTGCGGGCAATTCGATAAATCAAGAGCGTAAATCAAATTTATTTCTTCCATTGAAAGGTAAACAGCATCTACCTCTTCCTCCAAAATTGTCCATCCATCCATATCAATCAGAGGTATAATTTTTTTTCTCATCCGGTTTCTTAAAAAGGTTCGGAATTGTTTAATTGTCTTCCCAATTGTATTTACTTTCAAGCCTGTTATATGGATTTTCCTACGTCTTTGAATATAGTCGAAAGTTAGAAAGTCAACGAACTCCTCATAAAAATTCAGATCCAGGCAATCAAAAGTAATTGGCACTTGCCTAAATTCTTCAAATCCTTTTAAATGCTCTTTCATATTTCGATAAATCCTTGGCATGTCTTTACAAACTTTTTTTTCCTTTGATTTTATGTAATCATCGATCTGATAATATAAATCCAGATTAAGTTTGTTATTATTTTTTGCTTCCAACAACTTAGTTTCTACGGCTATATTTTCCAATGAAGCGATATCCAGGTTTGGGTGGAAAGTTTTTTTAATAAAGCTTAATGAATCCTCAATATTCTTTTTTTTCGTAAAAGATATCAAATCCTCTGCTATCCGAACCAGCGCCCCAAGTCTTTCATTAAATGATTCATAATTACCATAGATGGCTGGCAAATCATTTGAAATGCGTAAAAGCTTCTTATGCCAGTAACGGACCGGGATGCTGATTTCAGTACTTAATAATATACGTTTGTCAGGACGAAAGCAATACTGAACATAAATAGAATTCGTACCATCCTTCCGAACACGCTTACTGCATATTAATTTAATAGGTAAAAGCATAACTATCTTTTTTAAGACCTGGAAATCGATTCAAAATGCTATGGTAACACCTTATAAACTTTTTTGGTCGATTTTTTGGTCGATTTAAATTGTATCTGCTTCTGTAAAGTTAAAAATCGTAAATGGGATGGTGATGTTACAAATAACTGAAAATCAACGAGTAATTGTAAAACTGAGTAAGAATGAGTAAGGACCACATTCCTATGATCCTTAATTTAGAGGTCCCGAGCGGATTCGAACCGCTGTGGAAGCTTTTGCAGAGCTCTGCCTGACCACTCGGCCACAGGACCTTTTTTGAAGGGCACAAAAGTAATAAATTTTTTTTTAGAAATTTTCAATCGTAATATGCGAAATTCGGGACTTTTGTAAAAGCCTGGTATTTTAATCCAGGTAAAATTGTCAGAACATCTATTCGCCACGCCACAATAATAATTTATGCAACCTATAGCAGAATCAGAATTGATCATTAACGATCGCGGCGCTATTTACCACCTCGATGCCCGGCCGGATGAGATTGCTGAAAATATCATCACTGTTGGCGACCCGGCCAGGGTAACACAAGTAAGTAAATACTTTGACAAAGTAGAAGTAGTAAGGAACCACCGCGAGTTTATCACCCATACTGGTTGGCTCGGCACAAAAAGAATTTCGGTAGTAAGTACTGGTATTGGTACAGATAATATCGATATTGTATTAAACGAGCTGGATGCGTTGATAAATATTGATTTTTCTACCAGGATTATTAAAAATGAATTGAAACATTTAAATATCATCCGTATCGGAACTTCTGGATCACTCCAGGGCGATGTGCCCGTGGATAGTTTTGTCGCCAGCACGCATGGGCTTGGCATTGATAACCTGATGAACTTTTATGTTCATGAAAATAATGAAGAAGAAAAACAATTATTGCATTCATTTGTTACACAAACACAACTTCACGGCCGCTTCAGTTATCCTTATATTGCAGGAGCATCCATGTCGTTGATAAAACATTTTGTGGAAGGGTATCACCAGGGAATAACGGTTACGTGCCCGGGATTTTATGGGCCGCAGGGCAGGGTGCTTCGGATTGGACTTACCAATCCGCAACTAATTGACCGGTTAACTGGTTTTGAATTTGGACATTATCGTATCACTAATTTTGAGATGGAAACGTCAGCGATATATGGGATGGGGAAGGTTTTACGCCATAATTGCCTTTCTTTAAACGCGATTGTTGCAAACCGCATTCACAAAACTTTTAGCGCAGACGGAACCGCTGTTGTTGAGAAATTGATAAAAAAAACTTTAGAAATAATATCAGAAAAATTGTAAGATGAAAATTGAATTTTATAAATACCAGGGCACGGGAAATGATTTTATTCTGCTGGATAACCGGGCGAATATTTACAGTGATGTTTCCACCAGGCAGGTGCATTTTTTATGTCACAGGCGCTTTGGCATTGGTGCAGACGGGCTGATGTTGCTCAATGAAAAAGAAGGCTTTGATTTTGAAATGAAATATTTTAATGCCGATGGTAACGAAAGTTCTATGTGTGGAAATGGAGGAAGATGTATCCTTAAATTCGCAGCACTAATGGGCATAAAAAAAACAAGATATCACTTTACCGCAATTGATGGGATGCATCAGGCGGAAATAGATTTTAACGGCGACGTAAGGCTGAAAATGAAAGACGTAAAGGATGCGGAATTTTCTTATATGCACTATGTGCTCGATACAGGTTCGCCTCATTATGTAAAAAATGTGCCGGATGTGATGGAGATTGATGTAGTTGCGGAAGGCAGGGAAATTCGTAACAGTAAGGAGTTTGAAGAGGAAGGCATTAATGTAAATTTTGTAGAGACACTGAACGATGATACCATTTATGTACGTACTTATGAACGCGGGGTTGAAGATGAAACATTGAGTTGCGGCACCGGGGTTACCGCTGCGGCATTAGTCTCCGCGCACAATGATAATGGATTTAACCGGGTGGAAGTGAAAACCAAAGGCGGTAAACTAAGTGTAGAGTTTGATAAAATAAGTGAGAAAGAATTTAAAAATATCTGGCTTAGCGGCCCTGCGGAACTCGTTTTTAAAGGGGCAATTGATTTAAATATTTAATCTATGTTCACTATTCGGGTGTACGGGTTATTGATCAATGAAAAAAAACAGGTGCTGGTAAGTGATGAATTTATAAGGGGAAATTATTATACAAAATTTCCGGGGGGAGGCCTTGAATTGGGTGAAGGTACAAGAGATTGCCTTAAAAGAGAATTTAAAGAAGAAATGAATCTTGACGTACAAATTGACGACCATATTTACACTACGGATTATTTCCAGATGAGCGCATTCAACCCCGCAGATCAGATCATTTCCATTTACTATTTTGTAAAAGCACTCGGGCCAATTACGGCTCCTCTCCGAAATAAGGAATTTGATTTTGATGAAGACCAGCTAAAAAATTATAAAGAAACTAATGAAATTGAAACATTTCGATTCATTAAGTGGGAGAATTTTTCGGCTGCGAGCGTTACCTTGCCTATCGACAAAATCGTGGCTGCCATGATAAAAGAAAAAAGCTGGTCCAACCTGGGGTAGCAGATGTTTCAAATTCTTTGCCGGGGACTATCGTTTACCTGTAAAAGAAATATAAAAATTGCAAAATTAAGAAGAGCAGATTTACAATTGCCAGCCATCTTGGAAGCAGTTTTTGCCTGCCTGTAATCACGACTACGGAATAAACGAGACACATGAGCAGGTTAATGATTATCGCAAGAACACCCAATGTAATAATAACATCCTTAAAGTATGAAACCGCTGCAACCGTATCCACAGCTTGTGTTGCCGGTTTCCTGGCTTCCATTTTACCAAGAAAAATGAAAAGTAAAAAAGCCATATTGCAAATGATGGTCAGCCGTGAAAAAAATGCAATTACCTTCATGCGAAAATAGTTTCAAATTACTATCACCAAAATAATATTAATTTGTTGGATTAAAGTTTTTTATTCATGGCAAATGTGCTCAGTATTGTTTCTTACAAAATTTTTCCTGCAAAGTTCGGTGGCCAGAAGGGGATAGCAAATTTTAATGAATATTTTTCTAAATATCATACGTTGTATTGTGTTACGGTTAGAGCCAATGCTGCGGCAGCGGCGCCTTACACCATTATCAATAAACTTGGCAACAGCCAGCTTAGGTATATCAATATTTTTTATTTTAGATTGTTGAGAAAAATAATCAGGCAACATAATATTTCTCACATTATTCTTGAACATCCGTATTATGGGTGGCTGGCACTCCTGTTAAAAAAATATTGTAAAGTAAAGCTTATTGTTCACTCCCATAATATTGAATCAGAAAGATTCAAAACAACCGGCCGATGGTGGTGGAAAATTTTGTGGCGTTATGAAAAATATATTCATAGCCGAGCTGATTTTACTTTTTGTATTACAGAAAAAGACAGGCAATATTTTATAGACCAATATAAATTGACACCTCAAAAAACAACCGTAATTACCTTTGGTATTTCATGGAATATAGCCCCTTCTTTGAGTGAGCGACTAAAGGCGAAGAGTGAATTGTTAAAGGAATATTCATTGGAAGAAAATACGGTCTTATATCTTTTTAATGGCGCCCTGGACTACCAGCCCAATCTCGATGCGGTAAAAAATATTATCAATAATATCACCCCAATATTTGATAAGCTAAGCAGTAACTACAAGATAATTATTTGCGGTAAAAATCTGCCGGCAGAAATGGATGAGTTAAAAGCATACGCTAATAAAAATATTATTTATGCTGGGTATGTTGAAGACATCACTATTTACTTTAAAGGAGCGGATGTTTTCATCAATCCGGTTACTGACGGAGGAGGAATTAAAACAAAACTGGTGGAGGCTTTAGGTTATAACCTGAATGCCGTCTCTACCATTAATGGGGCTATTGGTGTTGATGAAGATATCTGCAACGGTAAATTATTATTATGCGGAAATGCTGATTGGGAGGGATTTTCAGAAAAGATGATGCAAGCAGCTCTCATAAGCCGGTCAATTACAAATGATTTTTTTCATTTTTTTTATTGGGATAATATTGCCCAAAAAGCAGCACGAATTGTGGAGGAATTGTAGCATTCGGAAGCAAGAAAGGATCCAGGAGGTTTAAAATTTACAGGGGTTATGTTGCGGAGCGCCAACAATTATCAACTCTTCCCTTTGAGCATGGGAACAAAAGAAAAATTCGAAAATGTTTCTTCCTCATAGGTGTCACCTGTTATTTTAGTAATGCGCATCATTTTTTGGATGCCCTCATCATCGAGGGGTATCACCATTTTTCCGCCTGGCTTCAATTGTTCTAATAGTTTTGGGGGAATAAAAGGTGCCGCGGCAGTAATAATAATTTTATCGAAAGGCGCGTACGTGGGAAGGCCTTCAAATCCATCGCCATAAAAAAATTTAATATTGGGATAATTCTTCCTGAAGATAAATTCTTTATTGAGTTCAAATAATTTTTTTTGTCTTTCAATAGTAAAAACGTTGGCGCCCATCTCAGCAAGAACCATTGCCTGGTAGGCACTTCCTGTTCCTATCTCCATAATTTTATCATAAGGTTCAATTTCTAATAGCTGGGTTTGGTAAGCAACTGTGTAGGGTTGCGAAATCGTTTGTCCTTCCTGGATAGGAAATGCCCTGTCCTCGTAAGCAATGTGGTCAAGCGCCGTATCCAAAAAATAATGCCTTGGTATATCCATCATCGCATTCAGTACATGTTCATCAGTAATACCCTTTTCCCTTATGGTATCTATGAGTTTCTTTCTCATTCCTTTATGCCGGTAAGTATCTTCAAACTTTCGCATGCGTGCAATTTAGAAATGTTGGGGTTACCATTCAAAACTAGTTTTAGTTAAATGGGTCTTAGGCATGCCTTTTGTGTACTTGCCGGCTATGAAAAAAATCTGCATCCTGGCCTTTGTCATGGCGATGTATATTACTGCATGTAATAGTGGTAATACGTCGTTAGAAGAAAAGAAAATAAGCAAAAGAGATTACAGTATCAACAAGAAAAATGCTTATAATGATTTATTTCTCGATAGTACTGATGTTGAAAATTACATTCTTAAAAATAATATTGAGAAGGAACTTTCGAACCGTATCCGTAGTTTTTACAATGCCCGCAATTACCAGTATGCCTGGTTTTCTTCCAATGGATTAACAGAACAGGCACTGGGATTCTGGAGCCTCAGGAATTATACAGGCGATACATCTGTTTCCAGGAAGAGCCTTCAAAAAACAATGGATGATCTTATGACTGATGATAGCCTGGTAGTGCACAGCCACGATAGAGTCGCTCTGAAAGCGGAATTGTCGCTCAGTGAAAACTTTATCAGTTTCACGAGAAATACTTTTGCAAAAGGTTACGTAAAAAGAAAGGAGATGGAACGGTTTATTCCATTTAAAAAAGCAGATCCACTTTATCTTGCTGATTCCATGTTGAGTAAAAAACATACTGACGATAAATATTTTTCAGACATTAATGAACCCTATAAATTACTTTCAGAACAATTAAGCCGGTATATTGCTATTGCCAGGAAGGGGGGCTGGCCTGCGATACCAAGGGATGCTAAAAATTTGAAAAAGGGAACATCTTCTCCGGAAATTGTTTTGATCAAAAAATTACTTACCCTCACCGGGGATATTCCGCAACAGGATTCAAGTGAGTTGTATAATGAAAACCTGGTAAGTGGAATAAAAAATTTTGGGTTAAGATTTGGTTTCAAAACGAATGGAGTTCTTTCGGGAGTTCTTTTAAAGGAAATGAATGTTTCTGTAACTGAAAGGGTAAAGCAAATTTTGATTAACATGAACCGCATGAGGTGGATGCCCCGGAAACCTGATGGACGTCTTATTGTTGTTAACATTCCCGAGTTTATTTTGCATATGTACAAGGAAAAAGAGAAAGTATTTGATATGGCGGTCGTTGTCGGAAATGAAGGTCACAGTACTACTATATTTTCAGACAAGCTTACAACCATTGTATTTAGCCCTTTTTGGAATTTGCCTGAGAGTATTGTAAAGAAAGAAATTATGCCGTCGATTGCGGGCAACGAAAATTACCTTGAAGATCATAACATGGAAATTACCGGGCAGCGAAACGGGTTACCTGTTGTGCGGCAAAAACCCGGCGGTGAAAATTCACTGGGAAAAGTAAAGTTTTTATTTCCCAATAGTTTTAATATTTATTTTCATGACACCCCGGCAAAAAGCCTTTTTAGTAAGGATGTGCGGGCTTATAGCCATGGCTGTGTTCGACTGGGTGAGCCGGAGAAACTTGCAGAATATCTTTTGCGTGATAATTCACAATGGACGAATGAGAAAATAAACGAAGCTATGAATAGCGGTGATGAAAAATTTGTTACACTAAAGACGCCTGTGCCTGTTTTTATTACATATTGTACAGCATGGGTAAACGAAGATGGCAAGCTTAATTTTCGCAATGATATTTATGGGCACGATGCGGACATCACCCATAAAATGTTTGATTAATGCCTATTCAAACTACCGGGGATGGAGCCTAGCTCTCCTGTAACTTATCCATGGCATCTTTATGCATCAGGATTCTTATAAACATTATTATGGCGGTTATTGCAAAAATTCCCCCGATTACCCAATTTAAAATATTCTGATTTGCATTGAGTTTTTCAACTATGTATTTGCCGCCAAAAATAAAAACGCAATTGCCCATTAGGGTTCCAATGCCAATTCCCACTATATAAAAATTATAGAATGAATTTTTGGGCTGGAGAATATTCTTTGAAAATAATACAGTGCTCCATCCAAACCAAAATGGAATTTGCATCGGGCTGATGGCACTTAACAGTAAACCCAGGACAAAACGGTTCATATTATTATTGAGCATGACATTCTTTGCATGATGCTCCCCTGTTGCCGCAATGAAACTTCCCACTGCAAGTGCCAGCACAATGCCGAGTGCAATCCAGTTCATCCATTTAAAAAGAATTTTTTGCCTGCGGATCCAGTTGATCCCTACCAGGGAAATTCTTACATAAATCATTTCAGTTAAAAGAGAACCTAAAGAGAAATACAGTGCATTGGTAATATTTTCCTGTACACTTATTTGCATGGCAGCCACATTGAGCGTGCCTAAAGGAAGGGAACCAAGGAAACTCACCATCATTCCCCAGAAAAAAACTTTTGTAAGAGCCATACACAGGCGTTAACTTTTTTTAGCCAAAACTGATAAAGATACGTTGACAGTATTACTCAAAACAGCGCTATTGTCGCCTACACCAAAATCAAGCCTGTTAATTTCAAAATCGCCCGTAAACAAATACGTGTCGTTGACCTTTTCAGCATGAAAAGGAAATGCTATTGGTTTGGTAATTCCATGCATATTCAGGTTGCCGGTAAAATAATAAAAACCCGATCCTGTTTTATTGGTTTTATCAATCTTGGTAGAGGTGATAGTGATCTCGGGGTATTTTTCTATATCAAAGTATTCACTCCCTACCAGGTGCCTGTCCCTGCTTTCATTATCTGTATCAACGGTTGCGGGATCTGTTATTATGTTAAAGTTACAGGCCGCAAGGTCTGTTGTAAAGAAAATAATTTCACCTTTTAGCCCTGTTAGCTGCCCCCCGGTTTTAATTCCGAAATTTTTTATAGTAAAATGCACCTTGCTTCCTTCGTCCAGGGGGGTATATCTCTGCGCATATGAGGCCGAAGTAATAAAAAAAAATAAGGGTAATATTTTTTTCAGGATCATGAGGATTTTTTTGAGATCGTAATATGCTAAAAATTTACGGTATTTTTTTATCAGCAGCTTTAATCTTTTTATAATATTTTTTTGTTTCCATCCTAAAGCGAATACCCTTTAATACCGGCCAGTATTTTACGCCCGCTTTATAATTATACCTGCTGATATGATACAGAACTTTCCAATGTTTCAAAATTTCTTTCCAGGCGTTCGTAAGGGTATAGCCGGTATCGTAAAAATGATTGGGCTCCGCACCACAGCCATTATATTCCAGGATAACAAAATTTCTGTCTTGTTTCAAATCTTCAATTGAACTGCACATGATATCATAACGGCCATAAAAAAAATCATCAACGGAATGGCTGATGTCATCCAGGATAGCCAGGATATTTTCATCAATTTCATTTTTAAGATCAATGAAATGTGCGCCACGGTTGTGATTGGCTGCATAACTCAACATGTATTTTTCGCCCGCCGGCAATATGGAATGGAAACTGTGTTCATGCTGCGTACGCAACTCTTCTATTCTTTTTCCCGATTTAGAATTCATCAAAATCAATTCTTGCAACGAATGAATGCCATCACCCGTTACCTGCATCGGTTCCTTTTGCAAAAAGCCAGTGATCACCCCCCTGGGTTCATTAGGATACCGGTAATAAAAAAGGCTTACTTCTATTGGATAGGCGATGAATTCCTGTATAAAATATTCAACCGGCACCTGCTCATGATAATTTTTTAACTGTGCTTTTGAGTTAATTTTTCTAAACAGAATTCCCTGTCCTCCAACTTCCGGTTTTACAATCAATGGAAAGTTAATTTGATGTTCGCCCAGTTCTTTTAAAACGGAAGAAAAGTCTTCCGATGGTCTTACATTAAAATAGGTCGGGCACAAATGAACCGGAAGCAGATCGTGCATTTCTTTTTTTGGTTCTCCTTCCATGCCTCCAAAAGTAAGTTTGGGGTTGCTGGGTGTGAAAAACCAGACTGCACGGGAACGGATCATATACCATGCCCATACCGGGGCTATGGGAGCATATAAAATTTTAAAAGGCCACTGTTCCCAGTTTTTTATTTTATTTATCAGCTTCACTTATTTTTAGAGCCGCAAAAATAAGTGTTAAACCAAAGAATCGGCGTTTACGCATCAAAATTGTTTGTTGTATTTTAGCTCATTAAAAGATTACGGATGCATGTACCTACTATGGCTGAGAAGATGGCGGAAAATAAATCGCCCGAAATTTTATTTTGGGTAGGGTGTGCGGGAAGTTTTGACCAAAGGGCTCAAAAAATTACCAGGGCATTTGCGTTTATATTGGACAAAGTGGGTGTGAGCTATGCAATATTGGGCAAAGAGGAAATGTGCACCGGTGATCCTGCCCGCCGGGCGGGCAATGAATTTATGTTCCAAATGATGGCTTACCAGAATATACAATTGCTTGATGGGTATAATATAAAAAAAATCGTTACTGCCTGCCCGCATTGTTTTAACATTTTTAAAAATGAATACCCGGTATTGGGCGGAAACTATGACGTGATGCACCACTCCACGTACCTGCAGCACTTGATTGATGATAGGAAAATAAAAATGAAAGAGGAAGGGGGCTTTAAAGGAAAAAAGATTACCTATCACGATAGTTGTTACCTTGGAAGAGCTAACGATATTTATGAAGCGCCGCGAAAAGTACTGGAATCTCTGGATGTAGCATTGGTGGAAATGAAACGATGCAAGAGCAATGGATTGTGTTGCGGCGCAGGCGGTGCACAAATGTTTAAGGAAGAAGAGAAGGGCAATACGAGAATTAATAACGAAAGAACAAAGGAAGCTCTTGAAACCGGCGCCGGCATTATAGCAGCGGCGTGCCCCTTTTGCAATACCATGCTTACCGACGGTGTAAAGCTGAATGACCAGGAAGAAAGCATAAAAGTGATGGATATAGCAGAAATTGTTGCAGCCGGTATGACGTGATTTATAGACTTTTTCATCTATTATTTCGGTAATTCACAAAGGTTTTGTTAATCCCTGATAATTATAACAGGCAATAGAAATCTTTCTCATCTTTGCTTATACGTAAAATGAAACCACCAATTTCCAAACCAATTGCACTATCACATTAGTAAACTGTAAAACCAGGAACTTTTATTCTGAGAAGTTTACGTGGGGATCAGTTTATAAGCGATTGGATTGTTTTTATTCATACAGTGAGATGTCAATTAACGAAAACAAGGAACAAAAAATGAGTGAAGAAAAAAGCTTGAATTTTATTGAAGAAATTGTGGAAGAAGATCTTAGTGAAGGAAAGTATGAAAATATTTTAACCAGGTTCCCCCCCGAGCCAAACGGTTACTTACATATTGGACATGCAAAAAGCATTTGCCTGAATTTTGGCCTTGCCCAAAAATACCATGGCGCTACCAATCTTCGGTTCGATGATACCAACCCATTAACGGAAGAAACTGAATATGTTGACAGTATTAAATATGATTTGAAGTGGTTGGGATTTACCTGGGCCAACGAATTTTACACCAGCGATTATTTTGATGAGTTATACACTTTCGCTGTAAAACTCATCCGCCAGGGGCTTGCGTATGTTGATGACAGTAGTCCCGAAAAAATTGTTACCGAAAAAGGTACACCTACGGAACCTGGCGTGGAAAATGAATACAGGAACCGGGGTATTGAAGAAAATATTTTGCTTTTTGAACAGATGAAAAACGGGAAATTCAAAGATGGCGAAAAAGTGTTGCGTGCCAAAATTGATATGGCATCTGTAAATATCCACATGAGGGACCCGCTCATGTACCGCATCAAGCATGCTTATCATCATCGAACCGGTAATAAATGGGTTATCTATCCAATGTATGATTTTGCCCATGGACAAAGCGACAGCATAGAGCACATTACCCATAGCATTTGCACGTTGGAGTTTGTATCGCACCGTTCTTTATACGACTGGTATATTCAGAAGCTGGGGATTTTTCCTTCTCGCCAATACGAATTTGCCCGTCTCAACATGACTTATACGGTTATGAGTAAACGCAGGTTGCTGCAATTGGTAAATGAAGGATATGTGTCAGGGTGGGATGATCCGCGTATGCCAACTTTATCGGCCCTGAGGCGTAAAGGCTACACCCCCTCGAGTATCAGGACGTTTTGCGATAAGATAGGTGTTGCCAAAAGAGACAATCTTATAGACATTAGCCTGCTGGAATTTTGCCTGCGGGAAGAACTGAACACGACGGCTCCCCGCGCAATGGCTGTGCTTCATCCCCTTAAACTCGTTATTGATAATTTTGAGGAGAATAAGACGGAGGAGTTAATTACGGAGAATTTGCCTAATGACCCTGGCAATACCCGTATCATTTCTTTTTCCAAAGAACTTTGGATAGAAAGAGAGGATTTTATGGAAGAACCCGTAAAAAAGTGGTTCAGGCTGGCTCCCCATACCATGGTAAGGTTGAAGAGCGCCTATATTGTTCGTTGCGATAGCTATATAAAAGATAAGGATGGAAGTATCACTGAAGTACATTGTACTTATTTTCCGGAAAGCAAGAGCGGGCACGACACCAGTGACCTTAAAGTGAAGGGTACTATTCACTGGTTGAGTGTGCCACATGCAGCGCGGGCCGAAGTAAGGTTATACGATCGTTTATTCACAGCAGAAAATCCCGCGATGGAAGAAGGCGATTTTAAAGATTTTATTAATCCTAATTCATTAGAAATAATACCGGATGCGTTGATTGAACCACATCTTTTGCACGCTACAGAGGGTACCTCGTTCCAGTTTGTTCGCAATGGATATTTCTGTATAGATAAAGATTCAAGGCCGGGAGCAATTGTGTTTAATCGTACGGTTACTTTAAAAGAAAGTTTTAAAAAATGAGTCTTACTACCGGTGTTGGTATGATTCAAGAACCAGCCTCTTTACCTGCAAGTTTATATTTTTTGGCAAAAAGAAACGAACTCTTTAGCAGTTTTTAGTAATAGGATTTCATTGGTAAGATTGGTAATCATCATCAATTTTTTCCTTAAACATTTTGTTCATTGCATCGTTAGCACCTTTAAATAAAATTATAAGTGATCCTCTTTCTCTTGCATACGGGTTAGTTACACTATCGATAACAACAGCAGATTTAAAATTTTTTACAAACGGATGCTGCATTTCTTCATAATCATCTGTTATTAGTACCAGGTTATCAAGGTGGACATGCCGGGGCATCCAGTATAGAAAACTTCCGTTATCGCTATACACTTCCGGGAGATGGTATTTGTAACGGTAATAATTTATCGCCCCTGCCTCGCCATAATTATCACAAAATAGAAACGTGTGTGCCTTTTCATTGCTATCTAAAGTATTGTAAGCTTTTGCCATTTTTTGTGTCATCTCTTCCCAACCCAGCATATCGGCAAAATCCTGTGGCAGGGGATGGTTTTTCAGGTCTTCCCATTTTAAGGCGCCTGTTTTTGCCGTGTGCATTTCGCCGTAATAATTTGCCAAGGCTGCAGGTTTGGCAACGGGCAGGGAAATGGGTATAAATACAATTCCCAATAGAACCGGGATAATAACGAAAACGTACCTCCATATTTTTAAACGGTGTTCCGAAAATTTTTCCAGGTGGTAAGCGCCAAAAGCAAATAGTACGGGGTACACGCCGAGCGCATAATAATTTTTTCCATGAAGGACCAGCAGTAATATGACTACTAAAACATACGCCCATGCAAACGAGCGGTATTCTTTTCCTTTATAAGAAAATGCCGTGAAGTACAATCCCCCCAGCCAAATAAATACACAGGGAAGATTCATTAATAACTGGTCTGCTAAAAACCCCAAAGGGCTAACGTATTGTAATTGCGTTTTATTGAGTTCTTTCATATGAACCACTATAGGGAAATGATGATTGTATTCCCACAAAAAGGTTGGAAAAAAAATGAGCAGCCCAATGCCGCCGGCATAGTACAAGTGTTTGTTGACAAATATTTTTCTTTGCGGTGTGAGCAATAGTCCTGCTAAAATGCTCACGGTAAATAAAGCAACAGAATACTTGCCAAGCATTCCAAGGCCGACGCTGACTCCAAGCACATACAGGTATGTATTCTTTCCGGTTTGAATATAACGGAGAACGCTATACGCAATCATGGTCCAGAACAAAACTTCTGGCGTATTGGGCTGAAACAGGAAGAAAAGCCGAAGGTAGGTGCCAAAGATAAAGGGAAGGAAAGCGAGGAAAATGGCGAAGGATCTTCCTCCGAGCTTTTGAATAATTTTTGCCGTGATAATAAAAGTTAAAACGCCAAAAATGTTTGGCCAGAATTTTATCCAGAACATTCCATCGCCGAACAAATGAGTAAGCCATGCAAAAATGGAAAGCATAGGAGGAATTTCCGCAAAGCCCCAGGCCAGGTGATGTCCTTGTGCCAAATATAAAAACTCATCGCGGTGAGGTTCGTAAACATCGCTTTGCAATAAATAGGGAACTATAAATTTGATGATGGCAAGGAAGTAAATAAACCCGTTATTTTTTCTCATCATGAATAGTTTGCAGAAAATTACAAAACGTAGGTTGATTACAAATTATTTTTCCGGTAAAAATATATTGCTGACAAATTTATTACCGAACTATTGCACATTTTTAATAACTTGAATTTTATAAATCAAATGCATGACATCATCTGTTAAAGAATTACCAGGTAAAGAAAATCTAATACCCGCTCAAAATAATTTTACCAGCCAGCGGCTGCATTCATTAGATGCGCTCAGGGGTTTTGACATGTTTTGGATAATGGGTGCGGAGGAAATTTTTCATGGTATGGCTAAGGCAACAAACGGTTCTTTCTGGATGGTTATCGCTAACCAGTTTACACACCCTGACTGGAATGGATTTCATTTTTATGATCTTATATTTCCGCTTTTTCTTTTTATCGCAGGGGTGGCTACTCCTTATTCCGTAGGGCGGGAATTGGAAAAAGGGAAATCCAAAACACAGGTGTTGTGGAGAGTGGTTAAAAGGGGCCTCATCCTGGTTTTGCTGGGAATTATTTATAACAACGGACTCCAGGTACAGCCCTTTTCGTCTATACGTTTTGGAAGTGTCCTTGGGAGAATTGGCCTGGCATATATGTTTGCCAATATCATTTATATTTATTCGAAACAAACTGCGCAGGTTATCTGGTTCTGTGCTTTGCTCATTGGTTATTGGCTGTTATTAAAGTTCAATTCAGCACCGGGCTATCCAATGGGTGACCTGACGATGGAGGGCAACTTCGCCTCTTATATTGACCGGAGTATCCTGCCGGGAAGGCTTTACCTTACGATACATGATCCCGAAGGCCTGGTATCAACGATACCTGCTATTGGAACCGGGTTGCTGGGGATACTTACCGGGAGTTATTTAAAAAATAACAATAGTAGTGGTAACAGGAAAGCATTCAATATCGCGCTGGCGGGTATCATTTCTATTGCCCTGGCGCTTGTATGGAATTTTGATTTCCCCATTAATAAAAATCTGTGGACCAGTTCATTTGTTTTAAATGTTGGCGGTATCAGCTTACTGTTGCTGTCATTGTTTTACTATATCATCGATGTATTGGGTTACAGAAGCTGGTCATTTTTCTTTAGGGTCATTGGTATGAACTCCATTTTAATCTATATGTCAGGAAGATTTATTAATTGGGAATATTCAACCAATGGATTTTTTAAATGGGTGGGCCAGCTTATTGGAGACCCTTACGGAGCTGTAGCTATGGCAATTTGTTTTGTAATGATAAAATGGGCTTTTTTGTATTTTATGTACAAAAAGAAAGTGTTCCTGAGAGTGTAACTATTCGGAAGAATTTATGCCTCGTAAAGGATCATCCCTGCACGGATGATGATTCTAAATTTTCAGGAACCCTAAAAAACTATTTTGCCGATTTTATAAATAACGACGATCCGAATGGAAGGAATTTACCAAAATGGCCGGCAGTAAAAAAAAAATGCGACAGATCCGGATCAAATGGTCATTGACACGAACTCTAAAACTGAAAAAGCGCCTAATGATAACCGTTATATGCTCACTGGCGAAGCTTATCGCAATTAGTAATACGTGAGGGGGTGATTACTATTTAAGTATATTGAATAAAAGTAATATCCTTTCTAAGAAAATGTTAAGTGGAATAAATGGAATCAATAAAATCGATCATCTTTGGACTGCTTTTCATTTCATTTTCTATTAGCTCAAAGCTACCTTTTGGCACACTGGCTTTAATTTTACCATCTTTCAGGAAATGCAAAAAATCACAAGAGTCTTCAAGTGAAGAAAATATATGAGATGACATGATGATAATTTTGTTCAAGCTTTTTAACTTCAATAATATATCCTTAATAACCATATTGCTTGAAATATCTACGCCATTAAATGGTTCATCAAGAATAAACACTTCATTTTTTTGAAGAAGCAGGCCAGTTATGGCTAATTTCTTTTGCATACCGGTAGAATAAGTTTCTGCATATTGAGTTAATGGCAAGTCGAAAAGATTAAATTCATTCAAATTCTTAACCGCAATGCTTCGTGCATTGCATAGCAGCCGCAGATATTCATAACCAGACATGTTTGAAAAAAAGAAAGGTACTGTGGGCAAAAAACCTGTCTCATTTCTTAGAATTCCACGATCGTACTGCACAATTCCTTCAAAAGTGTCCAGGCCGGATATACATTTGAATAAAGTCGTCTTTCCCGCTCCATTTTCTCCGACCACTCCATGAATTTCACCTTGCTGAAAGGATAAATTGATTTCATCAAGAATCCGGTGTTTCCCGTAAACTTTTGAAAGCCTTTTGATGATTAACATTTTAAATATTCTTTTAATCTGCGAATTGCCTGATAGTACATATTTGGAATTACAAATAGCAACAATGGAGGAATCAAAATTGCAAGATAAAATTGCATGTCTTGGGAGAGTATTCTCTTCGATGGAAAATTAACATACGTAGCCAGAATGCCAAGTACTACATATAATAATCCCACAATTAGCGCTAATAAAAGTGTCCCTATGCGAAAACTAAAAGAACAGATTAACGGAAGCAAAATAATCAGGCTAAGAGAAAAACTATACCATAAGGCAATTCTGATCTTATTCCTTAAAAAGACTTTTGCAGATTGGGAATGAATCCAAACGTAATAAATCGGATCTTCAATTGAATAAAACGTCAGGCATAGGAGAAATATACTTAACAGGCTTAATAAGCTTAAAATGAAATTATGGTAATATATTGAAACAAAGCACACGGAACAAATGGCTACAATAATTATATAATTCGTCCTGAACCCAACAGTAAATTCATATGGATTTTTTGAAAACGGAGATGGAATTTGAAATCCCGTTAACCCCATTTTATTATACAATGATAACAAACCGCTTAGTATAAGAGTTAAGATTGCTATGAGATATTGATTTTTAAAAATCAAAAAGATGGAAAACGGTGTAGCAACCATTAGGTTTTCAAGAAGTCTTAGTTGCCTGAATTTGATAGGTGGAAAGATAGATTTTAAGAATTCATTCCGAATTTCTTCGCCAAATGTACTAATCATTATGAGTACAGAAAGTAGGTATACCAGTGAGCTATAACTTATTTTATGGAAAATTACTTCCGAAAAGATAATGAAAGAACATGCAACAACGCTTATACCTAAAAAAGGATTTATTCCGGCACCTGTGCAATTTCTTTTAAACCGTAAATATTGAAGCTTAAAATGATATTTCATAAAGGTTTCAGTTGCAAATTAATTATTAAAACTTTTAATCTTAATAGTCTTTAGATTAATGCTACACGATTAAACGGGAAATGTGTAATATTTTATTTACCTCTTGATATTGAAATTGAAGCCGTATCCTTATTGACTTATTATTTCGAAGATTTGCTCCGGTGTTTGTGATGCATCCAAAAATGTGATGCCTTTTTTTTGTGCCACTTCTTCCAGCCAATCACCCCATACCATCAAACCCTTTTCATTTCTATCCATCATTGGATTTTTTCGGAAAACACTCTGCAATCGTTTTCTTTGAATTTCAGGATTTGCTTTAAGAAAATATATTTTGTCAAATAAATCAAACATATGGGTTATGTTACCAGAGCCTCCAAAAATATATACCGTTGAAAATTTGCTTAAAAAATTTGTAAGAAATTTTTTACTCCAGAGAAAAGAGTAATGATTGGTAATGGCCTCATCTGCGTTTTCCGGGGTGACAATTTTTTTTCCATTTTTATTATACCACGCCGATAAACCTTCAATATCATCACCGTCAAAAGCATGGATACCCAAATTTTGGAGTGCCTGTGACAAATATGTTTTGCCGGAAGCTGATGGCCCGAAGATTAATACTTTCAAGTTATAACATTTACTGACCCTGGCGTTTAAAAGATACCCTTTACAATAAAGTTAAAGAAAATTACCAACGGGAATATTATCTCGCCTAATGATAGCACCATGTTAAATGTATGTATGCAATGCTCATTGGCTTATTTTCAGGCACAATTCATGCATCTCTTTTTACAAAACAAAAAGATTGTTGATATGAAAGCAATACAAATACATGAATTTGGCGGACCGGAAGTTTTAAAATATGAAGATGCCCCTGTGCCAATACCTGCACCAGATGAACTATTGATAAAGGTGCACGCCTCCGGCGTGAATCCTATTGACTGGAAAATTCGGAAAGGGCCACGAAATGAAAAATTCCCGGTGAAATTTCCTTTAATCCCGGGTTGGGATGTTTCCGGGGAAATAGAAGAAGTAGGTAGTGACATCGTAAATTTCAGGAAGGGGGATGAAGTGTATAGCCGGCCTGACCCCACAAGAAATGGCTGCTATGCAGAATACGTGGTGGTGAAAGCGAACCTGGTGGGTCTAAAGCCCAAATCTATCGATCACGAACACGCAGCAGCCGTACCACTGGCAGGCCTCACCGCCTGGCAGGCACTATTTGATCACGGCCATTTGGCAACCGGACAAAAGGTTCTCATTCATGCAGCATCGGGCGGTGTGGGTTCCTATGCGGTACAGTTTGCTAAATGGAAAGGTGCGTACGTAATTGGTACTGCTTCAGAAAGAAATATTGATTTTGTAAAACAATTAGGCGCCGATGAAGTAATCGATTATAAAAAAGAAAAATTTGAAGACAAGGTAAAAGATGTGGACCTGGTAATTGATTTAATAGGTGGTTATACGCAAAAGAATTCTTTGCGGGTTATTAAAAATGGTGGGAGGCTGATCACAACTGTTAAGCCGGACAACCAGGAAGCGGCCAAAGAAAAAAATATTCATGTAGAAGGTTTTATGGCTATGTCCGATCCTGAAGAGTTAGAGCAGATTGCAGCATTAATTGACGGGGGAAAAATAAAGCCGGTCGTTTCCGTAATATTACCGTTGGAAAAGGCAGCCGAAGCACAAAAGCTAAGCGAAGAAGGGCATGCAAGAGGCAAAATCGTGTTGGCGGTTATTTGAGTCTTTTCGTATTTTTCACTCCAGGTTTTTTACTTCTTCAAAATTTAAAGGAATACTTACTTCCCTGGTTTCCGCTTCAGCATTTATTAAAAGATGTTTATCGAGGAGTTCCCTGGTGAGTATTTGCCTGGATTTTTGCTCAGCAGGTGGATTTAATTTTTCGGCTTTTTCAATTTCTACCACCTGTTTCAGGATATCTTCCGGGAGGTCATTTTTGCACCT
The DNA here is from genome assembly GCA_039933035.1 of Ginsengibacter sp. Classification (GTDB taxonomy): domain Bacteria; phylum Bacteroidota; class Bacteroidia; order Chitinophagales; family Chitinophagaceae; genus Ginsengibacter. The sequence continues at coordinate 997 of JBDTOV010000050.1, read as the reverse complement.
GGTGAGAAGCGCTAAAAATTCATTTACAAAAAACTGGTCAATTTGTATTTTTCTTTTTGTAGTATGTGCAAACTTGCCAATGACCCTGCAAATATTATCTCTTTCGTCAGGGCTCAGTTGATTTACAAATTCATAATCTTCAATTTTCTTTAATGATAATATTATTGGCTCAAGCGCATCTTTTGAAATTACATACACATGGTAATCTCCCATGTTGTAGGTAAGCTGGTGGATGGTATGTATGGTGCTTGTTGGGATCACCAGGAAAATATCTTTCCTTACTTTTTCCTGGCTGGCATATTTCTTTACACTTTCTGTTTGCGCTTTTATATACCGGGGGAAATTGGTTAAGTCATCGCCGGACGGGCACTTTGCATCGAATATGATATACTCATCGCATATTTCAATCGTGTTATCAGGACTGCCCCGAAAGGGAACATTATCAATATATTTGATGAAGTGATTCTGGCAGATCATTTTTAAAGCCTGCTCCACATCCATCTCATGCTCCGACCATTGCCGCTTCATTTTTTCAAATGCGTCTTTTTGTTCCCGGACTCTTTCATCATTCAATCTTTTTATTTCTGTCTCCAGCGTTTCTTTTAATTGATTGAGTTGAATAATCCTGTTATCATAAATTTCTGTTCTTTGTTCTTCTGTTGTTTCATATTTAAAAACAGACCTGTTCAATTCTCCATTTGTATAATTTAAGCCATCTATTTTGTGATTCAATAAATTAATTTCATCGTCTTTTTTTTCTGCTGATTTTTCGAAATATTGAACCCGGGCTTGTAATCCTTCGTTCTGCGTGTTGGCTTGGGTATATTTTTTTTCAAGCAAATCGTAATCAGCATTGTTATTGCTAATCTCTTTTTTCAGGGTTGTAAACTCATCAAAGGCATCATAGCTTAGGTTTCTTACAGTACGCCATGAAAATAATCGTTGCCAAAATGTGAGCTCGCGGATCTTTGTAAAGAAGAGGGTTAATTTTTCCATA
>JBDTOV010000049.1:0-32523 GCA_039933035.1 Ginsengibacter sp. | reverse complement strand
ACCTGCTGTATGGCCACGGGAAAAGCGCCTATGCCGCCCGGCGCTATTATCATAGCGAGCGTTGCAAGAGAGAGTACGCTGAAAGCCGCGCCCAGGCCCAGGCCTGAGGTGGCAGCAAGCGCCCCAAATCCTATATATATTTCCAGGAGATACATAGCCCAGATAAATACCGAATGCGAGATGAACTGCCTTCTTTTCTTTAGATGTAATATCGTATAGAAACCTTCTTTCAGGCCTATATGAATCCCTTTTAGTTTAATAATATGCTTGTGGGCGGCATACCTTTTTAAAATCCATTTTACAAAAAAGAATAGAAATAATCCGGCCAATACCGCCACCAATAATGTTTGCCACCAGGGAAAATCAGCAGTATTTTTTGTTATCTGTAAAACTTTGGTTTTTACAAAATCACTCACCGTATTTATCTGGATGCAAATGGTAAAAATTATAATTAAAAAATAACAAAACAAATCAAAAACACGCTCCACCAGGATGGTACCTATCAATTTGTTTGCGGGAATTTTTTCATAACGGCCCAGGAGCGTGCATCTTAAAATCTCTCCGGCTCTCGGAATAAATGTATTGGCAAAATAGCCACACATGGTTGCATAAAAAGTATTCGATGTGGAAGGATGGTAACCCATTGGCTCTATCATTATTTTCCATCGCATGGCGCGACTGATGTGGCTAAGAAGAGCTATGATAGTTATGGGTATTATTACAATGTAATGGGCGTGCAGTAAAGATTCCCGAAACTGCGCCCGTTGTAAGATCGTCATTTTACCCAATTGCCACCACATCAGAAAAATACCTATGCCCAGAAAAATAAGGTATTGAACGATGGCTAAAATTTTCTTTTTCATAAATGGGTATAGGTGGCAAGATAACAAACAGAATTAACATGGGCCTGTTACCATCAGGTTATCTATCAATCTTACATTTTTTAAAAATACCGCAATTAAGATTATGAGTTCCGACGGATAATTACAGTCTTCCACGATATCCAGGTCAGCCCTTTTCGCGAGTTCAAGATAATCCACCTTACATCCGCTATTTTCCAATTCGATGATTGCTTGTTTTTTCAACTGCAAAAAATTCCCGGGTGTTATATTTTTTTTAATGTACGTTAATGTTTTATATACTTGAGCTGCTATATTTTTTTCTTCTTGATTTAGCCTTAAATTCCGGCTACTCATGGCGAGGCCATTTGTTTCCCGTATTATCGGGCTTATCCTCACTTCGATATTTTTATTCATAATATTATAAACCAGTTTTTTAATGATAAGGCATTGCTGATAATCTTTTTGTCCAAGAAATAAAAGAGTGGGATCAATAATATTGAGTAATTTTTCTATTATGAGGCATACACCCTGGAAATGACGCGGCCTGAATTTGCCCTCTAAAATATTCTCAAGGTAGCCAAGTTCGAAATGTTTATTTTTTGAAGCCGCATCAGGATACATTTCATGTTCGGAAGGCATGAATAATATATCGCACCCGCCTTCCTCCAGTAGCAAAATATCATTTTCAATCGTTGCCGGATATTTCTTAAAATCGTCAGGGTTGTTAAACTGAACCGGGTTTACAAAAATGCTGGATATCGTTATGTCGGCGCTTCGACGGCTTTGATTAATCAGCGACAAATGTCCTTCATGTAAAGCGCCCATTGTAGGCACAAAACCTGTAGATAACTTGTTTGCTTTAATATCATTAAGGTGTAATTGTAAATCTTTTGAATGTTTAAATAAGATCATATGTTCGTTGTAATATGGTTCAACATTGGGTTTAACCTGATTTAACAAAAAAAAAATTGTAACTTCGCCGCCTGCTAAAAAAAACTGATAAAGCTAATTTAACTATTCGCAAATGTCAACAAAGAAAAGAATTTTATTTATTGCAAACGAAATGTCGCCATATTTGGAAATGACCGAATTTGCTGAGATTGTAAATAAGCTTGCAGTTAAATCAAATGAAAGCGGGATGGAGGTTCGTTGTATTATGCCGCGGTTTGGTATCATAAATGAACGCAGGCACCGGTTGCACGAAGTAGTGAGGCTTTCAGGAATTAACGTTTCTATTGATGGAGATGATTATCCCCTGGTTATAAAAGTTGCCTCGCTTCCCAATGCAAGGCTACAAATTTATTTCCTCGATAATGAGGATCTTTTTAAAAGAAAGACCTTATTTCACGATGAAAATGAAAAATGGTTTCCCGATAACGCGTTAAGGACGGTGCTGTTTTGCAAGGGAGCCCTGGAAACAGTAAAGAAATTTGGATGGCCACCGGATATTATTCATTGCAGTGGATGGATGACAGGGCTTATTCCTATGTACATTAAAACAGCTTACAAAAGGGAGCCCGTATTTAGTAACTGCAAAATTATTTACACTATTGGGCAGAATACATTTAAAGAAAAATTAGGTGCTGATTTTATGAAACTTGCTTCTATAAATTCGAATATAAAAGAAAAGGACCTTGAGCCATTTAGAGAAGGTAACAATGTTGCCATGTTCCGTGGTGGCGCTACTTATGCCGATGCAATAACTTTTGGCGCGGAAAAAGTAGACAAAAAACTTTCCGAAGAATTTAGTAAAGTGAGGGGGAAAAAAGTATTGAAGTATGATGCCGAATCAGATTTAACAGACTATTTACAATTGTATGCCGACCTTGCGGACAAATAGCGTTCGTCGTTAATTTTCCTTATTTCAAACTATTTTTCCCAGTGTTTATCAGAAAATTCAAAACTACCTTCCCAACGTATATACTGTTAATTCTGTTACTGTGGGGATGCACCAAAATAGACACTACTAACCTGGGTGAAAACCTGATACCTGTTGTTGATAATATTCATACTTTCGATACAACGCTGACGGTAGTGGCCAATAATTTTGACCCGCCAGTCTGCGATTCTGTTTATCGTACAGACCTGCATGCTTTGGGAATTATTCCAAATGATCCGTTTTTTGGAACAACGCAAGCTAATATTTATTTTGAACTGAAGCCACTATCTTATCCGTTTGCCTTTCCGGCATCTGATAAGGATAGTTTAATCCTGGATTCTGCAGTGTTGGTCATGCATTACTCACATTCTTACGGCGACACACTGGCTCCCCAAAAAGTACAGGTTTATAAATTGCTTGATAAATTTCAACCCGATAGTGTATATAAAACATATACAACGTGCAATATTTTTAACTATGATAATACTGAACTGCTGGGAGAAAAATCGTTTATTCCTGCCAGGCTGGTAGATTCTGTTCATGCTTTCAGGGAAGAGGGGGCCAATCAATTGAGAATTAAATTATCCAATTCTTTTGCCGGAAAATTTATTTCGGATTCAGCAACTATTTTTAAAAGTGATACAACATTCACTGATTATTTTAAAGGCTTTGCAATAACTGTCGATCAATTGTCCGGAGGCAACGCCATTAACTATTTTAATCTTAGTAATGCCGACACCAGGTTATCCTTTTATTTCAGGTCTTCGGTTTCTAATGTAAAGGATACGTCAGTCGTTGATTTTACTTTTGGAAATTATTCCAGCGAAGCCAATTCCGTTATTCATGAAAGGGGCAATTCTGAAATTACCGCACACCTTACTCACCCGGTAGACGGCGATAGTGTAATTTATATTCAAACCGCCCCGGGCAGCTATGCCGAAATTAAAATTCCCGGATTAACCGGGATGCCTAACCGGGTAATTCATCGTGCAGAATTAATTGTTGACCAGGTTTCATCTCCTGATCCTTCTGATCAATACCTAACCGCACCCAATTATCTTTATTTGGACACAAAAGACACTTCTACAAACGGCACATACATCCCTATCCCTTGTGATTTTACAACAACAACCCAGCAACCTGATTTATCCTATTTTGGCGGCTTTAAGAAAATAGTAAATGATGGTAACGGCAATCAAATCAGTCAATATGTATTTAATATTTCCCGCTATGTTCAGTCAATTGTTACCAAAGGAAAGAACAATGCAGTGTTACGTTTACGGGCACCTTATAATATCATAAATAAAACAGGTTACCTGGATAGGTGCAACCAGTTAATTTCACCTTTCAATTTTCCCTTAAATAATATTTCGGCGGGCCGCGTAAAATTAAATGGAACAAATAATTCAGCTACCAGGATGCGCCTGCATATTATTTATTCCACTTTATAGATTTATAAAAAGGAATTTAATTCAATGCCGTTGTGTACTAAAAATGCTTTTTGTTCAATCAATATGAAGCCATAATTTTGCCGCACTTAAATTAAAATATATATGCCCTATTTATTTACATCCGAATCAGTGAGCGAAGGCCATCCTGATAAAGTAGCCGACCAGATCAGCGATGCCCTGATAGATAATTTCCTGGCATTTGATCCGCAAAGTAAAGTAGCTTGTGAAACCCTGGTAACGACAGGCCAGGTGGTACTTGCAGGTGAAGTAAAATCGAAAGCCTATCTTGATGTGCAGGAAATTGCCCGCGATGTTATTCGTAAAATTGGTTATACAAAAAGTGAGTACATGTTTGAAGCCAATTCCTGTGGTATCTTCTCCGCAATACATGAACAATCTGCTGATATTAACCAGGGCGTTGACAGAAAGAAAAAAGAAGAACAGGGAGCGGGTGACCAGGGAATGATGTTTGGATATGCAACAAATGAGTCCGAAAATTATATGCCCCTTGCGCTGGATATTGCTCATAGTATATTGATAGAACTTGCCGCATTAAGAAGAGAGAATAAAGAAATTAAGTATTTACGGCCCGATGCAAAAAGCCAGGTGACCCTTGAATACGGTGATGATGGTAAACCTCAGAAAATAGATGCTATCGTTGTTTCAACCCAGCATGATGATTTTGCAACCGAGGAAAAAATGCTTAAAAAAATATCCGATGATATAAAAAAGATCCTGATTCCACGGATGAAATTAAAGTACCCGCAATATGCGCATTTCTTCAATGATAAAATTAAATACCATATTAACCCAACCGGCAAATTCGTTATCGGTGGCCCGCACGGAGATACCGGCCTTACAGGTAGAAAAATTATAGTGGATACTTATGGTGGTAAAGGCGCCCATGGTGGCGGAGCCTTTAGTGGAAAAGATCCCAGTAAAGTAGATAGAAGCGCTGCTTATGCAACCAGGCATATTGCAAAAAACCTGGTGGCTGCAGGTGTGTGCGATGAAGCATTGGTACAAGTTTCCTACGCTATTGGTGTGGCACAACCTACAAGCATAAACGTAAACACATACGGCACTTCAAAATTAAAAATCAACGATGGCGAAATTGCCAAGAAATTAGAATCCATTTTTGATATGCGGCCCTATTTTATTGAGCAACGCCTGAAACTGCGCAATCCAATTTACCAGGAAACCGCGTCTTACGGACATATGGGACGTAAAAACGAAGTGGTGACGAAAACTTTTAAACTACCCAACGGCCCGGACAAAAATATAAAAGTAGAATTATTTACCTGGGAGAAACTCGACTATGTAGATAAAGTGAAGAAGGCTTTTGGAATAAAATAAATTTCTTTTTTTAAAGAGAAGAACGGAAAATAATGAATGACACCATAAGTTTAAAAGACTTATGGTTTTTTATTATTTTGTATCTTTAGATTAAGTTTATAGTGGCATTAAAATGTATAGTTCGTGCTGATGAATACGGAAATATTACCTTAAAACCGGGAACGCATTTTTCAAAAAAAATTGGTAAGAATTATGGCAATAATACCAATGACCCTATAATCTTATCATTTAAAATATCCCACAATATCTCTATTAAATAATCAAATCCTATTGTGAAAAATCTAAGAACACAACAGCATCGTCCCAAAAAAAATCTACTGATTGCAGGTATTGTGCCTGTAATTGACGCCATGAATGCAGGACAACAGTTGGAAAGGATTTATCTTCTGTCAACGATACATTCACCCGAAGCCGATGAATTAAGATTGGTTGCCGACAAATCCGGTACACCCGTTAACAAAGTTCCTTTTGAAAAACTAAGGAATTTCAATGTAGAAAATCACAATGGATGTATTGCCGTAAAATCTAAAATACTGTACCAGGATTTGCAGGATGTGATTTCCTTAACTGTTGAAAATGGTGAAACGCCTTTATTGCTACTACTCGATGGAATTACTGATATAAGAAACATTGGCGCGCTTGCAAGAACCGCCTATATCTGTGGCGTACACGCAGTAATTATTCCTGAAAAAGGGGTGGGGGCCTTGAATGAAGATGCCATGGCAACTTCAGCCGGCGCACTGGAAAAAATTGCGGTTTGCAGGGTGAAGAATTTGTACAATGCAATAGATGAATTGCATTTGAATGGAATAAAAGTTTTTGCCAGCGAAATGACAGCCGATGAAAATATTTTTGATATGGGCTTTACAGAACCTTGTGCCATTATCCTGGGCAGTGAAGACAAGGGGATTCAACCTTCCTTATATAAAGCTTGTGATGCCAGGTTTAAAATACCCATGCAGCATGATTTTGAGTCATTAAATGTATCTGTTGCTGCAGGTATCATTTTGTATGAAGCAATGAAACAGCGGATGAAATCTTAATATCCGTTTCAACTCGAAGAAGGTGAAGACACATTTCTGCATTTGAATCATTTCGTATGAGTTTTGACAAGTCCCAATTTCTCTTTTATGAATTTTCTCTTAGTCTCATTTCCGGTTAATTGGTATCTCCTTCGAAACTCTTTTTTGGAATCATGACAGGCAGAAACTATGCCAAGCTTGTGCATTGAGAAGATAATAATCCATGCAAAATTGACCTTGTAGGGCAAGAACCCAGAACGGGTGCTGGCAGGAAAGAGATGATGGTTATTATGCCATTCGCCAGAAAATATACCAGGCCGGATTTGATTTATCGATAAATTGCTCCGGTCATAATCAACGGCATCTACATGTTTTACTTTCCCTTTTCCATGCCCCGTATAATTGAACACCCTTACAAGGATCATCCAAATCATTGCTGCACTGAACAGGGCACACGAAAGCCCACATCCACCCATTAGCACTACACCGTTAGTAATCGCAGTAATCGACACCCTTCATAATACCAGCCCTAGACTTGAAAGAATTTCTCCTTTAAAGTTTCGGTTTTCCTTCATCATAAAAGCCAATTCTACCCCGGTTAACAGGATGAATGCCGGTATGGCTTTTATTATTAAAGTATTAAAATTCATGGTAAATTATTTTTAAATGGTTCTTAGATCCACGAAAATGTTTTTCAAAGACGTTGTCGCATCTCCCGGTACCTTTGTTTGCTACCACCTATGAAAAATTTCTTTTTTGCTATTGCACCTATTATTGTTCCAATAAGCGCACCGGTAGCGGCACCCGTAATTCCGTAAACAGCCGCTTTTTGGCCTGCTGTCATCCGGAATGCGTTGGCTGTACTGGAAAAAACACTCGATAATATTGTTCCTAATGGATCATTAGGATTATCATAGACCGGAGCAACCGGATCGTCTCCCGAAGCAAAACCAGCAATTACTCCCGCAGACAATCCCACCAGTGCTCCTTTCCACAATCCACGCCCGACGGATCCCTTTCTTCTCAATTCAATCGTTTGAACCTGGCCGCAGGAGTAAGCAGAATATTTGTCCTCCGGTTTGAATGTAGTTAGGTAAACAGGGTATTGGGAAACATACAAAGTTGAATCCCCGAGATTAGCCAAATAACCCGAATTTATCTTTAGATCACTCGTGACAAGGGAAACTTTATAGATTCTTTTCTTTGCAGGAATTGAATCCGGAGTAAGATTCTCCTGCGCTATTCCACTTGTGCAGGTAAGAATGCCCAATATAATTAATGCGAAACGGCCAGAATGGCGAGTATATAAATACTTCGACTTTTTCATGATTGTAGATTTTAGTTTATGAATATTTACCATTTCAAACCTACAATTGATAAAAGGGGGGAGCAAATTGATTAATGATGTAGTAATTTGGTATTAAGTACTAATCAGTTTCCGGGTTAAACATGTCCAGGGAGCTTCATTTATTTTTACCAAAAAATTGGAGTTTATCTTTTTTTTTGCAACTTTTACTAAACCTTCTGTTCCACTTGTCATATTTACCTAAAAAAAGTTTATGGATTCAACAGGTGCACAACAGGTATTTTTTAATCACATAAAGGGGCTGCTTCCTCCGCACATCTCATTTGTTGATGCAATAGCAGAGGAGTTAAACATAAGTAACGACAGTGCTTATCGCAGAATACGGGGAGAAAAGCCAATAGCTTTGGAGGAGATAAAAAAGCTTTGTGCAAAATATAAAATATCTCTTGACCAGTTATTACATCTTGATTCTGATTCTGTAGTTTTTAGTGGTAAGCTTGCCGACCCAAATGATTTTAATTTTGAATTATACCTGCAGGATTTTCTTCATCAACATGAAATAATTAGTTCATTCGATCAGAAAGAACTTCTTATTCTGCCTAAAGATATCCCGGTTTACCACTATTATAATTTCCCGGAATTGGCTGCCTTTAAATATTTTTTTTGGATGAAAACAATATTGCATTATCCTGCATTTAGCAAAACCCTATTCAATGCTTCTATAATGGCAAAAGATTTAATCGTGACCGGCGAAAAAATTTTAGCAACCTATAATAAAATCCCTTCAACCGAGATTTGGAATGTTGAAAATATAAATACCACTTTACGTCAAATTGAATATTACAAAGAATCGAACGTATTTGAATCGGAAGATGATGTGTTGAAGATTTATGAGTGTCTCGAAAAATCAATTGATCATGTAGAACTGCAGGCTGAATCAGGTTATAAAATAAATCAACCGGGTAAAGGCCCGCACGAGGGAGCACCTTTCAATCTATATATCAACGATTTCATTCTTGGAGATAACACTTATTTGCCTATTCTTAATGGTAAAAAAATAGTTTTTCTTGTTCACACATTTTTAAATTATATGAACACAAAAGACGTTGCATTTTCCGAATATAACTACAGGCATTTTCAAAATATACTTCATAAATCCACTCTTATCAGCGTAGTGGGGGAAAAAGAACGTCGCAGATTTTTTAACAGGATACGGTTGAATATAGATGCAAGAAAAATTGCAGTTCTGCATTAATGTAAAATACTGGCATTTCATAATGGCGTATTTTGTGGATTTTATAATTATTCCCTTTGTGAATTTATTAAATTGAATTAATGGCTGATGAAGCAGATGACATCAAATTAATTGAGTGCCCCCGCGATGCAATGCAGGGCTGGAAAACATTTGTTCCTACTAAAAAGAAGATCACCTACATCAATCAATTATTACAGGTGGGCTTTGACACCATTGATTTTGGAAGTTTTGTTTCTCCTAAAGCGATTCCGCAGATGGCCGACACCAGGGAGGTCATTGGTCAATTATCGATAAACAATTCCAAATGCAAACTATTAGCCATAGTTGCCAATGTGCGTGGCGCAACCGAAGCGTCTGTTTTTGAGACTATCCATTATATCGGTTTCCCGTTTTCCATTTCTCCAACTTTCCAGGTGAAAAATACGAACAGCACTATTGTACATTCTTTAGAGTACATAAAAGAAATTAAAAAAATTTGTGATAAAAATAAAAAGGAATTGGTAGTGTATATTTCTATGGCTTTTGGAAATCCTTATAAAGATGAATATAATGAGGACATTGTGTTGGAATGGATTGATAAGATAGTGGGAGAGGGGATTCAAATCATTTCATTGGCAGATACTATAGGCATTGCAGGTCCATTGCAGGTTTCATCGGTTGTAGGTAAAGTGATCGCATCATTTCCCGGCATAGAAACCGGTGTACATCTTCATTCCACCAATGTAAACTGGCAACAAAAAATTGATGCGGCATTACACGCCGGATGTATGCGTTTTGACGGCGCTTTAAAAGGTATAGGAGGATGCCCCATGGCTGGTGACGAGCTCGTTGGAAATATAAATTCCGAATTAATGATTCCGTACTTTAAATCACTTGGTTACCTCCGGGAAATTAATGAGGATGCACTTGCGGAAAGCTCACGGATGGCATCAGAAATATTTGTTTAAAATAGATTTTCATTTCTCCATTGATATTATTTTATGGAATTGCTCTTGCCCTTTCAGGTCGCCTCTTCATCAATCAAAATATCTTATACTGATAAAATTCTTTTTATCGGTTCTTGTTTTAGTGAAGAGATTGGTAAGCACATGAAGGATCTGAAATTTGATCTGGTGCAAAATCCCAATGGAATTCTATATGATCCGTTGAGCATTAGTGGGGCGTTGACATCCTATATTCAAAATAAGCAGTTTGCAGAGAGCGATCTTTATTTTTTACATGAATTATGGCATAGCTGGGATCATCATTCAATTTTTTCAGGACCCGATAAACAACAGGTTTTACAAAATATCAATCGTGCCCGATCCGGGGCGCACCAGTATTTGCAAGGCGCATCGTGGGTGATTATTACATTGGGTACTTCCTATCACTATTATTTTACAGAATCACAGATCCCTGTCGCTAACTGTCACAAGGCTCCTTCATCTTTTTTCCAAAAAAAAATATTGGAAATTGAATTAATTATTGCCAAACTAACAGCAGTTATTTCAGATCTTCAATCATTCAACACCAACCTCAAAATTATTTTTACCATAAGCCCTGTAAGGCATGTAAGAGACGGCGTGATTGAAAATAACAGGAGCAAAGCAAGACTCATTGAAGCGATTCATTCAATAACCGGGGCGATCAAAAATGTATTTTATTTCCCTGCCTACGAATTAATAATAGATGTTTTGCGTGATTATCGTTTTTATAAAGATGACCTGGTGCATCCTACCGAAGCGGCAACGACGTTTGTTTTTGAAAATTTCTGCCATGCTTATATTGATGAAGGGGGCAATAAATTATTGAAAGAAATACAACAAATTGTTGCTGCGGTTAATCATAAGCCTTTTCAGGAGGAAAGTACTGCGCATAAAAAATTTTTAGCCGCACAATTGGAAAAAATAAAAAAGATTGCTGAAAAATTTCCATCCATTGATTTCTCAAATGAAATAGAATATTTTCTTAGATAAAAACATTGCTGCCGGGACATTGCCAACAGCAGTAAATCAGTCAGCACAAAATGCCTGTTGCGGACCATATTTCATCAAGACTCATATATTATATATTGTTGTTTGGTATAATGTTTGAATCCCCTTATACACATTAAACAAATAATCATGAAATTTTTTAAAAATTTACTTTTGGGTCTTTCGTTTATCGCATTCTTATCCACGGGTTGTAATACCACGAGGTCTCAGAAGGGAGCAGCGATAGGTGGAACCGCAGGTGCAGTGGGAGGATCTATTATTGGCAAAGCGGCAGGTAATAAAACTTTGGGAACTATTTTGGGTGCTGTAATCGGTGGTTCGGCCGGGGCAATTATTGGACATAATATGGATAAACAGGCCGAAGAAATCAAAAATGATATTCCGGGGGCAAAGGTAGAAAGGGTAGAAGAAGGTATAAAAGTTGAATTTAATGAGAAGATTTTATTTGCATTTTCAAGTGCTGATTTAGGTGATGCCGCTAAATCTAATCTTGATAAACTGGTTACGGTGCTTAACAAGTATCCTAATACTAATATCGAAATTCAGGGCCATACTGATAGCAGGGGAACAGAAGAATACAATATGGGACTATCGGAAAGAAGGGCGTCATCGGTAGCCAATTATCTGGAGGCAAAAGGCATACATGATGCACGTGTCACTACAAAAGGTTATGGTGAAACGGCACCTGCGTATACTAATGAGACGGTGGACGGAATGGCACAAAACAGGAGAGTCGAATTTCTAATTACTGCAAATGATCAAATGAAAGCTGATGCACAAAAAGAAGCCGGGCAATAGCAATTTACAATTTACACCATGTTAATATGCTTCAAAGACGGGCGTTTCATCAGCCCGTTTTTTTATTTGTTCCATGCATCCTTACCTCTTCACTAAATTTCACCTGGTGTATTTCAAGTTCTGCTAAAACGGGTTCATATATTTCCGGTAAAACCGGGACGTGCAAACCGGTTAATTTTATTTTACCCTGCAAAATTAATTTAGCGGCTATACCTAACGGCAGGCCGACCGTTTTTGCCATGGCGGTTCGCTGTTGATCTTCGCCTTTTACCACCAGGCAACTCCTCACTTCCCTGGTTTCACCATCTATTTCATATCCAATTTCATGAAGCATAACGACCATGTCTTTATCATGAGGATGCATGGAAAGTTTTTCTTCCAAAATATTTTGTAACAGAAAGGCTGAATTCTTAATACCTGTTTCTATGATTTGGTTGCTCTGTAAACCGAGGTAGTTCACCTGCTCTTCAAATTCGACTTCATTTCCATCGTGCAGTATATCGAACTTTGTTTTGCCACTTTTTAGCTGATACCATTCATTGAATGTTTTGCAATTTTTTATTTCTTCGTGGTCGTTCAAACCTACAAACCCCATATTTACCATCTTGTTCCATCCCCGGCAAAAAGAAGGATGTCGCAAAGTAGTCCGGATGAATGTATCAATATCATAGAGACCATACCTGTTGATATAAGTAAGCGAATCACGGTTAGGGTACCATGCTAAAGAGAAGAGACCGGGTACCTCAACATCTTTGCAATCACTGAAAATATTTTCATAGGGTATTTCAACGGTTTTTTTATTACTCCGGTAAATTGCTCCTGCGGCCCCGGCCATTACGATGTTTTTAGGATTCCATGTTATTTTATAATGCCATGGATTATCGTCACTTTCAGGAGATACTAACCCTCCACAATGCGATTTAAAGGATATAATTTTTCCACCCTGCTTTTTTATACCATTAATAATTTTCATCGCACTCATGTGATCAATGCCCGGATCAAGACCCATTTCACATAAGAAAAGCAATCCCTTCTTTTCAATTTGCTTGTCAAGTTTTTGTATTTCCTCATCAATATAAGAAGCTGTCAACAGATGTTTTGAAAAACTAACACAATCTCTTGCAACGAGGAAATGCAGGTGAGGCGGTAGCATTGAAATCACAATATCCGCATCCTGTATAAGGTTAATCCTGCCGGAATCATTACCAACGTCAACCGAAAGGGCGATCGCGTTTTTACAATTTGCGATTTTTGATTGCGCCAGCAAAAGATCAGCATCGCACAACAAAAGCTGCCAGTTATTTTCTTCACAGGTCCTGCCTACGTAATCTATTAAACAGGCAGCTGATTTACCCGCGCCAAAAATCAAGATCTTTTTCATTTTGTATTGGTTTCAATAAATCCCTTCAAGACTACATTATAAAAAGTGTAGACTTGCACCCTATTTCGATTTTTTTTAAGCCCGGTAAAATTAGCAACCCGGGAGCACTTTTCCGAACAGCAAAGAAAGCAAAAAAAAGACCGGGATAAATAAGAATATTCGAAGTTTTTCTTTTCCACAAATCCATAAAAAAATGGTGAAAAAAAAGGTTCCTTTTATGAACTTTTACAAGGAAAAACCCTCTTTAAAAAGTATATTTGCCGATAGTTAAAAATTATGGATACTACTGAAGATCAATTGCCTGATAATAGCCCCGGAAGAGGCAGAATTATTCCCGTAAACATTGAAGAACAAATGAAATCAGCTTATATCGATTATTCGATGAGCGTGATTGTTGGCCGTGCCTTGCCGGATGCAAGGGATGGGCTCAAACCGGTGCATCGGCGCATATTGTATGGCATGTACGAAATGAGTAACTTCTTTAACAGGCCTCACAAAAAATCTGCGCGTATAGTCGGTGACGTTATGGGTAAGTATCATCCCCACGGCGATTCATCTATTTATGATACCATGGTGCGAATGGCACAGGACTGGAGTATGCGTTATACACTTGTTGACGGGCAGGGTAATTTTGGAAGCCAGGATGGTGATAGCCCTGCAGCTATGCGATATACTGAAGTACGACTTCAAAGGATAGCGGAGACTATGCTGGATGATATCGAGAAAGATACTATAGATTTTCAGCTTAATTATGATGACACTACTAAGGAACCCACCGTTTTACCCACAAGGATCCCCCAATTATTATTAAACGGATCCAGTGGAATTGCTGTGGGAATGGCCACTAATATGCTACCTCATAATCTAACTGAAGTAGTAGATGGTTGTATTGCGTACATTGAAAATAAGGATATAACTATTGATGACCTTATAAAAATTATAAAAGCCCCTGATTTTCCTACCGGGGGAATTATTCATGGCTATGAAGGTGTGAAGGCAGGATTGCATACGGGCCGTGGAAGAGTTGTTCTTAGAGGCAGGGTAACCGTTGAAACCTCAAAACATGGTAAAGAAAAAATTGTTATTACTGAAGTGCCTTACCAGGTAAACCGCGATACCCTTACGGAAAAAATCGGGCACCTCATCAATGATAAGATTATAGATGGGGTTTCCGATGTAAATAATGAAAGTAATAACAAGGAAGGTACCCGCATTGTTATTGAGCTTAAAAAAGATGTAATTGCGCAGGTGGTGATCAATCATTTATATAAGCACAGCGAATTGCAGACATCATTTGGAATTAACAATGTCGCTCTTGTAAAGGGCAGACCTAAAATTTTAAATGTCAAAGACCTCGTGAGGGAATTTGTTGATTTTCGCCATGAAGTAGTTGTAAGAAGAACAAAATTTGAATTAAAGAAAGCCGAAGAAAGAGCGCATATCCTGGAGGGTTATCTTATCGCGTTAGATCATTTGGATGAGGTAATTACCCTCATAAGGAATTCTTCCACCCCTGACATTGCAAAGGAAGGACTGATGACTAGTTTTGCCATGAGCGAAATCCAGGCAAAAGCGGTCCTGGAATTAAGATTGCAACGTCTCACGGGGATGGAAAGGGACAAAATAAAGAAAGAACATGAAGAGATAATGGCTTTGATAGGCCGTTTGAAAGAAATTCTTGGTAACGAAAGTATGCGCTTCCAGATTATCAAAGATGAGTTGCAGGAGATAAAAGATAAATTTGGTGATGCACGCAAAACCGAAATTACCTACCTGGCAAATGAGATAAGCATGGAGGACCTTATAGAAGAAGAAGATGTTGTGGTTACTATTTCGCACCTGGGTTATATTAAAAGAACTTCGGCTACTGAATACCGCCAACAACGCCGGGGTGGCAGGGGTGCAAGAGGAAGCAGTACAAGAAATGAAGATTATATTGAACATCTTTTTGTAGCGTCTACCCATCATACCTTATTATTTTTCACTGAAAATGGAAAATGTTTTTGGTTAAAAGTGTATGAAATTACAGAGGGAGATAAACAAAGCAAAGGCAGAGCCTTACAGAATCTTATGCAAATTCCTGCCGATGATAAAGTCAGGGCAATTATTGATATTAAAGATTTGCAAGATGAAGAATACGTTAATAATAATTATATTGTGTTGTGTACCAGGAAGGGGATTATTAAAAAAACAAGGGTAGCTGATTTTTCCAGGCCACGGCAAAACGGTGTAAATGCTATTACAATAAATGAAGGTGACCAATTGCTTGAGGCTTGTCTTACAGACGGTAAACAGGAAATAATGATGGCGCTGAAAAGCGGAAGAGCCATTCGTTTTCCCGAAGAAAAAGTGAGGCCGACCGGCCGGGGTGCTATCGGGGTTTTCGGAATTTCGGTAGATAAAGAAGATGATGAAGTGGTTGGTATGATTTGTGTAAATAGTGAAGATCCTGATGTAAGTGTTCTTGTAGTTAGCAGTAAAGGATTTGGAAAAAGAACGGCCGTTGAAGAATACAGGGTTACCAATCGCGGTGGAAAAGGAGTGAAGACCATTAACATTACGGACAAAACCGGTTCATTGATAGGGCTTTTGAATGTGAATGAAAAAGAGGATCTGATGATTACCTGTAAATCCGGTGTGACCATTCGATCATCTATCGCAAGTATCAGGGAAGCCGGCAGGGCCACACAGGGCGTTAAGCTCATTAAACTGGATGATGGAGATGAAATTGCGGCGATAACAAAATTGGGTGATCATGAAGATGAAGAAACAACAGAGAATTCTTTAGCAGGTGACGCCACCCTTGCAGATGATGTACCAACAAATGAGTTGGATACACCTGCAGATACAACTGAAGATGATGACAATAAATCTTTGCCAAACGCGGAAAATGAATCTGAAAATCAATAAATAAACACAAATGAAAAAATTAATTTTCTCTTTATTAATTACCTGTTTTGCGACCATGGGCTTTGCGCAGGATCTCAAAAAAGCAAAATCCTATTTGGATTCCAAACAGCTTGAAAAAGCCAAAACCGAAATCGATGGTTACCTGGCAAAATCTCCTGATGAAGGGGAAGGCAATTACCTAAAGGCTAAAATTTATGGTGCAATTGCCGACAGCGCCCAACTTAAGGATCTTGTTCCCGGTGATGCACGCCAGGAAGCATTTGATGCATTTAAGAAAGCCATCGCTGATTCCGCCAACGTTAAGGTAAAATTGGCCGTTATGAAGGATCAGTACGCCGCTATATTTGGTTTATATACGGGCTATTATGAAGCGGGAGCCTCGGCATTTAATAAGGCAGCTCCTACGGGAGATAAACCGGGTTTTGGAGATGCCATGAATTTATTTATAAAAGCTGATAATGTAGGGCAATATATCGCCGAAAATAAATGGGCTAACATTGCTACTGTTGATACTACGCTCGTTTTAAATGTTGCTAAGGCTGCGCTGAATGCGGGCAAAAATGATATGGCCCAAAAATATTTTATTGAATTGGCCGATGCAAAAATTAACGGAACAAAAGACGGGGGGGCTAATAATGCCGCGTTTGAACTTCCTTACCAGTGGCTTACTTTACATTACAAAGATGCAAAAGATGATGCCAATATGATGAAGTATGCCAATCTCGGGCGGGAACTTTTCCCCGAAGATGATTATTTCGACCTGGTGTTGATCGATTATTATCGCGAGGAAAAAAATCATTCGGCGCTTTTTGCGAAATATGATCAGCTGGTATCAAAAAAACCGGATAGCCTTATGTATCATTTTAATTTTGCCAATGACATATTTGGTTACTTGTACAATGGCGATGAAGGCGTGGTGGTTCAAAATAAAGATTCTTTGCTAAAAGTCCTGGGAACTCAAATTGAAAAAGCACATTCGATCAATGCGAACGATGTAGTTACCAACTGGCTGTATTCGCAGTATTATTATAACCAGGGCGTGGATACACGGGACTCAGCTATAAAAATAAAAGGCACCAAGCCGGAAGATGTAACGAAGAAAGCTGATCTTAATGCACAATCAAAAGAAGATTTCAATAAATCAATTCCCTACGCAGATAAAGCTATTACTACCATTGAAAATGAGGGCTATAAAAAATCTGATAAATCAAAGTACAAATCAATTGTGAACCTGATGCAGAAAATTTATGAGAGTTTAGATCAAAATGATAAGGTGAAAGTGTACCAGGATAAATATGATGGTGCGGATGCCAAGTTTGTAAACTAATTATAATTAAACAGTCGTGAGAAAAATGGCCCGGAGTATAGCTCCGGGTTTTTTATTGCAAAGAATCTTTCAAAAAATTAAAAACTATGATAAAAAAATAGCAATCCGTAAAATAAAAGTTTTATGGTTGCGTTTATTTGCCTGTGCTTACGTTATGAACGGGCATCTGAAACTATAAGGCCTCCATAACAGGAGGCTTTTTTGTTAACATGACAACGTGTCTACAATTTTCTACTTAACATAATATAAATTATAGGAATTTTATATTGTAAAATTTAGACCCTTAGCGAAGCACGAAACCCCCTGGCAGCATAGTAAGATTCTGCACCATTGTGATACACAAAGACAGTGTCGTATCGACGATCACAAAAGATTGCACCCCCGAGTTTTCGGATTTCAGAAGGTGTTTTTACCCAGCTCGATGTCTTCGAATCGAATGTGTCAAATTTCTGCAGCGCACGGTATTGATCTTCCGTTAAAAGCTGAATGCCCATTGCGGCAGCCATATCCAAAACGTTATTTTCCGGTTTGAAATCTTTCCTTGACTCCCACGCTTCATAGTCGTAACACAGACTTCTGCGCCCTTTAGGGCTTTCCGCTGAACAATCATAAAAATGGTATTCTCCGGTTTTTTTATCCTGGCTAACTACATCCGGTTCTCCGCCTGTTCTTTCCATTTCATTGAGCGACCAAAGTTTTTCAATATTGCCTGTAAGTTTTGCCTGTACTTTCGTCCATGCAATACCGTTATGCCGTTTCATATTTTTCTCAAAGCGGGCTTTCAATTCGTTGAGCAGTTTGTCAACCTGTTCTGATGATAACTCTTTTTTAGTGCTATTTCTGTTGTTCATATTTTTTATAATATTGCTTGTTACCCATTTACCTATTATGTAATTGTTTCAACCAACATTTTGTGCCGATAAATATCGTAGTAGATAATTGTTATTTTACTGGTATCATTCGCGTTTTCCCTTTTAGATTACAAAAAATAATAAGCGCGCTAATCATCTAATCCTTTTCCATCCAAAATTTGCTGCAAATATTTTTCAACTCTTGCCTCACGGGTTTTCGATTGTTTGGGTTGAGAAAAATAAAAAATGTATGCTCTTTGCCGTCCCGGCGTTAATGCATGAAAAGCTTTTTTCAAGGTAGGACTTTCATAAAATTTAATTTTAAATTCTCCAGGCATTTTGTAATCTGAAGTCTTTTTAAGTTTCACCTTTAAACCGGCTTTTTCCACTTCAATTGCTTCATAAATATAGGATTTGATTGTAGGCTCCATGGTAACTATTTCCCGAACACTGGTAAAGCGAACCTGGCGGCCCGACTGCACATTTTTCGTTTGTTGGATTAGAATACCCGCCGCATCTTGTAACAAGGCACCTTTGAAAAACAGGAGCGCAGAGTATTCTTTAAACCCATGTACCAAAACCAGGTTACTTTTCTCAAACGTATAACAAGGACAGCCCCACTTCAATTCTTCGTTTAGCCCACAGTCAAGAACGATCGTTCTCAGTTTCTGATATTCTTTCTGCCACTTTGTGTCTTTATCAAAAAACCAATCAACCTTAGGATTCATACTATTCATTTTTGCACCTTGAAATAAATTGAGTTTGGTTAAAGCTGGTTAAGCATCGGGGATTTCGGGTTCAACTAATTTTGCTAATTTTTCCAGTGACTCCTGCCACCCCAAATAACACATTTCAGTTGGTATAACGGCCGGGATGCCTTCCTGGATAACTTTGAGTTCTGTACCGCAGGAAACTTTCGTGAGCCAAACTGAAGTGATCATTTCTCCGGGAAAATTAGGGTCATCAAATTTGTCGGTGTATTGTAAGAACTCATTTGGCCTGAGTTCAAGATAATTTCCGCCAAAAGAATGTGCATTACCCGTAGAGAAATTAATGAAGGACATCTTGTAATCCCCGCCGGTTTTCACATCCATATTATGGACAACACATATAAATCCGTACGGCGGAAGCCATGATCCAAGCGCATTGGATTCGGTAAAGGCACGATAAACCTTTTCCGGTGTTGCTTTAAGAATCCTGTGTAAAGTAACGCTGTTGTTTGACATATGTTTTTTTTTTATACAAAAGTAATAATGTTTACCATTGCGAAAACCAGGAAAGCCTGCCCGTTCTGTAAGCAGGATTTTTAAATCGAAAAAGAGTAGCAAGAACTACCCGGTTCAATTCGTCGGTGGAACTTGTTTATTTCATTTGTTGATTAAGTGAAATGACTTTTTTATCTGCCGGCCTGTAATACCACGATACGATAATAAGTATGATCAATAATAGTGCAGGAAATATCTTATTTATCGAATCACCATGTGCTATGTGCGAAAATATCGCACCCGTCATCACAAAGAAAAAACCTGCATAAGCCCACTCTTTTAGTAAAGGGAATTTCGGAATAAGCACAGCTACTACCCCTAAAATTTTCCAAATACCCAGTATGTTTAGCAAATAGCCAGGATAGCCCAAATGTGTAATCATATCCACGCCCCCTTGCCCTTCTTTCGCTTTGAATAACTGGACTACTCCCGTCGACACCATTCCTAAGGCAAGCCAGGTGGTGGCAATCCAATAGATAATTTTATTTCTCTTTGACATAGTATATTATTTTAGTTTGCTGACTACTTCTTCTAATCGGTTGTGTGCCCAATTTATACCCTTAGCAAAGGGCAACTTCAGCACCTGGTCTCTTTGCGCAACCGATTCATATATCACGTGCATACTGAGTTTGCTCGTGTCGTCCGTGAGCATTTCAAATTGATAAATCTCCAGCTGAACGCCAAAAAGTGTATTTTCCATTTCAAATGTGCGCGTGATTTTTTGGTTGGGTATAAACTCATGAATTACGCCGTTAGCCCGGAATGCTGGATTTCCTTTGGAATCAGACGTTTCAATTTGATAACTGCCATGCTTCTTGCTTTCCAATTTAAGCACTTTCGTTCCCATCCATTGCTCAATAAGACCGGGCTCTGTGTATGCTTTAAAAAGTAATTCCAGGGGTAAATCAAATTCCCTCGTAACCGTTAATTCCTGCTTGCCGTCTTCGGCATTGATCTTTGTTTTTTGTTCCATATTGCTATTGTAACAGTTTTTTTATTCTTCAATTTTGAATAAGCCACATGATGTTATTGTCATAATATTTAATCTTTGTATGCATTGTTGAGCGACTCCCCTGTTTGCTGTACCTGGCATTGATGTTTGTTATTTCTTTGATTTGTAATTTTTCATCAGGGTCTCTAATTTGTTGAACCGGTCTTCCCACATTTTGCGGAATGGCTCAATAAAGTCTGCTACCTCTTTCATTTTTTTTGCATTGATGTAATAGTTAACTTCCCGGCCGTTTTGCTCTTGTTTTAGCAAATCACACTCGGTGAGTATTTGCAGGTGTTTTGAAACAGTTGGCCTGGCTGTGTCAAAGTTTGCCGCTATAGCCCCTGCTGTCATGGATTGTGAAGCAACCAATAACAATATGGCCCTTCTTGTCGGATCCGCTATGGCTTGAAATACATCACGTCTTAAATTCATTATGTAGCTATTTGACTACAAATATATATGTAGTTAATTGACTACACAAATTTTTCTTTGATTTTCTAACTTATATTATTGCCTATTGAAAACGGTGAGCAGGAATGATCATCAGCCTGTACGCTTATGAGTGTCGGATTTCGAAGTCGCCCGGCCTCGCTTCCAATGGCCAGGTCTATGCACAGCAACATGTTAGCATCCTGGCAGAATGAAACAATTTTAATAAGTGTTACACGCCCCTTCGGTTCTCCAAAATACCATGGGCCCCTCATAAGTCATGCAATAGTAAAAGATAGTTAATTTGAACAATCCTTTCATGAAAATATCCTTTCAAAATGTATCTTGCCTTACATTCGCAAAAAAATACAATCAATGGCATACAACTTTGATTATTTAACAAACCCTTTTTTAAACCAAACAAATAACCCAACAAATACAATGGCCAGAGTACAGGATTACGTAGTAATTACCAGTTCAAAAGGGATTGAAAATCTTGAGTTGCTTATAAAGGAAAATATACGCAATGGATGGCAACCCCTTGGCGGGATCGCAGCAGTAAATTCAGTTTCGGAATCTGATGCATCTCTTATCAAACCAGTAACTTTTGCACAAGCCATGGTCTTATACGAAAACTGATTTGCCGGGGGCAATTGCATAGATTTAATCGTTGTGGTAGGTTTCTACAAATGAAATGACATCGGCTTCAAATTGATTTTCTTCCTCAAATAAAAACTGGTGTCGCATAGGGATAACATACACAGGAAGGTCTTTCAATTCACTTTTATATTTAGCAAGCCGTACGCCATCTTTTTCAGTGGTAATAATAATTTTATTTTGAACAGTCATTTTTGAAAATCTCTTTTTAATTTCTTTAAGATCTTCTGTATTAAAGATATGATGATCGGTAAATTGAATTATTTCATACGAATCTGAAAAACTTACCAATAGCTGTTTCAATGGCCCTGGATTAGCAATGCCACAAACGAGCAAAATATTACTGCCCGTTTCCAGCAGCCTCGTTTCCCCGGTAAAAAGATGATAAGGGCTGTCATATTCAATGGTTGTAAAAAAAACTTTCTGATGTGGTAGCGTATGCAACTCCCTTATGATTTCTTCCTTTTCTTCTATAGCCAGGTCCGGCTTGCACTTGGTTACAACAATGAAATGCGCCCGCTTGCTGCTGCTCCGCACATCCCTGAGGTTGCCGGCGGGTAAAATAAAATCCCGGGTATATAGATTCTGCTGTTCTGTAAGGAGTATATTAAGGCCCGCATTCACTTCACGGTGTTGAAAGGCATCATCGAGAATGATAACCTGCGTTGCAGGTTTTTCATGAAGTAATTGTGGAATGCCAACTACTCTTTCTTCAGCAACAGCCACTGTTATGCCGGGAAATTTTTTATGAAGCTGCATCGGCTCATCTCCAATATCAATGGCAGTAGTATGCTCATCGGCAATGGCAAAACCTTTTGTTTTACGTTTATAGCCCCTGCTTAAAGTGGCCACTTTATACCTGTTTTCGAGTAGCCGTACCAGGTATTCAGCCATAGGTGTTTTACCTGTACCACCCACAGCAAGGTTTCCAACGCATATTAATGGGAAATTAAAAGTAGCGGAGCGCAATATTTTTCTATCGAACAATTTATTGCGAAGCCAGATAATGAAGCCATAAATAATTGAAATGGGAAATAATATATAGCGAAAACTTTTAAACATCTGTATCAGTAAATTCAAAAACCTCTCCCGGTGTTACACAATAATTTAAAGATATATCAAATTGACCGATGTCATCAATCCGCTCTTCAGGCTCAAAAAAACTAAGGCCTATTTTAATAACGTCTACCCTGCACTCCGCAAAAAATCGATCGTAGAAACCTTTACCATATCCAATCCTAAATCCCCTTTTATCGAATGCCAGTAATGGAACCAGCACAAGATCAATTACCTCCGGGTCAATCGTTTCACCTGTGGCAGGTTCTTCAATTCCAAAAGCATTTTTTATCAATTCAACTTCATCATGGAAAGGTACATGGTGCATATTACCTGTTGCGATATCTATTCGGGGTGCCAGTATTTTCAGCCCTGGATTTTTAAAATGCAAAAAGCGGGTAATTGCCGAAGTGTCTGCTTCTCCCAAACTGCCCGATGCAATATAGGTATGTACATAAGAAATGTACGGAAGCTGTATTTTTTGAAAATTTATAAGAATACAATCCGTAAATTTTTCAATTTCCGGTTCGGAAAGCCGTCGTCTTTTTTGCCTATAAATTTTTCTAAGTGCTGCTTTAGTCATAAAAAATATTTTAAGCTTCTTCTTATTTTTTTAGCTTCCATCCCGATGCTCACTTTGGAGATTTCGGATAAATGTTTTACAGAAGCCATCACCGGGTAGCCTGTCCACCTGGCTATTTCATTTTCGTAATTCAAATAGTCGTCATTAAATATCCAGCCGGCAACATCAATTTTTTCTTTTCGTAAAACTGCCGCGGTAAGCAATGAATGATTGATACTACCCAATTCGTTTTTACTTACAATGATCACCCTTGCTTTCAGTTTTTTTATAAGGGTGCAAACAAATTCTTTTTTATTGAGTGGCACCATCAAACCTCCCGCGCCTTCTATAATTAACTGATTTTTTGTTTGGGGTAGATGGTGTACAATATCTTTTATAACAATTTTTTTTTGTTCCGCGATCGCTGCCAGGTGTGGCGAAGCGGCCATGGCAAACTTATACAGCTCCGGGTGAATAACCGATTTTTTGTTGGTAAGCATTTTTGTTACCCATAACGAATCCGTACCTTCCTCAAAGCCTGCCTGTACAGGCTTCCAGTAGTCTGCTTTCAATGCTTCCGTAACAATGGCGGCCACTAAAGTTTTGCCCACTCCTGTTCCCGTTCCGGTTATAAAAATCGGTTTCATCAGTTAATTATTTGTTGACAAAAATTGAAAAAACAGTAGTTCCATAATTTCTTGATGATTTGAATAAAGGTTCTTTTTCATAACTATTCGCAGGTGTATGCTCAAGAATAAACCAACCGTTTACGTTGAGTAACTTTTTTTCTCTTATTATTCCAGGAAGGTCATTAATATTTTTTAGTGCGTAGGGCGGCCCTGCAAAAATAAAATCATAGGTTTCAACCGTTGTTTCTAAAAAACGAAATACATCCATTTTAATAACCTGGCAATTTTCAATTTTTAAATCAGTTATTGATTTTTGTATGAAAGCATACATTTTGGGATCCTTCTCAATAATGGTAAGATCCGAAGCGCCCCTGGAAGCGAGTTCATAACTAATGCAACCGGTTCCGCCAAAAATGTCAAGTGTTTTCAGACCGTTGATAGAAATATTATTTTCGATAATGTTAAACAAGCCTTCCTTAGCTACATCAGTCGTGGGCCGGGTATGCGGCATTTTAGCAGGAGGATTAATTTTCCTCCCGCCGTATTTTCCGGTAATTATTCGCATGAATCAATGGCAAAAATATGGCTAAAATAATGAGATGGCTGCCGGGTAATTTCCTCTGAATAATTATTTGGCAAAGGCAGTGCGGCAAAGTCAACCGGCTCAAAATATTTATAAATCTCTTTGAATAAGGCCGAGTCCTTTTCAATTAACCCGCCTAATTCAACCGGTATATTGTCCACTTCATACTGTGTACGTATATTTAATAAAATATAAGATACATCTTCGACCGTATCATAATAAAAACTATTGATGAATTCGTTGCGGTTATTTTTAACCAAACGCACCACCATCTTTTGCGGGTAGAAAATGACAAATAACTTATTGGTGGGCAGCGCCGGTTGTTTTAGTAAAACAGAGTATTGATGAATGTTTACAGTCTCACCAAATTTTGATCTGAACGCATTCACCATTGATGCCGGCACGCGGTACACATTATAAATTCCGTTCTCCACGATCAAATCGGTTAGCAGTGAGGTATTGTTTTGCTTGTCACCATGAATTAGCTTCAGCACGTTTTCATTTTCAAGAGAACTGTACAAGGTAAAGGGTATTAGCACACTTTCGGTGACTGAATACATGATATATACTTTCTTAAAAATATCTGAAAACAATGTTTGTGCGCTGATAAGATCCTGCAAAATGTTTCCGTATTCTTTACTTTCTGTGCCTTTGTTAAAATAGTACATCGCCACACCTGTGTACATATTCTGTTCCTCATTTTTTATTGCATAGGAAAAACCTTCATTGCTTATTTCGCAAATAAGAACGCACTTGCCTGCATCCACACTTCCTGGTAATATTTCAAATACAGCTTTCATCGTGTTTTGCGCAATAATAGAATTTTTTTTTGAGTCTGGTTTGTGAAAATTACTTATTGTTAGTTTGACCGGGCATTTTGTTGAATTGATTTCAGTAGCTTTGCCACCCAAAAAACAACCAATGACCAACAGAACCTTTACCATGATTAAGCCTGATGCCACAGAGAAAGGATATACAGGCGCTATTTTGAAAATGATTAATGACGGGGGCTTTCGTATCGTTGCTATGAAAATGACACATTTATCATCAGCGAAAGCCGGTGAGTTTTACGAAATTCATAAAGAACGGCCTTTTTATGGTGAACTGGTTGATTTTATGAGTCGCGGCCCAATTACGGCCGCTATACTTGAAAAAGAAAATTCAGTAGAAGTGTTCAGGAAATTAATTGGCGCCACCAATCCTGCACAGGCTGATGAAGGAACCATCAGAAAATTATTTGCAACCTCTATTGGTGAAAATGCTGTTCACGGTAGTGATAGTGATGAGAATGCAAAAATTGAAGGTGATTTTTTCTTTAGTAAACTGGAGCAGTTCTAAAGATCTTAAGGGGTAACTCTACTACTTTTTAATGCATTTTTCTAATACCCAAAAAAATTTATAGAAAATAGCGGGTGCAAAATTTATTTTAAACGGGATTTTAAAACGAAAGCACCTGGCAGTTTTCCTGCTGCCACCATTGCTGCACTTAATATTATTTTATAGATTGCCTGCATGGTAATTTCACCTCACCCCAGCCAATAATCATAAAGATTTTCAACTCAATAAAATAGTTTTACCGGGACAATGTGGAAGACAATTATTTATTTAACAATGGCTCTACCTGGTAACCTTCCTTTTTCAAAAGATTAATAAGTCCAAATTCACCGGTAAGATGCCCTGCGCCGACTGCTACAAATACACTTTCATTTTTCATAATGTCTTTTAATTTCTTTACCCATTTTTTATTCCTGTCATTCAATAAGAGATCCTGGTATTTTTCTGAACCAAATTCACTGGCGCCAACCATGTCTTGCATAGAATCAAGTTGCTGCGTTTTATAAAGACGAATCATTTCATCAAACTCATCTTTATATGTTGAAAAGCTATCAATGTTTTTCAGCAATTCTTTGGCCTGCCATTCATAAGGAATGCTGTCAAATACAGACGCCTGGAACTGCATCGTTTCTAACCCCTTAATCTCCTTTTTATTTTCTTTGGCAATTTTTAAAAGCTCTTCTTCCACTCCCCGGGGCGATGAACAATTCATCATTTTCGGATACAATAAGGCCACAAGGAAATAAGGCTTTGCGCTTTGCAGCAGCATCAATGGCACATTCAGCGAATCTGTAAAATAATTTTGCAGCTTTTTGTATTCTGCTGCGGTATATAAGTCCGATAGCTTTTTGCCATCTTTCATATTCATATATAGCATCCCGCTAAGTAATACTGACGGATCGTCCATATCCAGTTCCATATATATTTCATTGCTCTGTTTCATGGCTTCTTTTAGCTGGTCGCTAAAATGAATATCATCTGCACACATCAAATGAAAAGTTCCGAAAAGAAAAGATGGATGGGTTAACCCATTGCCACTTATTTCCCACAAAAGCGTATTATTGTTTTTTTGTTTTGCGAAGGGATGATCCTTCTGTGCGTGGCAGCCTGCCATGCTAACACAAAGAATAATAAAAAGTGATAGTATCCATTTCATAGTGACGGCGCTTTAAGTGAAAATAACAGAGAACATATTTTATTAAGTAAGGTTTACATCTTTACCATTCATTAATTACTTTTTTTCTTTTGCTGAAACGCATTGAATTTATTGAAGAGCCCAAAAGCCCATCAAAGCCAAGACGGTAAGTATAGACCGGTTGCCGACTATTTTGAAATCCCGCCACGACATCAATTCTCAACAATTTAAAAATATTTTCAAGACCGACGAAAACCTCCGCATATTTTGTAGCCGGATCAATATAAAGAGCATTGGTACCATCCACGAGGTACCAGTTAAGTTTTCTAAACAAAGGAATTTTATTAGTCAGCAATCCATTGAGATGATGTTCAAAATGTAGTTCCGTATAAAATGAAGAAGTATTACTGAAGCCATAATACGGCGCCAACTGAAACGTCCGGATATACTCTTTTGCAATATGGGAAACGTTACCATTAAAATGCTGATAGTCCTGTATGAATACAGATTTTTTATCCGGGAAACCACCTATTCTTACATTATATTTTACAGCACCCGCCAGTTTTAAATTCGCATCGTCTTCAATGGTTAAGGACCATTTATCAAAATCAACATCACTACCCAAAATATTTTTAAAGCCTTTCGTATAGTCCAGCGTAAACGTTGGAAATTTAGATCCGATAGCCATTTTTGAAAGGGGAAACTCAATGTATTTCTGGCCGGGTTTTATACTAAATGCGGCATGAAGTATAACTGCCTGGTGTGGTGTAAACTGCGATGATAAAACTTCTACCGGGTAATTTGGTGTATACCGGTAAAGATATTTTTTATTCAGGATAAAATCAGTTGTATTATCAAGTGGCATTCTATCTTCATATTCACTTTCAATTATAAAGCCGGCGCCATTTTCAAACTTTTTAGAAAAGCCCGCTTTGGCAAAGTAATTTTCATAAATTTTAAATTCATTACGGCCATACAACAGGCTGCCTATGCTATTGCCAAGACCATCTACCGCACACTCTTTATAGAATTGGCTTACGCGTTTTCCGCCCGCGAAATACAATGATTGTCGCTTTAATTTTTTATCAAAATCAAAATCCCTGCTGCTGAAATTAAATCCCGCCCATGCATTCAATTGATGGTTATTAAATCCGTAACGCAGATCGGTGATGAAACTTACATTCCTATTCCATTTTTTTACAAATTTAGAAAAAGTAACAGACGGATTTATGGCCACACCTTCGACAGTATTATATTGCAATACCTTCAACAACGGATCTATCTCGTACCGGTAAGTATTTGTTTTGCTGAAGTGCGTCCTGTCAATACCTGACCATAAAATTTCTGCCAGTTTTGCTTTTCCCTGTTTCTTTTTAAGGGAATCAATATTTTGAACGGTGGAGTCTTTTTTTAATTCATACACGCTGTCCTTGACTTTATAATCTTTTATTTCTTCCGGTTCAAGAGGAACCGGCCTTATGCTGTCCCAATAAGACTTTGGCTTTTTGTTTATTGCCGTATCATATTTTATAACCACGTTATTAAAGAAATTTTTGGGGAAAACGGGATCGGGGTTATACTTTGAATACACATTCACAAAATCGCCAACTGCGTCTATACCAAACTGGTTAAAATTGAAATGTAATACCTGGTTTTTTATCCGCCATATATCCCGCTCAATGGGAATGTGTATTTGTGATATTTCCAGTGAATCTAATATTTCGAGCTGTGATTTTTTTGTGAGAAGAAAATCGCAGCTATAAATACGCCAGTCACCTTCAGTAATATTTATGATACCCGAGAACAATGGTTCATAATCCCTGATCGGTATTACCTTGATAGTATTAATTTCTTTTCCGCCTTCAAAAAAACTACCGAGGAATTTATACTTATAAAAATGTAAAGCGCCATCAGCAATGGGCGATACAAAGCCACGTGGATTGAGCTTCGCAGCAAACATGTTTACATTGTTTTGGTAAAAACTAATAATAGCCGGGAAATTAAATCCAAATCCGTTGCTCCCGCTTTCGCGTCCTGAAATAACTTCCAGCTTTACTTTATTAGGTTGCATCATCGAAATTTTAGTAACGGATTCTGAAAGATAGATAATCCCCTTTCCGGTAGAATCGAGTGCCATATCTTTCCGGTCTTCATCCGGTATTTTTTTACCCAATACTTTTGCAGGCAGGTTTCTTATTTTAATAATTCCTTTTATATAGATTTCAGCCTCGAAGGCCCTTACCTGCTTGTCATAAAAAGGCCTTTTTTTAATAGCCTGTCTTATAATTTCATAAGCAGGGTCCTCCCCGCCTTCTTTGATAACGATCTCCTTCAGGACCAGGTTTTGCAGCGACAAAGAAAAATTTAGCGATACATTTTTTAAATCCAGTGCTATTGGTTTTTCCTGCGTGGCATAACCCACGTGCATACAAACCAATGTGTAATTTCCGGCGGGCAAAGCAAAACTAAAATAGCCCTGGTTATTCGCAATTACGCCCTGTGACGTTCCTTTTAGTAGGACAGAAGCGTAAGGCAGAACCTT
This sequence comes from Ginsengibacter sp., assembly GCA_039933035.1. GTDB lineage: Bacteria > Bacteroidota > Bacteroidia > Chitinophagales > Chitinophagaceae > Ginsengibacter. The sequence goes on along the minus strand of JBDTOV010000049.1, from coordinate 2,985 downwards.
TCCTCCCTCATCATATACCTTACCTTCAATTTTCTGAGCCGATACACTATATATGGGCATCAACAGGATAAACAATAAAAAATTTTGTACGGGAGAATGTTGCATTTAAAAAATTGGAATGATGAGAAATGCGTATCTATCTTTTGCTTTCTGGTAATCCTGAAGGGCGTATATAGCTTGCCGTTAGTGCAGCAAAACCTGCTACCAGTGCACCGATAACAGCGGAAGATAGTATCAGTATAAACGGATTATCTATTTTAAAGATCAGCAGGGACACCCTGTGAGCAAGAATATGGTTATTATTGGTACTAATCCAAAAGCCTAAAATCCCCCACAATAAAAACAATGCGAAAAATCCTGAGAAAAAAGAAACTGCGGGTGTTTCGGGAATAAGCGCCGCCACCAGGAATGCAACAATAGCGATACTCCACCAGGGGAAATACAGGCATGCGCAAAAACTTAATAACATGGTAAGTAGTATCGAGATTATAAATTTCATAAAATTTTTTATTGCACTAATTAAAACTAATTGCACTAATGTTGAATCCGACAGCTATTGGATCTTAGATCCTTACTAACAAAAAGCAAACCAGATAGCCAATGAACTGATTAACCTGTTAACTACCCCTAAAAGTCATTTTCCATTTCACACGTACGTCACTTGCATCGGCGGCATTCATTAGCCAAAGGGTAAAATATTTTCCCTGCGCCCAGGTATCTACGAAATTATCGTAAAATCTACTGCCGGGGTTTCCACTCTCGCCCCCCGGGTATACTCCATAGGCCTTTGTTTGCGGTGTTAAAGAAACGATCATTCGCCAGCTTGGTCCGTGCTGCGAATTGGCAGCGTTAATAGTATTAGAGCCGCCGCCTATAGGAAGGTGAAGCCTGCTAAAAGCATCCAGCCTGGCTAAATGTAAAATTTTAGTGTCTTTATATTTCCCCCATTCAAGATTTCCGTCGGCCTGTGCTTTTTTTGCAACAGCAGCAGCTCTTTTAAATGCTACTGTCACATCATCACCCAGGATTTCTTTTCCCGGTGTATTAATATCATCCAAAAATGTAAAGGAAGAATCTTTTAGAATATTATTGAGCAACGTGCTTTCATACGGCATCATTAGCCTAAGACCAGTTTTTTTGAATTCATCATTCCAAACTTTGTTTTCAAGACTGTCCCATGTTAACACGAACAAAGTAGCCGCTTTTGAATCTGCACTATTTTGTAAGTTCCATGAAGTAAGTATCTTAAAATAAATCAGCTCATCATCGGAAAGTTTTGATAATTCCATATTTTTTACCAGCATGGGCAACGCCATTTCAGCAAAAGCATTATAGGTGTCTGTTTGCAACTTCATCATATCCTCAGGTGTTATATCATTCATTTTACTTAACCTTTTATTAATTTCCCATCCCCGGTACGGAGGAAAATTTCCCCCTAGATAATAGGGATAGGAGCTGTCGGCCGGTAATTGATTAGCACTGCTTACGAACCCCCGTTCCGGATTAACCTGGTGTGGATTTTCCTCCTGCGGTATCATACCCTGCCAGAAGTAACTGCTGTCTGTACCGGGCATTACAAAATCCCCCTGGCGTTTCCATTTCGCCGGAAACTCGCCCTGGTCCCAAATTGCAATATTGCCGCTTTTACTTGCGAATGCAAAATTTTGCCCGGGTGTATGTAAATGCTTTATTGCTTCAAGATAATCATTATAATTTTTTGCTTTATCCAATAGCGGGAAAATTTTTAATTCATTGCTGGGATCATGCGCTTTCCAGCGTACCGCATAATATTCATTGTTGGTACTCCTCCCGCCGCTATAACTTTTATCATACATAACAGGTCCCATGATCGTGTAAGCAACAGTATCCAGGTAGTCAGGTTCGTCTTTTACTTTTATTTTTTCTATTCGAAAATCAGTTTTTACCCATTGACTATCGAACCAATATTCTTTGCGGCTGTCATCTTTAAATTTAATTTTATAATAATCTCTTACATCACGTTCGGCACTGGTAACACCGAAGGCACAACTGTCGTTAAAGCCAATAATGATAGCCGGGGCACCCGGGAAGGTTACTCCGTATGCATTATAGGTTGGTGTTGAAATTTGCATTTCATACCAGAGTGATGGAAGATTTAAGCCCAGATGCGGATCATTACATAAAATGGGATAACCACTTTGAGTTTTTGCACCGCTCACAGCCCAATTATTACTTCCGTTATTGGGATCAGGCTTTTGTTCATCAATTTGGGCTGAATCCTTATAGTCAAAATAGACTGAATCAGCGTTTGCAGGAATTTTTATTGCTACACCCGGTTTTGGAAATACAGTTCCTTTGGGAACTATTGGGTCCAGCGAATCCATAATAACAGGATATAATTTATCAAAATCCCCTGGCGTAAAAACGGATTTGGCATTGGTATATTCAAAATCATTTTCGCCACCTGCCAGTTCAAGACTCATATATTTAACGAAGAGCGCTGTTTTTACATTCGTCCATTTTTCAGGATAATAGCCAAGTAACTTATATTCCAGTGGCAGGGTACTTTCATGAAGCGATTCAATATAAGCATTTACACCGGCGGTGTAATTATCACATTCAGCCAGCGTTGCCGGATCTTTCTCTATTTCTTTTAAAGAATTTTCAGCAGCGAATACCATACCCAGCCTGCGCTTATCGCGATCCAGTTCTATAGTCTTTTTACCAACCAGTTCGCTGAGTCTACCCGCAGCGGCATACGTTTGAAATTCCATCTGCCATAACCTGAATTTTGCATGCAGGTAACCCTGTACAAAGAATGCGTCATTTTCCTGCTCCGCAAAAACATGCGGTACCAACCGTTCATCAAAATATACATCCACTTTACCTTGAAGCTGCGGAAAAGTCAGCTCGGCGGAATAGTTCTCATCAACAGGCTCAGCGTTTTGCCATACGCCGCCTTGCGGGTTGAGTAATTTTCCTAAAGGAGCAGGAATTAATATACTT